>NZ_JBVHJE010000005.1:0-454066 GCF_055560195.1 Streptomyces sp. NPDC023481
GTTGTCGTCGGTCGCCGACGCTCCGCGTCGACTCCCTCCTCCGCCTTGCAGCTGCACGCACCAGACCCCGCTCGGGTCAGCCGAAAGGCACCGCCACCCCAAGCCGACCTGATCCAAAAGAAAGGACCTAGCCGCGGCGCCCGGCGGGATCGTGGGCGGTGTCCCGCTCCTCGTCACCCTGGACCGGGCCGGAACCCGCGGTGCCGGCGGCCGGTGCCGGCGCCCGGTCGCCGTGGCCCGGCCACCAGGCCGCGTGGCCGATCAGGGCCGTGAGGCTCGGGGTGAAGAACATCGCCATGACGAACGCGGCCACCGCGATACCGAAGGAGACCGCGAAGCCCATCTCCGAGAGCAGCGAGTTGCCCGCCAGCATCATCGTGGCGAAGGTCGCCGCCAGGATGAAGCCCGCCGCGGCCACGGTCGGCCCGGCGTGCCGGAGCGCCATGCCGGCCGCCTCGCGCGGCTCCCGGCCCTCGCGGGCCTCCTCCCGCAGCCGGGCGATCATGAGGATGTTGTAGTCGGTGCCGATCGCGACCACGAAGAGGTACATGATCACCGGCAGCATGAACATCAGGCCCGAGTGGCCCTGCGCCCCCTGGAAGATCCACACGGTGGCGCCGAGGGTGGCGCCGAAGCCGAGGCCCACGGAGGCGATGAGGTACCACGGGGCGACCACACTGCGCAGCAGCAGGCCCAGGATCACCATGATGAGGAGGGCGGCGACGGGGAAGACCGTCCGGTAGTCGTGGTTGACCGCCGCGTCGATGTCCTTGTAGATCGAGGACATGCCGCCGACCACGGCCTCGGTGCCGTCGGGCGCCGAGGAGTGCGCCACGTCGCGGACGCGGCCCACGGCGTCGATGGCCTTGTCCGTCGACGCCTCGTACTTGAGCGTGACGGTGAAGTCCGCGGTGGTGCCGACCTTGTTGAGCTGGGTCATCCGGGCGCCGGCCACGCCGTCGACGTCGCCGAGCTTCTTCGCGTACGCGTCGAAGGCGGTCCGGTCCAGCGGCTTGCCGTCGGTGCTGGACAGGTAGACGTCGGTGGGTGCCGCGGCGCCCGCCGAGTACGCCTTCTGCATCTCGTCCTGTACGACCATCGACTCCTTGGTCTTGGGCATGGAGCCGGACGCCAGGTCGAAGGTGGCCTTGTAGCCGAGGATGCCGGTCGACAGGGCGAGCAGGACGAGTCCGGACGCGACGGCGGTGAGTGCCGGGCGGCGCTGGACGCCCCGACCGAGGGCGGCGAAGCGGGCGTTCTGCGGTTCCTTCTGCCAGGACTTCGAGGGCCAGAACACCTTCGGGCCGATCAGCGAGACCACGGCGGGGATCAGGGTCAGGCCCGCGACCAGGGTGGCGCCGACCGCGATGGCGAGCGCCGGGCCCATCTGCTTGAGGAAGCCCAGCGTGGACAGCACCAGGGCGAGGAACGCGATGATGACCGCGCCCGCCGCCGAGGCGATGGCCTCGCCGACCCGGCCCACGGCGTTGATCATGGCCTGCTTGGGTTCCTCACCGGCGCGCAGGCACTCGCGGTAGCGGAATATCAGGAACAGGAAGTAGTCCGTGCCCACACCGAAGAGCACGACGATCAGTATGGAGGAGATCGAGCTGTTGGCCTGCAGGTCGAACAGCTTGGTGGCGTAGGCGATCAGCCCGTTGGCGACGGCGGAGACGACGCCGATCAGGATCAGGGGCAGGATGGCGAGGATCGGTGCGCGGAAGATGATCAGCAGGGTCACCAGGATGATGACGAAGGTACCGATACCGATCAACGCCTCGCCGCGTTTGGACGAGTCCTGCTGGTCGAGCGCCTGCGCGGCGGAGCCGCCGAGCTTGACGTCGAGATGGGTGCCCTGAGCCAGTTTCCTGGCCTGTTCGCGCAACTCCTTCGCCGCGTCGGCCTGTTTGGGCTGACCGGCGTTCTTGCTGTCCATCTGCACCAGGGTCAGGGCGTATCTGCCGTCCTTGGACGGCTGGCCGGGGACGACCTTCTGCACCTGGTCGATGTGCTTCTCGCCCAGCCGGGCGGTGATCCGGGCGACGTCCTTCTGGTCGGCGGCGGTGAGTCGGCCGCCGTCGGTGCGCTGGTAGAGCGCGATCGCGGACGGGGTGAAGGCGCTGGGGAACGCCCTCTGTTGCAGGTCCGCCGCTTTGATGGACTCGTAACTCTTGGGCAGGAAGCTGCTCTCGTCACTGTTCGAGGGCAGACTCGGAGCGGTGGCGACAATCGCCACCGCGGCAATCAGCCACGCCACTATCGTCCAAACGGGATGACGGACGACGGCGTTGCCTATTCGTCGGAACATGCGGAGGGTCCTCCTGGGAAGGAAGATCACCGCAGCCCGGGGAGCGGTCCCTGGCATCGGCGACCCGACCGGCCCGGATCCACGGGCCGGTCGCATGGTTGTCTTGGCCTCACATCCTAATGACCGGGAACACGTGTTCCCGCTCCAGACGCGCGGGGCCGGGCCCGGACAGGCAAACCAGCCAATTTTCCGGACAAAGCCGAGGCCGGACGGTGAACGGGCCCCCAACACGGGCTCACGGGCGGGGGCGGCGCCAGACGAACACCTCGGCGCCCGGGAGGCGTTCGGCGCCGTGCCCTTCTGGTGGGATGTGAGCCGTACGGAGGGCGGTGATGATGCCGACGGACGGCGGTGATGCCACGGTCGCGAGCACTCCCGCGGGGAAACCGTCGCAGCGGTTTGGTACATGCCGATGCGAGCACGGGCGGGGCGCGGCCGTGCAGGGGAAGTTGTGTCAGCCGGGGACGCCGGCGAGGGCCGTCGACCTCTCGTGGACCTCGGCGATGACGCGGGCGCCCCGGTCGGGTGCGGTGTCCAGGCGGACGAGGACGGCCGGGGCGGCGATCGCGGGCAGCAGGTGGCCGTACAGCGCCGACATCCGCTCGTCCAGGTCGGCCCAGCCGGCCACGGCCTGCGAGACGAACTGCACACCGATCCAGGCGCCGAGGAAGACCTGGGCGGTGTCCTCGGGCACGACGTGCGGGAGCACCTCGCCGCGCTGCTTGGCCTCCGTCAGGACGCACGAGGTCAGCCGGGCCCAGGCCGGCCAGGCACTGCCGAGGATGTCGTGGCCCTGGAGATCGGCCGAGAGCCGGACCCCGGCGAGCAGGACGGGTTCCTGGGGCAGCCGCTTGGCCAGGGTCATCCCCGCGTCCACCCACTCCTGGAGCTTGAGCTCGCGCGGGAGGTGGTACTCCGTCCGCATCTGCTCCTGGAGCACGCCGCGGGCGAGGGCCGCCTTGGAGTCGAAGTGGAAGTAGAGGGCGCCCTTGGTGACACCGGCCCGGTTGAGGATCTCGGCGATGGTCGCGGCGGCGTAGCCGCGCTCGGCGAAGACGGCGGCGGCGGCTTCCAGAACAGCGCGTCGGGTCCGGACAGCCCGCTCCTGCTGAGCCATGGACCCTCCCCCAAGCTGAAAATTAAACCAAACAGCTCGTACCATACCGCACGCGTCTCAACGGGAAGGCGCGCCGGGACGGTTGACGCACAGGTGGCACATGCGCCCGGCATACGGGCGGGCGGCGCTGTTCCGGAAGGGTTTCGCCGTGGTGCCTCGGACCCGAAACCGGGTTGCGGTGGGACCGGCGCGGCGGGTGAGCTGGGTGCATGGGCGATGTCACGCAGCAGGCGCGGTGGGCCGGGTCGGGACGCGGCCGCGGGGTCCCGGCGAGACCGGCGCCCTGGCGCGCTGCGGCGGTGCTCGGGGCCCTCATGCTGGCTGCCTTCACCCTCAACACCGCGGAGAACCTGCCGGTCGGGCTGCTGGGACTGATCTCCGAGAGCCTGCGGGTGTCGCTGCCGGCGGTCGGCCTGCTGGTCACCGGCTACGGCGTGACGGTGGCCGTCGCCTCGCTGCCGCTGGCCCTCGCCGTGCGGGCGGTCCCCCGCCGTCATGTGCTCACCGGGCTGCTGGCGGCGCTGGTCGTGTCCAGCGCGGTCGCGGCGCTGGCGACCTCCTACTGGGTGCTGCTCGCGGGCCGGCTGCTCACCGCGCTGGCCCAGGCGCTGTTCTGGGCGGTGATGGGGCCGGTCGCGGTCGGCCTGTTCGCGCCGGAGGTCCGCGGGCGGGTGGTCGGTGCGCTGTCGGTCGCCGGGTCGCTCGCCCTCGTGCTCGGGGTGCCCGTCGGGACCTGGCTGGCCCGGCGCGACGGCTGGCCGGTGCCGGTCGCCCTGCCGGCCGCACTGGGGCTGGTCTCCCTCGTGACGATCGCCGTCCTGTTGCCGACCTCCCGTCCGGAGGAGGAGCCCGCCGCCCACGCCAGCAGCCCGGACGCCCGCCGGTTCGGGACCGTGCTGGCGTCCGGGTTCCTCTCCGCGACCGGGGCGTTCGCGGGGTTCACCTACCTCGTGCCGTTCCTGGGCACCGTGAGCGGGTTCCCGCCGGACACGGTCGGCGCCCTGTTCGCGGTGTCCGGCGTCGCGTGCCTGGCCGGAGTGAGCATCACGGGGGCGCTGCTGGACCGCTTCCCGTACTCCGCGCTGGCCACGGCCGTCGCCGTCCAGGCCGTGGGCATGCTCGTTCTGTACGCGGCGGGCACCCATCCGGTGGCGGCGGTGCTGGGCCTGGTCGTGATGGGCGGCGCGCTCGGACCGGTGTTCATGGCGGCCCAGAACGCGATGCTGCACTGCGCACCGGGCCGCACGGACATCGCCCTCGCGGCCAACTCCGGCTCCTACAACGCCGGTATCGCGGCGGGCGCGGCGCTCGGCGGCCTGATCCTGCCGCTCACCGGTGTACGGGGCACCTTCCTCGCCGGCGGCCTGCTGGCCACCGGCGCGTGCGCGGTACTGCTCGGCGGACGCCTGATCCTGGCCCGCCACCGCTGACCCGGGACTCCTCCACCACCGACCCGTCCGCCGCCGCTGGTCCGACGGACGGATCCACCCGGACCGCCCGTCCGCCACCACTGACTCGACGGATCCAGCGCCGCCGCCCGCCACCACTGACCCGACGGATCCACCCCGGCCGCCCGCCGCGCTGGCCCGACGGATCCAGAACCGAACCGCCCGCCGCCGCTGAGCCCCACGACTCCCGTGCCGGCCCGGCCCGCCGCCGGAGGGCACCACCCCGAGCCGTTCACTGCCCCTGACCCCGACGGCTCCCCCACCGACCCACCGGCCGCCGCTGACCCGGACGGCACCGCCCCGTCCCGTCCGCCGCTGGCCCCGGACCGCTCCACACCGCCCCGCCTGCCGCCCCTGACCCAGGACTCCTCCACCACCGCCCGACCCGCCACCCCCGACCCCGGGCGGCCGCTCCGCCGGCCCGCTCCCGGGATGCCGCCTTCGATCGGCCCCTTCCCCCTGCCTCGCATCGGCCCGGGCGGCCGCCGGCGGACCGTGGCGTGTGACCCGGGCGCGGGTCCCGCCCGCCGCGCGTGCAGTCGGCGCGCCCGCGCGTGCAGGTGTCGGAGCACGGTGTGGGGGCAACAGGCGGTGTATGAACGCACGCGCATGGGCACTGCAGGGACGGTTCGGGGCGCGCCGGGCGGCGGACAGTACCGCCATGGACGTGGCGGCCCGGGCGGGGTTCGCGGCACGCGGGCTGATCTACGTACTCGTGGCGGTCATCGCGCTGCAGATCGCCTTCGGCGGTGACAGCGGCGGGCAGCAGGCCGACCGCGGGGGCGCCCTCGGCGAGCTGGCCGGGCGGCCGTTCGGGTCGGCGATGCTGTGGATCGTGGGCATCGGGCTGGCCGGGATGGCGCTGTGGCGGCTGTCGGAGGCGGTCTTCGGCGAGCCGGGCCCCGACGGGTCCAAGCTCGGCAAGAGGGCGGCGCACCTGGGCCGTTTCGTCTTCTACTGTTTCGTGTCGTACTCCGTGCTCGCCTACGCGGCCGGGGACCGGGGCAGCGGCAGCGGGTCCTCCGACCGGAACACCGACGACGTCACCGCCCGGGTGCTGACGTGGCCCGGCGGCCAGTGGCTCCTCGGCATCGCGGGTGTCGGCGTGGTGATCGCGGGGCTGTGGATCGCGGCCCGGGCCATGCAGCGGAAGTTCCGCAAGCACCTGCGGATCCATGAGATGTCCGCAAGGACCCGCAGGGTCGTGGAGGCCCTCGGGGTGACCGGTGGCAGCGCCCGTGGTGTCGTCTTCGCCGCGGCCGGGGTGTTCGCGGTCGTGGCGGCCGTCCAGCACCAGCCGGGGAAGGCCCGGGGCATGGACGACACCCTGCGCGGTTTCCGGGACCTGCCGGCCGGGCCGTGGCTGCTCGCCCTGGTCGCGCTCGGCCTGGCCGCGTTCGGCCTCTTCTCCTGGTGCAACGCGCGCTGGCGCAGGGTCTGACCCGGCCCGGTGCCCGCCGTGCCGCTCAGCTGTCGGAGTCGGGCTTGTTCCGCGCCGCCGCGTACGCCTGGGCCGGGGTCATGGGGACGCCGTCCAGGCTGACCGTCTTGTAGGGGCTGACCTTGGCGCAGGTCTTGGCCTGGTCGGCGGTGGAGGCGTGGGCGCCGCCGACGGCGGCCTTGGCGTCGGCGGGCGCGGAGCCGCCCCCCGGGTAGCCGTCGCCGTCGGGCCAGTCGGTGCCGATCACGAGGGTGAGGCCGGTGCCGGTGCCCTGTTGCAGGTGCGAGGAGGGCAGGCCGAGCGCCTTGGCCACGGTCTGCGCCTCCGGCTTGTCTCCGGCGCCGTAGGTGAGGGTGGTGCGCGCCGCGGGGCTCGGGGCGTTGGCCGTGGTCGTACCCGGGTTGAAGCCCTTGGCGGTGAGGGTGGCGGCGACGGCCGAGGCACGGCCGGTGACCGTGGTGCCGTTCTCCACGTTCACCGTGATCCGTGCGGCGGGCACGGCGGTGGCCGTCGCCTTCGCGGTCGCCGAGGCCGCCGCCGACTTCTTGCCGGAACCGGTGGTCAGGGACTGGTCGTCGGCGATCGTGGAGAACAGGGACTGGGCGCCGGCGCCGACCACGACCCGGTCCTTGTCGGCCGGGTCCGGGGCCGTCTGCATGGTGGTGAAGGTGATCCGCTTGGTCGGGACCTTGTTCACGTCGCCCGCGAGCGAGATCAGCTTCTTCACGGTTCCCAGGCCGTCGTCCACGGTCAGTGCCTTGGTGGCGGCGTCGGCGAGGTGGTAGACCGCGGTGGGGTCGGTGAGCGTGCCCGCGCTCTTGAACTTGCGGATCATCGCGCTCAGGAAGATGTGCTGCGAGATCGTACGACCCAGGTCGCTGCCGTCGCCGAAGCCGTGCCGGGAGCGTACGAACTCCAGGGCGGCGACGCCCTTCAGGGTGTGGGTGCCCTGGGAGAGCTTGAGGTGCGAGTAGGTGTCGTAGACGTCGTCGCTGACGCACACGGAGACACCGCCGACCGCGTCGGACATCTTCACGACGCCGGAGAAGTCGAGCTTGACGAAGTGGTCGATGGGGATGCCGGTGAGCTGGTGGACCGTGGCGACCTGGCAGGCGGGGCCGTACTGGAGGGCGCTGTTGATCTGGCCGTAGTAACCGGCGGTGGACCGGCCGCTCTCCTTGTCCTCGCAGGCCGGGACCTTGGTCATGGTGTCCCGGGGGATGCTCATCACGGTGGCGTTGGAGCGGTCGGCGGATATGTGCAGCACCATCTGCACGTCCGCGTTGCTCCCGGTCTGCACACCGGTCTTCGCGCAGCCGCCGCCGAGTTTGCAGTCCGTGGCGCTGGTACGGCCGTCGGAGCCCATGACGAGGATGTTGATGGGGGTGCGGCCGAAGGCGTCGGCCTTCTCGGTGCCGCCCTTGCCGTCCAGGGAGACGCTGTGGATGTTGCCGTTCAGGTGCTCGTAGAACCACCAGCCCGCGCCGGCGGTGACCACGATGAGGACGGACAGGCAGATCCCGGTGATCTTCAGGAACCGCCTGCCGCGGCCCGCCGGGCGGGCCCGGCGTCGGGACCGTGGGCCGCCCCGCGCACGCGAGGCGGCCCGGGCCGCGGCCCGGCCGCCCGGCTGACGCGCGCCGGCCGGCTCGGCCCCGCGCTGTTCCGGAACCTGTGTGCCGCGGCTGCGCGTGGCCCGGCCGGCCGGGCCGTCCCACGGGTCGCTCATCTCCCACTCCCCTGAACGGTCGCACCAGCGCTCGATTGCGTAGTTGCGCAATCTAGCAAACACGTTGTCCGAACAGCGCGGATGCACATCCGATTCACAGGCCCGCCGGAACGGGCCGGAAAGCGGGAGTCTACGTGTCCTCGCCGTGAGCCGACGGCCCCGTCACCCGTTCTTACCGAACTCCGGGTAGTGGACACCCGAGAGGCGTGAGAGGTTGCGGGGTGAGCACCGGGTGTACGCGGGAGCGCGACGGGACCGACCGGCATCCTCCGTGCGATGCTGGGCAGCCTCCCGGAGAGAAAAGCTCAGGGCAAGGATCGGACGAACGACGGACACGAGGATCACGTGGCAGACGCGGCAGACACGACAGGCACCAACGAACAGACGGAACCGGACAGGCTGTCGGTGACCCGGTCGGCCGTCGACGGTGTCACCGTCGTCACGGTGGTCGGCGAGGTCGACCACCACACCTCCGGCACCCTCCGCCGGGCCCTCGTCCCCGCGGACCCCGACGGGGCGCGCACCGTGGCCGATCTCAGCGGCGTGCCCTTCATGGACTCCAGCGGCATCAACGTGCTCATCGCCGGCCACCAGGCCCACGGCCCCACGGGCTGGCTACGGCTGGCAGGCGTGCGCAGACCCGTGCTGCGCACCCTGGAGATCGTCGGCCTCACCCCCCTGCTGCCCTGCTACCCCGGCGTCCGTGACGCCCTGGAGGCCTGAAGGCCCCCGCCCCCCCCGGATGACCCCCGCGGCTGTCAGGACTGCGGGCGTCGCCCGTGGTTGGCCGCGTGCTTGCGGCGCGACTTCTTCTTCCGACGTCGCTTCGAGGACATGGGCACCTCCGGACGGCAGTGGGCGGAGCGCGATCGGCTCCGCCCGGGTACACAAGCACGATATCCCCGCATGTCCCCTCACTCCACCGGAGCCGTGCGCCGGACTGTCACCGGTCAGGCGGGCTGACCGGCCTCGCTCCGCCGCACCGAGCAGTGCAGCGAGTCGTCCCGGACGTCGGCGACGATGGTGTCGCCGGGCTCGGCCTCGCCGGTGAGCAGGATGGTGGCGATGCGGTTGTCGAGTTCGGCCTGGATCGTGCGGCGCAGCGGGCGGGCGCCGAACTCCGGCTGGTAACCGTGGGCGATCAGCAGCCTCTTGGCCGCGTCCGAGACCTCCAGGCCCATGCCCTGGGCGTGCACCTTGCGCTTGCTCCGGTCCAGCAGGTGGTCCAGGATCCGCCCCAGGTCGTCCTCGGTGAGGCCGTGGAAGATGATGATGTCGTCGATCCGGTTGAGGAACTCGGGCAGGAACCTGCCGCGCAGCTCGTCCGTCAACTCGTCCTTGAGAGCGGACACATCGCCCTGGTGGTCCAGGATCCGGCGCGCGCCGATGTTGGACGTCATGATGACGACGCAGTGCCGGAAGTCGACGGTGCGGCCCTGGGCGTCGGTCAGCCGGCCGTCGTCCAGGATCTGCAGCAGCGTGTTGAAGACGTCGGGGTGGGCCTTCTCCACCTCGTCGAACAGCACCACGCTGTAGGGCCGGCGGCGGACCTGCTCGGTGAGCTGGCCCGCCTCCTCGTAGCCGACGTATCCGGGGGGCGCGCCGACCAGCCGGGCCACGGTGTGCTTCTCCTGGAACTCGCTCATGTCGAACCGGATCATGCGGTCCTCCTCGCCGAACAGCAGGGCGGCGAGGGTCTTGGCGAGTTCGGTCTTGCCGACGCCGGTCGGGCCGAGGAACAGGAAGGACCCGACCGGGCGGTTCGGGTCGCCCATGCCGGCGCGGTTGCGCCGTACGGCCTGGGAGACCGCGGTGACCGCCTCGTCCTGGCCGACGATCCTCGCGTGCATCTCCTCCTCCAGCCGCAGCAGCTTCTCCTTCTCGCCGGCGGTGAGTTGGGAGACGGGGATCCCGGTGCGGCGGGAGACGACGTCGGCGATGTCGGAGGCGGTGACGGAGACGACGCCCGCGCGGCGCTCCTCGATGCCGGCGAGTTCCGCCTCGGCCTCGGCGATCCGCCGCTTGAGGTCCGAGGCCTTCTCGAAGTCCTCGGCGGACACGGCCTGTTCGAGTTCCCGCCGCAGTTCGGCGATACGGTCCTCGCAGCGGACGATCTCGGTGGAGCGTGCGGCGCCGCGCAGCCGCACCCGGGCGCCGGCCTGGTCCATCACGTCGATGGCCTTGTCGGGCAGGAAGCGGTCGCCGATGTAGCGGTCGGAGAGTTCGGCGGCCGCCACCAACGCGGCGTCGTCGAAGCGGACCTGGTGGTGCGCCTCGTAGGAGTCGCGCAGCCCTTCGAGGATCAGCACGGTCTCCTCGACGGTGGGCTCCGGGACCATCACCGGCTGGAACCGGCGCTCCAGGGCGGCGTCCTTCTCCACGTACCTGCGGTACTCGTCGATGGTCGTGGCGCCCACCACGTGGAGTTCCCCGCGCGCGAGGGCGGGCTTGAGCATGTTGCCCGCGTCCATGGAGCCCTCGCCGGTGGCGCCGGCGCCCACCACCGTGTGCAGTTCGTCGATGAACAGGATGATGTCGCCGCCGGCCGCCTGGACGTCCTCGATGACCTTCTTCAGCCGCTCCTCGAACTGCCCCCGGTACTGCGCGCCCGCCACCATGGCCGACAGGTCCAGCGAGACGACCCGTTTGTTCTTCAGGGCGTCGGGGACCTCCTCGGCCACGATGCGCTGGGCGAGCCCCTCCACGATGGCGGTCTTGCCGACGCCCGGTTCGCCGATCAGTACGGGGTTGTTCTTGGAGCGCCGGGAGAGGATCTCGACGGTCTGTTCGATCTCCTCGGCCCGCCCGACCACCGGGTCGAGTCTGCCGGCCCGTGCCTCCTCGGTCAGGTCGCGGCCGTACTCGTCCAGGGTCGTGGCCGGCGTCTTCCGTTCGGCCGGGGCCCCCTCGGCGCGCGCCGCCGGCTGTTCGGTCAGGCCGGCCAGACGCCCGGTGTCCAGGCCCTCCGTCCGCAGCATCCGGGTGGCGCCGGTGTCGGGGTCGCCGAGCAGGGCGCCCAGGATGTGCTCGGGGCCGATGTAGGAGACGCCGGCCGCCTGTGAGCGGGCGTAGGCGGCGCGGAGCGTGCGCTTGGCCGCCGGGGTGAGGCCCGGCTGCGCGGACGGCTCGGCGGATTCGCGGGGCAGGACCTTGGCCAGCTCGGCGGCGACCGTGTCGGGGTCCACGCCCACCTGGGCGAGCAGCCGGCGCGAGGGCGCGACCTGGGTGGCCGCCCAGAGCAGGTGTTCGGTGTCGAGGTCGGAGGTGCCGTCCTCGGCGGCCCGCTGCGCGGCCAGGTTCAGCAGGTCCCGCGACGACTCCGTCAGCAGCCGTCCGATGGGGACGCGCTGCACGGCGGGCGGGGAGGACCCGGGCGACATACCGAAGAAGCGGTTCAGCAGCTCGCTGAACGGATCCGAGGAACCGAGCGGTCCACCGAACGACATCGACATGACGCCTCCTGGCTCGCGAGGGGCAGCGATCCGGGACGGGTGTCCGGACAGGGGGCTGCGAGGGGTCCGTACTCACTGAAACCCCGCGCGGGCGGCACCGCAAGCGGAGGCCGCGGTCACACCGGGGTGTGCCCCTGGAGGTAGGCGCGTACCGTGGCCGGCAGCGGGATGCCGGCGGTCTCCCCTGCCGGGATCCAGCGGAGCCGGTCCGGTGCGACGCGGCCGCCGGACGACGGTGACTCGCTCAGGAGTTGGCAGACCACGGCCGTCTCCCTCGCCCCCTCCTCCGGCTCCAGCGGGTCGGTGCCGTCCGCGAGGTAGCCGGTGATCTCGTACACGATCCGCGCCGCGGTGGCCTGCGCGGTCTCGGCCGGCTCCGGGGTGCCCGCGGGCAGTCCCCAGCCGTCGCCCTCCGGCACGAGCAGCACCCGCCCGTCGTACAGGACGACCGCCCGCACCACTCCCCCGGCCTGTTCCAGCGTCATACGGCTCCCCCTCCGCGGTACTTGGTGCCTACCCAGGGGTGGGCAGGTGATTCCCTGTGGGCCTCAGTACAGCACCGGCAGATCCCCGGGCCGTACCCGTACGGTGACCGGGAGGGTGGCGTCCACCTCGCCGTCGGCGCCGTAGGGGACGGGCCGGCCGGCCTCGATGCGCAGTTCCCGGCCCCGCAGGACGCGTACTTCGGGGCGGCGGACGTGGGCGCCGGTCTTCAGCTCGTTCATCAGGGTGAAGAACAGCCGGCGCGGGGCGTCGCGGATCAGTACGACGTCCATCAGCCCGTCGTCCACGCGGGCGCCGGGCGCGATGAGCCGACCGGAGCCGTAGTAGGGCGAGTTGGCGGCGACGACGGTGTAGCCGCGGTGGTGGTGCTCCTCGCCGTCGACGGTGACCCGGAAGTCGGCCGCCCGCCAGGTGGTGACGGCGCGCAGGCCGCCCGCGTAGTAGGAGGCGGCGCCGCGCAGCAGCCGGGCGTTGTTGGCGTGCCGGTTGGCCTCCGCGTCGACGCCCGCGTACACGCTGCCCAGGACCACCGTGCGCGGGTGGACGGCCGACTCGACCTCGATGGTGTCCACCGGCCGGGGCTCGGCGTGCAACAGCAGGTCGGCGAGGGCGTCCGGGTCTGCGGGCAGGTCCAGCGCGCGGGCGAAGTCGTTGCCGCGTCCGGCGGGTACGAGGCCCAGCACGGTTCCGGTGCCGCTCAGCGCGCCGCCGATGCCGCCCGCGATGCCGTCGCCGCCCACGGCCAGGACGATCCGGCCGCGCTCGCCGGCGGCGCGGGCGATGTCCTGGGCGTGGGCGAGACTCCGGCTGTACTCGGTCTCCAGTCCGGCGCCGGCCGCGCGGAGCAGCCGGGCCAGTGCGAGCAGGGGCGCCGCCCCGGTGGAGCCGCCCGCGGTGGGGTTGACGACGGCGGTGAACTGGCGCATCGGTGGGCCTCCGAGGCAGGCGGTCGGATCGGGTGGGGTCAGTCGGTGGGCAGCAGGACGCCGGGGTTGAGCAGCCCCTCGGGGTCCAGGCGGCGCTTGACGGCGCGCAGGGCCGAGATGCCGAGCGGGCCGGCTTCGCGGACGTACCAGTCGCGGTGGTCGGTGCCGACCCCGTGGTGGTGGGAGATGGTGCCGCCGGCCGCCAACACGGCCTCGTTGGCCGCGTGTTTGGCGGGCCTCCAGTGGGCCACCGGGTCCTCGCCCTGGGCGCTGACGACGGTGAAGTACAGGGAGGCGCCGTTCTCGTACACGTGGGAGATGTGGCACATCACCAGGGGCGGGGTGCCGGCCCGGGTGAGGGTGTCGGTCAGGGCGGTGCGGACGGCCGTGTACAACTCGGGTACGCGGGACCAGAAGGCCGCGGTCTCCAGGGTCTCGGCGAAGGCGCCGACGTCGAGCAGGGCGTCGCGCAGGTAGGGCGCGGAGTAACGGCCGTGCGCCCAGCGTTCGCCGGGTTCGGCGCCGGCCGGGGTGCCGCCGCAGTCCGCCAGGACGGCCGCCGCCCGCTCGCGGCGGTACGCGGTGTCCTCGGCCGTCCCCTCGTACCCGGTGACGGCCAGACATCCCGCGCCGCCCTGGGCCGGGTCGTCGCCGATGGCGTCGGGCTGGGCGAGCCCGACGAGCGTCTCGGTCTCGTCGGACAGGCGCAGCACGGTCGGCCGGGGTCCGTCCTGGGCGAGCCGGCGCAGTGCGGCGGCGCCCTCCTCGAAGGAGCGGAACCGCCAGCCCTCGTACACCCGGGTCTCGGGCAGCGGCCGGATCCGTACGGTGACGGAGGTGATGACGCCGAAGGCGCCCTCGGAGCCGAGGATCAGCTGGCGAAGGTCGGGTCCGGCGGCGGAGCGGGGCGCGCGGCCGGTCTCGATGGTGCCCTCGGGGGTGGCAACGGTCAGTCCGAGCACCATCTCGTCGAAGCGGCCGTACCCGGCGGAGGCCTGTCCGCTGGAGCGGGCCGCGGCGAAGCCGCCGATGGTGGCCCACTCGAAGGACTGCGGGAAGTGGCCGAGGGTGAAGCCGTGCCCGGCGAGCAGGGCCTCGGCCTCGGGCGCGCGCAGGCCGGGCTGCAGGACGGCGGTGCGGGACACGGGGTCCAGGTCGAGCAGGGCGTTCATGCGGCGCAGGTCCAGGGCGACGAACGCGCTGCGCCGCGGGGCGAGTCCGCCCACCACCGAGGTGCCGCCGCCGAAGGGCACGACGGCGAGGCCGTGCGCGGCGCAGGCACGCAGGACGGCCAGGACCTCGTCGTGGGTGGCGGGCAGGACGACGGCCTGCGGGACGTCGGTGACGTCGCCGGCGCGGATGCGCAGCAGGTCGGGGGTGGACTTGCCGCGGGTGTGCCGCACCCGGCTCTCCGCGTCCGTGCGCACGTGCGCGTCGCCGACGGCCGCGGCGAGGGCGCGCAGGGCGTCGGGGGCTGCCGTGGGGGCGGGCGGGCGGATGTCCTCCAGGCCGAGGGCGGGGGCGCTGCGCGGTGTGACACCGAGCAGGTCGCGCAGCAGCCCGGTCACCGCCTCGGGCAGCGGTGCCGCCTTGGCCGGGTCGCCCCAGCCGTTCCACAGCATGTCCATTGAACGGTCGTCCTCACAGGTCGGGGTGGCAGGTCGGGGGTGCTGGTCGAAGTGGGCTGGTCTCCGTGCCGGTCGGGGCACCGGTCGCGGTGTCGGTCGGACCGGTCGGACGCCGGTTCGCGCGGCCCGGCCGGTCCCCTTCGGGGCCGTACCGCTTCCGTCCCGGCCCCGGGGCGTTACACTGTGACACATGACGCCTATTCGTCACAACGGTTCGGGCAGCGGTTCGGACAACGACGCCGTGCTCGACGCGGTACGCGACTGTGTACTCGCCGTCGGGGTGCGGCGCACCACGCTCGCCGACGTGGCCCGCCGCGCCGGCGTCTCCCGGATGACGCTGTACCGGCGCTGGCCGGACCTGCGGACCCTGGTGGGCGACCTGATGACGCGGGAGTGGATCGACGTGGCCACCCGGGCCATACCGCAGCCCGCGCCCGGCACCGGCACGCGCACCCGGATCGTGGACGGGATGGTGGCCGGCGTCGAGGCGTTCCGGGCGCACCCGCTCTTCCGCAAGATCGTCGACGTCGATCCGGAACTGCTGCTGCCGTACGTCCTCGACCGGCGCGGAGCGAGCCAGGAGGCGCTGCTGGCCCTGCTGGGCGACGCGCTGCGCGAGGGCCACACGGACGGTTCGGTACGGCCCGGCCACCCCGAACGGCAGGCGCGCGCCCTGCTGTTGACCGTGCAGTCCTTCACCCTGTCCCTGCGCACGATGACCGACGAGGACGATCCGGAGCTGGACTCCGCCGCGTTCCTCGGTGAGCTGCGCACCCTCCTGGAGAGGACCCTGACGCCATGAGCCACACCGAGGCCGCGGACGGCTCGTCCCTGAGCGCACACCGGCGCCGCCGGGAACTGACCGAGGCCGCGGACGGCCGGACGGCCGACGTCCTCGTCGTCGGGCTCGGAGCCACCGGGGCCGGGGTCGCGCTGGACGCGGCGGCCCGCGGACTGGACGTGGTCGCGGTGGACGCCCACGACCTGGCGTTCGGCACCTCCCGCTGGAGTTCGAAGCTCATCCACGGCGGGCTGCGCTATCTGGCCTCCGCGCAGTTCGACGTGGCCCACGAGAGCGCGGTCGAGCGCGGGGTGCTGATGACCCGTACCGCCCCGCACCTGGTGGCCGCCCAGCCGTTCGTGCTGCCGCTGACCCCGCTGGTGTCCCGGGCGCAGGCCTCGCTGGCGTGGGCCGGGTTCCGTGCCGGGGACCTGCTGCGGCTGGCCGCCCGGACCCCGCGCCGGGTGCTGCCCGCTCCGCGCCGGCTGGCGGCGACGGAGGCCCGGCACCTGGCACCCTCGGTCCGCGCGGCCGGGCTGCGCGGCGGGCTGCTGTCCTGGGACGGCAGGGTGACCGACGACGCCCGGCTGGTGACCGCCCTGGCCCGGACGGCCGCCGCGCACGGCGCGCGGGTGCTGACCCGGGTCCGCGCGCTGGAGCTGACCGGGACCGGCGCCCGCGTCCGGGACGAACTCACCGGCGAGGAGGGCGAGATCAGGGCGCGCGCGGTGATCAACGCCGCCGGGGTGTGGGCGGGCACCCTCGCCGACGGCATCCGGATCCGGCCGTCCCGCGGCACCCACCTGGTCCTGCGCTCGGAGCGGCTCGGCACCCTGCCGGCCGGCCTGCACATCCCGATCCCCGGCGAGACCAACCGCTTCGTGCTGGTGCTGCCGCAGGGGGACGGCCGGGTCTACGTCGGTCTCACCGACGAGCCGGTCGAGGGCGGGATACCGGACGTGCCCGAGGTGCCCGAGACCGACATCGGCTTCCTGCTGGACGTGCTGGGCTCGGCCCTGGACACCCCGGTCGGCCGGGACGAGGTGGTCGGCGCCTTCGCCGGGCTGCGCCCCCTGCTCGACACCTCCACGGACGGCTCGGCGGGCCGCACCTCCGACATCTCCCGCCGGCACGCCGTGGTCACCTCCCCGGACGGTGTCACCACCGTGGTCGGCGGCAAGCTCACCACCTACCGGCGGATGGCGCAGGACGCCGTGGACGCGGCGACGGCGGCCCGGGGCCTGCGCGCGGCCCCCTCCCCCACCGCCGCGCTCCCGCTGGTCGGCGCCGCCTCCCGGGAGCGGCTGCGCGCGCTGCCCGCACCGCGCCGCCTGGTCCGCCGCTACGGCACCGAGGCCGTCGCGGTCCACGCCCTCGCCGCCGAGGACCCCGCCCTGGCCGAACCGGTGATCCCCGGCCACCCCGTCACCCGCGCCGAACTCCTGTGGGCCGTCCACCACGAGGGCGCCCTGGACGAGTCCGACCTCCTGGACCGCCGCACCCGCATCGGCGTGGTCCCCCGCGACCGCGTCCAGGCGCTCCCCGCGGCCCGGGAAGTCCTCGGGGAGGGCGTCCCGGGCGGGCGGTGACGCGCCTGCCATTCCGTCGGAGCAGGCCGCGCACCGCGCCGAGGACGAGTCCGGCTCCTCAGGGCCGGCGGGCGTTGAGGCGGGCCGCCTGGCGGGTGAGGTGGTCGCGCTCGGCGAGGTTGGGCGCCTTGTGGGCCGCCTCGGCGTACAGCCGTGCCGCCGTGGCCAGGTCGCCGTCGCGCTCGTGGAGGTAGGCGGCCACCGCCGTGTGGCGGGGCAGCGCGGTGTCCAGCCCGGCGAGCGCCGCCAGACCGGCGCGCGGGCCGTCGGCCTCCCCGACGGCGACCGCGCGGTTGAGCCGGACGACGGGGCTGTCGGTCAGGCGGGCCAGCTCGTCGTACCACTCGACGATCTGCACCCAGTCGGTCTCCCCGGCGGTGGGCGCGTCGGCGTGGAGGGCCGCGATGGCGGCCTGCGCCTGGAACTCGCCCAGCCGGTCGCGGGCGAGGGCCGCCTGCAGGATCCGGACGCCTTCGGCGATCAGCCCGGTGTCCCACCGGCCGCGGTCCTGCTCGGCGAGCGGCACCAGGCTCCCGTCGGGCGCCGTCCGGCTGGCGCGGCGGGCATGGTGGAGCAGCATGAGGGCGAGCAGTCCCGCGACTTCCGGATGGTCGGTCCGGGCCGCGAGCTGCCGGGTGAGCCGGATCGCCTCGGCGGAGAGGTCCACGTCGCCGGAGTAGCCCTCGTTGAAGACGAGGTACAGGGTGCGCAGCACGGTGGCGACGTCGCCGGGCTGGTCGAACCGCACGCCGGAGACGGTGCGTTTGGCCCGGCTGATGCGCTGGGCCATGGTCGCCTCCGGCACCAGGTAGGCCTGCGCGATCTGCCGGGTGGTGAGGCCGCCGACGGCGCGCAGGGTGAGCGCGACCGCGGAGGCCGGAGTCAGGGACGGGTGGGCGCAGAGGAAGTAGAGCTGGAGGGTGTCGTCCACGGCGGGCGCGGGTCCCGGGGCCGGCTGTTCGTCGTGGCGGTCCTCACGGCGGCGCCGGGCGGTGTCCGCGCGGACCTGGTCGAGGAACCTGCGCCAGGCCACGGTGACCAGCCAGCCCTGGGCGTCTCGCGGCGGGTCGGCCGGCCAGACGCGGATCGCCTCGACCAGGGCGTCCTGTACGGCGTCCTCGGCCGCCGCGAAGTCGGCTCCGCGGCGGACGAGGATGCCGAGCACCCTCGGTGTGAGGCTCCTGAGCAGGGCCTCGTCCATCGGTGGTGTCACTCCGTGACGGTGGGCGGGGCGGCCAGGAACGGCCGGACCTCCAGCCACTCGTGGATCGGCTCGCCGCCCGCTCCGGGGGCGGCCGACAGTTCCCCGGCCAGTTCGACGGCGCGCTCGTAGGTGTCGACGTCGATCACCATCCAGCCGGCGATGAGGTCCTTGGTCTCGGCGAACGGGCCGTCGGTGACCGGCGGGCGCCCCTCGCCGTCGTAGCGGACCCACGCGCCCTCGGGGGCGAGCGCCTGGCCGTCGACGAACTCGCCGGTCTTCTCCAGCCGGGCCGCGAAGTCCTGCATGTAACCGATGTGCGCAGAGATCTCCTCGGGCGACCACTGGTCCATCGGCACGTTGTTCACCGGAGCCGGGGCGCCGCGGTAGTGCTTCAGCAGCAGGTACTTGGCCATGGTGCTTCTCCCTGGTGTTCGTGCGACACATTGTGGTCGCGTTCACGCCTGGGACGCAGCCGGTCGGACGTTCTCGACATCGCCGTCCGGATTTTTTTCGGAAGCTCGTTTTTCCCGCAAAGGTCCCGACGGGGCGGGGAACGGCCCGAGCGCATGGATTCGCCGTTCCCCGTCCCTGCCGGTCGGCGCACCGCCGCTCGGGGCCGGGGCGGTGTGCCGGTTCGTGGAGTCACGACCTCGGCGGACGTGCCGCACCAGCGGTCCCGTCGCGGACTCTCCGATGATCGATCCTGCTCCGACCCTGCGGCACCGCGCCCGCACGCGCCAGCCGGGGGGCCCGGCCGGGTGAGGCGGCGCGGCCCGCCGGCACCGCGACACCCGCTCGCCCCTGCGGGAACCTCCGAGGCGGGAGCGGGAGTTGCGGGGTGGCGTAGGAGGCCGTGCCCGGCCGTGCGCGGAGCGGCGGGCGGCTGACCGGCCGGGACACCGGGCCGAACGGGGGGACACCGTTCGCCGGGCCCCGCCCGTCGGCCGCGCTGTCCTACACCACGAACGCGTTGACGCGGCCCGCGGCGATCTGCCGCTTGCCCGCGGCGGGCTGCGCCACCGCCGGGTACGGCTGGTTGCTGTTGAGGCTCCAGCGGTACCCCACGAAGAGGCCCGTGTCCGGGTCGGCGTAGAAGACCATGTGGCCGTAGCCGACGCCGTTGTGCTGCGTCCAGGTGCGGTTGTCGTCGCTCAGCTCGGCGCGGGTGTCGGGGTAGGCGCGGTAGCGGTCGGTGCTGGTCTGGCTGGTGAGGTCGGGGCCGCCGTGCGGGTTGTCGGTGCAGTCGACGATCTGGAAGAGGTGCGGGACGACACCGGGTATGCCGAGCTTGCTGTCGACGGAGGAGGCGTAGGTCCCCAGGTAGGCGCGGATCAGCACCGTGTGCCCGGTGTAGGGGACGGACTTGTCGTCGGGGTCCTTGTCCCAGGCGACGATGTCACCGGGGCGCAGGTTGACCGGCTTGGTCACCGGGTCGAAGTGCGGCACGTCGGCGGCGTCGAGGAATCCGGCCTGCAGGTCCTCGGCGGTGGGGTAGGTGCCGGTGCGGGTGGTGCCGGCCGGGGCGCCCTTGGTCGGGAAGTACTGGTCGAAGTAGGAGGCGGTGGCCCAGCCGTAGGCGGTGTCGCTGCCGTAGGCGCGCTCCAGCAGCAGGGTCATGAAGGAGGCGCACTGGGACAGGTTCTCGAACTCCTCCGGGTGCCCGGGCCGGCCCCAGGTGACCGTGGTTCTGCCCAGGTTCCTTCCGTCGGTCACCACGTTGTACCGGTTGTGGTCCCAGGCGTTGGCGCGCAGCCGCAGGTACTCCACCAGCGTCTCGGCCTCCAGGAGGTGCGTCGGTTTGAGCGGGTAGAGCGCCGTGGACTTCGGCTCGGCCGCGGCGGCCCGGGGCGGGGAGACCAGCGACGCGGCGGAGGCGGCGAGTGCCAGACCGGCGCTTCCGGTCAGCAGGTGGCGGCGGGAGGGGCGGGCTGAGGGCGCGGGCACGAGGGCTCCTTCGATGCGGTGGTGCGGGTGGACTGCCGCACCCTACTCAGAAGTGATCATGGGGAGGAAGCGGCGGACGCACCGCTTGGTGCCCCTACGACGATGGTGCGACGCTGGTGGAGAGGTGTCCGATTAGGGGACCCGGAGGGCCGATGGGGGGCCTGGAGGGCCGATGGGGCGTGACGTCCCGGCGCTCGTCTTCACCCGCGAGGACCGCCGCCGGTACCGGATCAAGATGCACGAGTGCCTGGACGCGCTGGCGCAGATGCTGCGCGAGGCGCGGTTCGAGTCGGAGCGGCCGCAGGTCGGCCTGGAGATAGAGCTGAACCTGGTGGACGACAGGGCCGAGCCGGCGATGCGCAACACCGATGTGCTGGAGGCGATCTCCGACCCGGCCTGGTCCACCGAGCTGGGCCGGTTCAACCTGGAGATCAACGTCCCGCCCCGGCGGCTGACGGCGGGCGGTCCGGACGCCTGGGAGTCGGAGATCCGGGCCGCGCTGAACCACGCCGACCAGCGGGCCCGGTCGGTCGGCGCCCGGCTGCTCATGATCGGGATCCTGCCCACGCTGCGGCAGGACGACATCACCGAGGACACCCTGTCGGAGAACCCCCGGTACCGGCTGCTGAACGACCAGATCTTCGCGGCCCGCGGCGAGGACCTGCGCATCGAGATCGACGGGGCCGACCGGCTGCGGACGTACGCGGACACGATCACCCCGGAGGCCGCGTGCACCAGCACGCAGTTCCATCTCCAGGTGTCGCCGGAGGAGTTCGCGGGGTACTGGAACGCGGCGCAGGCGATCGCCGGGGTGCAGGTGGCGCTCGCGGCGAACTCCCCGTTCCTGTTCGGCAAGGAGCTGTGGCACGAGACGCGGATCCCGCTGTTCGAGCAGGCCACCGACACCCGCCCGGAGGAGATCAAGGTGCAGGGGGTACGGCCGCGGGTGTGGTTCGGGGAGCGGTGGATCACCAGCGTCTTCGACCTGTTCGAGGAGAACCTGCGCTACTTCCCGGCCCTGCTCCCCCTGTGCGACGAGCAGGACCCGGTGGAGACGCTGGACCGCGGTGACACCCCCGACCTGTCCGAACTCACCCTGCACAACGGCACGATCTACCGCTGGAACCGGCCGGTGTACGCCGTCGCGAACGACCTGCCGCACATCCGGGTGGAGAACCGGGTGCTGCCGGCCGGCCCGACGGTCGCCGACACCCTGGCGAACGGCGCGTTCTACTACGGGCTGACCCGGGCCCTGGTGGAGGAGGACCGGCCGGTGTGGTCGCGGATGTCCTTCGCGGCCGCCGAGGACAATCTGCACGCCGCCGCCCGGCAGGGCATCGACGCGCTGGTGTACTGGCCCGGGATGGGCGAGGTGCCGGTGCCGGAGCTGGTGCTGCGCCGGCTGCTGCCGCTCGCGCACCGCGGCCTGGAGCTCTCGGGTATGGACGCGGCGTGGCGGGAGCCGCTGCTCGGCGTCATCGAGCAGCGGTGTGTGACGGCGCGCAACGGAGCGGTGTGGCAGAAGGAGATGTTCCATCATGTCGCCGGCACCGCGCACGCCGGCCGGCACGAGGCGCTGCGCCGGATGACCCAGGTGTACATCGACTACATGCACCTCAACGCCCCGGTGCACACCTGGCCGGTGGACTGAGCCGCTACCGGTGCACGGCGGGCCGCTCCAGGCTGGTCGAGGGGCAGGCCGACGCCTCCGGCAGGTGGGACTTCGCCCACTCGGCGAGCGCGCGCAGGGCGGGTTCCAGGGCCGCGCCGGCGTCGGTCAGCCGGTAGGACACGCGGAGCGGGGGCCCCTCGTCGACCTCGCGCAGGACGAGGCCGGCCGCGCCGAGTTCGGCGAGCCGGTCGGACAGCATGCGTTCGCTGATGCCGGGGACGGCCCGGCGCAGGTCGGTGAAGTAGGCGGGCTGCTCCACCAGGACGGCCACGATCGGACCGCTCCAGCGTTTGCCGAGCAGCTGGAAGACACGGGTGATTCCGTCGTCCACCCGCTTGCACGCCGCGCTGTCGTGGTTCTGCTCCGCCGCCATGATTCCAGGGTACTACTTCACCGTATGGGGCTGAGAAAAAGTAAGTCGATGTGTTAAACATAGTCCAGTACGAAACGTGAGCCGAGCGCGCTGCGACGTCCGGCTGTCCTGAGCTTCTCTGGAGACATCCATGGCCACCCTGCTGCACATCGATTCGTCCGTCTTCCCGGCCGAGGCGTCGGCTTCGCGCGCCGTGACGGAGGCCTTCCGCAAGCACTGGGAGGAGCAGCACCCGCAGGGCACGGTCATCTACCGCGACCTGGCGGCCGAGCCCGTCCCGCACATCACCGCCGACGCGCACCTCGCCGGTTTCGTCCCGGCGAGCGCCCACACGCCCGAGCAGGCCGCGGTCTTCGCCGAGCGCGTGAAGCTGATCGAGGAGCTGGAGCAGGCCGACGCGATCCTGATCGGCGCCCCGATGTACAACTACACGATCCCGTCGACCCTCAAGGCCTGGCTGGACAACGTGATCCTCATGGGCCGCACCGCGGGCGAGAACCCGTCCGCCAAGGGCACCCCGGTCACGGTCATCGCCAGCCGGGGCGGCTCGTACGCGCCGGGCACCCCCCGCGAGGGCTACGAGTACGTGCAGAACTACCTCAAGGCCGTCCTGGCCGACGCCCTCGGCCTGGACGTGGAGTTCATCGTCGCGGAGCTGACCATGGCGTCGAAGAACCCGGCGATGGCCGAGCTGGTCCCGCTGTACGAGGCCTCCCGCGACCGTGCCTTCGAGGCCGCGGCCGCCAGGGTGCGTCAGCTGGCGGAGCGTCTGGCCGCCTGAGCGGCATCCCGTACCGCACCACGGACCCCGGGCCGGCGCACCGCGCAGGCCCGGGGTCACGCGTGCGCCCGGCCGCGGTCAGGCCAGGACGAGCACCAGGGGCACACCCCGGCACGGCACCAGCCGCAGGTCCTCGTGCCCTCCGGGCCGCGCGGCGGCGAGGACCGCGCCGAAGTCCGGGCCCCTGGTGAGGGAGCCGGCCAGGTGGGCGGGGTCGGCGGAGGCGGCGACCCGGCCGCGGGCGTTCACCAGCCGGGCCGGCCGGGACAGTCCCCGCAGCAGCGGCAGCACGGCCGCCTCGAAGTGCCGCAGATACACGTCGGCCGCGGCCACTCCGGCGAACCGCCCCCCAATCCGCACCGGTTGGGACAGGGTGAGGCTGTACTCGTCGGAGCAGAGGTAGTCCACGTACGGCCCGGCCACGGCCCGGCGCCCGGTGTCGCGGGGCAGCGCGAACCAGTCCCAGTGCGTGTAGTCGGAGTAGGCCGAGCTGCCGGGGTCGAGATCGAGCAGCAGCGGGCGTACGGCGCCGTCGGCGTCCGTCTGCCACCATTCCAGCCAGGCCGGTACGTCGGTCAGCAGTCCGGGGGCCGCGACGAAGCCGACGCCGGAGACGAGGTCCTCGTGGCGCAGCCGCTGGTGCAGTCCGGGGCGCAGGGCGGCGAGGTCGCGGCTGGCGGGCCCGCGGCCGTCGGCGGCCACCCGGTGCAGCAGGGCCGCGGTGTCGGCGCGGGTGGCGGCGACCGCCGCGAAGACGGCCTCCAGCGCGCCGCCGACCTGTGCGGCCACCCGTGTCTCCGGGTCCGTGGCGACGGCGGCGAGCCCGGAACTGACGCCCATGGTGTCCTCCAGCGGACGGAAAAACCGCGGGCGGCGCGCTCAGAGCGTGAGGCGTACGGCGACGAGCCGCGCCGCCGACTCCCTGACGCACCGCTCGGCCAGCGTGCCGGCCGTGTCGTGGGCCCCATCCTGCACGGCGCTGACGACGCAGCGGTGACGTTCCGCAACTTCTTCACGATAGGGGTCGTCGGCCAGGACGAGACAGAGCAGGGCGCCCACCTCGCTCTGCAGGGCGACCTGTTCGCGGGTGAGCCGGGCCGACTGGGCGGCGGCGGCGAGTTCGACGTGGAAACGGCCGTACAACCGGCTGCGCGCCGCCGCGTCCCGAGCCTGCGCCAGCTCCTGGGCCGTGCGGTGCAGCGGCCGGAGGTCCGCGGGTTCGGTGCGCTGGGCGGCGAGCCGGGCGGCGGCCCCGGACAGGGCGGCCCAGTGGTCGCCGAGGTCGCGCAGCTCCTCGGTGCTCCAGCCGCGCAGCCGGGACCTGAGCCGGTCGTCGGCGGGGACGTCGGGCAGTGAGACGAAGCTGCCGCCGCCGCGGCCCCGGCGGGTGGTGACGAGGCCCTGCTGCCGCAGCGCCATGAGCGCCTCGCGCAGGGTGACCGTGGAGACGCCGAGCCGGCCGGCCAGTTCGCTCTCGCCGGGGAGCTGCTCGCCGTCGGCGAGGAGGCCGAGCTCGATGGCGTCCCCTATGCGGTGGACGACCGTGTCCACGCGGGCCCGGTTGTCCACCGGGCTGAAGACGGCCTTGCGGGTGCCTGCGTCGATCTCGTGCTGTCTCACGGGTACCACCTCGTGCGTTGACTCAAGCTTTACCCTGACGGGACCTTGAGCTATGACCTATGACTTCATATGTTTGCCGTCAACGTTCGGTGCGCCAGAAAGGTTCCCGCATGGAGGGACGTGCGATCCGGTTGCAGGGCCTGCGCAAGTCGTTCGGGGAGACCACCGCCGTGGCCGGGATCGACCTGGACGTCCGGGACGGCGAGTTCTTCTCGATGCTCGGGCCGTCCGGCTCGGGCAAGACCACGGTGCTGCGGCTCGTCGCCGGGTTCGAGGCACCGGACGCGGGCCGGATCGAACTCGCCGGACAGGAGGTCACCGGCCTCGCCCCGTTCGAGCGCGACGTGCACACCGTCTTCCAGGAGTACGCCCTGTTCCCGCACATGACGGTCGAGCAGAACGTCGCCTACGGGCTCCGGGTCCGCAAGGTGCCCAAGGCCGAACGTCTGGTCCGCGCCCGCAAGGCGCTCGCCGAGGTCCGCCTCGAAGGCTACGGCCGGCGGCGGCCCGCCCAGCTGTCCGGCGGGCAGCGCCAGCGCGTCGCCCTGGCCCGCGCCCTCGTCGGCCGGCCTCGCGTGCTGCTGCTGGACGAGCCGCTCGGCGCCCTCGACCTGAAGCTGCGCGAGCAGATGCAGATCGAACTCAAGGCGCTCCACCGGGAGGTGGGCATCACCTTCGTCTTCGTCACCCACGACCAGGAGGAGGCCCTGACGATGAGCGACCGGATCGCCGTCTTCGACGAGGGCCGCATCGCCCAGGTCGGCACCCCCGCGGAGATCTACGAACGTCCGGCCACCGCCTTCGTCGCCTCCTTCGTCGGCACCTCCAACCTCCTTGACGGCGAGGCGGCCCACCGGATCACCGGCTCCCCGGGCACCTACACCATCCGACCGGAGAAGATCCGCCTGCTGAAGAACGCCGCCGAGCCGGACGAGCCCGACCACACCACCGCGGCCGGAACCGTCGCCGAGGTCGTCTACCTGGGCGACGCCACCCGCTTCCTGGTCGACCTGGACGGCGGCGGCCGGCTGACAGCACTCCAGCAGAACCTGGAGACCTCCTCCGCGGACGTCGCCGCCTACCGCGGCACCCGGGTCCGCCTCCAGTGGCACCGCCGGCACGCCGTCCGCCTGCCCTCCTGATCACCGCCCCTCCCCCTGGAGAACGCCGTGCGCCTCACCCGTACCCTGCGCTCCTCGGCCGTCTGCGCCGCCGCCCTGCTGCTCGCCGCGGCCTGCGACTCCGCCGTCTCCGGCGGCCCCTCGGCGACCGGCCTCAACCCGCCCGACCTCAAGGCACCGACGAAGCTCGGCCCGACCGAGGGCCAGGTCAACCTGATCGCCTGGGCCGGATACGTCGAGGACGGCTCCGACGACCCCAAGGTGAACTGGGTCGGCGACTTCGAGAAGCGGACGGGCTGCCAGGTCCACTCCAAGGTCGCCGCCAGCTCGGACGAGATGGTCAAGCTGATGAAGACCGGCCAGTACGACGCCGTCTCCGCCTCCGGCGACGCCTCCCTGCGCCTGATCGCCTCCGGTGACGCCGCCCCCGTCAACACCGGACTCGTCCCCAACTACCGTGACGTCTTCGCCGGGTTGAAGAACGGCGCCTGGAACTCCGTACACGGGCGGATGTACGGCATCCCGCACGGCCGGGGCGCCAACCTGCTGATGTACAACACCGCGAAGGTCGCGCCCGCGCCCACCTCCTGGTCGGCCGTCTTCGACGGCGCCCCGCGGTACAAGGGGCACGTCACGGCGTACGACTCACCGATCTACATCGCCGACGCGGCCCTGTACCTGAAGGCCACCAAGCCCGGCCTGGGGATCGAGAACCCGTACGCCCTCGACCAGAAGCAGTTCGACGCGGCCGTGGCGCTGCTCAAGCGGCAGAACGCGGACGTCGGCGAGTACTGGAGCGACTACCTGAAGGAGGTCTCCGCCTTCAAGAGCGGGGACTCGGTGATCGGCACCACCTGGCAGGTCATCGCCAACCTCGCCTCCTCCGAGGGCGCGAAGGTCAGGGCGCTGGTCCCGAAGGAGGGTTCGACCGGCTGGTCGGACACCTGGATGGTCTCCGCGAAGGCCAAGCATCCCAACTGCGCCTACAAGTGGCTCGACTGGATCGTCTCCCCCAAGGTCAACGCCCAGGTCGCCGAGTACTTCGGCGAGGCCCCGGCCAACTCCAGGGCGTGCGCGCATACCTCGGACAGGAACTTCTGCACCGTCTACCACGCCGCCGACGAGAACTACTGGAAGAGGATCGCCTTCTGGAACACGCCCATCGAGCAGTGCCTGGACGGCCGTACGGACGTGAAGTGCGTGCCGTACGCCAAGTGGGTGCAGGCCTGGACCGAGATCAAGGGCTGAGCAGTGACGACCGAAGCGCCGGCCGACGCCGGCCGGGGCACCGCCCGGCGGCTCGCCGGGACCCTGCACCGCAGGCCCCGGCTGCGCCTGGCCCTGCTGCTCACCGCCCCGCTGCTGTGGCTGACCGTCCTCTACCTCGGTTCGCTGGCGGTCCTGTTCGTGTCCGCCTTCTGGACGACGAACTCCTTCACCTCCCAGGTGGTGAAGGTCTGGTCGACGGACAACTTCCACGCGCTGTTCACCACGCCGGTCTTCCGCCAGGTCGTCCTGCGCAGCGTCGCGGTGGCCCTCGCGGTGACCGTGCTGTGCGCGGTGATCGCCTTCCCGGTCGCCTTCTACACCGCGCGCGTGGCCCGGCCAAGGTGGCGTCCGCTGCTCGTCGTGGCCATCCTCACCCCGCTGTGGGCGAGTTACCTGGTCAAGGTGTACGCCTGGCGGCTGATCCTGTCCGAGGGCGGCCTCGCCGACTGGGTGCTGGCGCCGTTCGGACTCGGCGGCCCCGGCTACGGCCTGCCCGCCACGGTCCTCACCCTGACCTACCTCTGGCTGCCGTACATGATCCTGCCGATCCACACCGCCCTGGAGCAGCTCCCGGCCGGACTGCTCGACGCCTCCGCCGACCTCGGGGCGCGTGCGGGGCGGACGTTCCGCTCGGTGGTGCTGCCCATGGTGCTGCCGTCGGTCGCCGCCGGGTCGGTGTTCACCTTCTCGCTCAGCCTCGGCGACTACATCACCGTGCAGATCGTCGGCGGCAAGACGCAGCTGATCGGCAACCTCGTGTACGCCAACATCGAACTCAACCTGCCCATGGCCGCCGCGCTGGGCACCGTGCCCGTGGCCGTGATCGTCCTGTACCTGCTGGCGATCCGCCGCACGGGCGCGCTGAACAGCCTGTAGCCCGCCGCCGCACGCCTGGAGAGGAAGAACGCCATGCATCTCGGCCGCACCGCGCGCATCGCCCTGCGCATCGGCGCGGGGCTCGGGTTCGCGCTGATCTACGTCCCGCTGCTGCTCGTCCTGGTCGACTCCCTGAACCCCGACCGCAGCGCGAGCTGGCCGCCGCCGGGGCTCACCATGCGCTGGTGGTCGGTGGCCGCGCACGACTCCGGTGCCCGCGCCGCCCTGTGGACCTCGGTGAGGGCGGGGCTGGGGGCGACGGCCGTCGCGCTGGTCCTCGGCACCCTGATCGCCTTCGCCGTGGCCCGGCACCGCTTCTTCGGCCGCGACACCGTCTCCTTCGTCGTCGTCCTGCCGATCGCGCTGCCCGGCATCGTCACGGGGATCGCCCTGAACTCGGCGTTCAGCACGGTCCTGGCTCCGCTGGGCGTGGGTCTCGGCCTGTTCACCGTGATCGTCGGGCACGCCACCTTCTGCATCGTCGTGGTGTTCAACAACGTGGTGGCCCGCCTGCGCCGTACGGCCTCCTCCTACGAGGAGGCGGCCATGGACCTCGGCGCGACCCCCTTCCGCGCCTTCAGGGACGTCACCTTCCCCCTCGTCCGCTCCGCGCTCCTGGCGGGCGGTCTGCTCGCCTTCGCCCTCTCCTTCGACGAGATCGTGGTCACCACGTTCACCGCGGGTCCGGGCATCGAGACCCTCCCCGTCTGGATCCTCGACAACATGACCCGCCCCCGGCAGGCCCCGGTGGTCAACGTCGTGGCCGCCGTACTGGTCCTGCTGTCGGTGATCCCGATCTACGTCGCCCAACGCCTGTCGGCGGACACCGCGACATCGAGCCGGGTGTGAACCCCCAGCCGGACAGCACCGGCGCCGGCCGGCGCACCGCCAACGTGGGGACAGTCGGGGGCGACACCTGCGCGCTGTGGGGTGTCGTGGGCGGGTTGGTGGAAACCTGCGGGCCATGAACAACCCTCCCAGCATCAACAGTTACGTCGACCGGGTCACGGCCGGTCCCGGTGGGGCGCTGACCGACGAGGTCGGTGTCGTCACCGGTGACCTCACCGTCGCCACCATCCTGCTGGCCGACGGCCACAGCGCGCGGGTCGCCATCCAGCACTCCGGGAGCGACTCCTGGTACACCCTCGCCGGCAGCCCCGCCCCGGTGCCGGCCGGCCAACTCGCCGCCTACCACCGGGATCTGCTGGGCCGTATCCGACGGGGCGGCGGAACACGCGCGACGTGAACCGGGGCCGCAGGGCTGCGTGAGACGCCGCTCACGGGTAACCCGCGATGTCATGAACGCGTTGAAGAAGCGGAGCCAGCAGCAGCCGAGCGAGCAGCCGACCGCACCGGTGCGAAAACCGCCCTGCCCGGTCACCACCGCGGCCGTCGGCGGAGCGGGGAGGTAGCCGTGCTCTTCCTGGTCGTCGCCCTGCTCCTGCTGGGCCTCGTCGTGGGAACGGCCGCCTATCTCCCCTGGCCGCTCACGCTGGTGCTCGGTTCCCTCATCGCCGTCTGGCTCGTCGTCTTCGCGGGCCGCGAACGGCGCCGCCGCAACCGTACGAGGAGGGTCTGAGATGCGGCTGACCGCTCCCGCCTCGTACCGGACCGGCCGCCGGGACACCGAGGGCATGGCCGTGGCCTCCTTCGTCCTCGGGCTCGTCGGACTGCTCGTCCTCAACCTCGTCCTCGGCCCCATCGCCATCGTGCTGGCCGTCGTCGCCCTGCGGCGGAACACCCCCCGCCGCTTCCGCGCCCTCCTCGGCCTCGGACTGGGCATCGCGGACCTGGTCCTGCTCGCCGTCCTGGCGTCCGCGCACGGAACGGCGTCCTGGTACGTGTGGGGCGGCTGACCACCGCGCGGCCGACCACCGCGGGGCTGTGCCACCGGGCGGCGGGGCGCGCCGGGTTTCGGGGCCGCGCTCCGGGGGAGTCGGTGCCCGTGGTGTCGTATGGCCCCCCTCACCGCGTGGACCTGCCGGCGCTGCGGGCCGACCGGCTGACCCGGACGTTCGCGCACCGGCCCTACCCGCCCGCTCGCATGCAGCCCCTCCTGCCGCGCGGGCTCGCCGTGGACACGTACGACGGTTCGGTGCGGCTGAGCCTTACGCCGTTCGTCATGGCCGGCGTGCGCCCACCCGGCTCGCCCGCGCACGCGCCCCCGTTCGCGGGGACCGACCCGCGCACCTGCGGGCGGGGCCCGGACGGCGTCCGGAACGTACGCCTGGGTGTCCCGCACCCGGTACGGTCCCGCGGCCGGACCCTCCCCTGTGCCGCCCCGGACGGATGAACCCGGCCGCACCGGGCCCCGCCCGGCTCCGCTTCGACGGCTGGATCGCCGGTATCGGCACGGCGTCCGGGACCCGTGTCGTGCTCGGCCACTGGCCGCGCTCGCCGTTCGGCCCGTTCAGCGACGTGATGCTGGAGCAGGAGGACGGCCACCGCCTGCTGCTGGCCCCGACCCGGCGCACGGCGGACTTCGTCGCGGGCACCTACGCCTTCGACGAGGTACGGATCGTGCCGGTACGGGTCCGTGTCACCGGCGACCGCTGGACGGTCACCGCCGGTGCGCTGCTCGACCTGCGCCTCACCATCGGCCGCAGAGGTCCGCCGGGCCTGCTGCTGAGGGCCGTGCCCGCGGCGCTGGCCGCCCGCCCCGGCTGGACGGCGCTGACCGACCCGCCGGCCCGGGTGCTGCTCCGGACGCGGACCCGTGGGAGCGCGGGCGGCGGCCGGCGCGAGTGGTACGGCGCCCGCGATCTGCACCGGATCACCGCGGCGAGTGCCGTCCACGAAGGGCGGGACCTCGGCCCCCTCACCCCGGTCGAGCCCCCCGTCCGGTTCGGATTCGGTTCGGCACCCCGCTCCCCCAGCCTGGTACGTGTCACGACGACGGTGAGCGTGCCGCGCGAGCAACCAAGGAGGACCGCCATGAACGGACCGGTACGGTCCCGTACGCCCCGGCCGCACCCCGCCGGTGGCACCGACATGAAGCTGCTCGGCATCTACCTCAACGACCACCTCGCCGGCGCCACCGCCGGCACCCAGCGGGTCGGCCACCTGGCGCGCGCGTCCCGCGGTACCGCGCTCGGCCGTGCCCTCGACGTCGTGGCCACCGAGATCGCCGAGGACCGGGCGGCACTCCTGGACATCATGCGCGACCTGGACGTCCCCGTGCGCCACTACAAGGTCTGGGCGGCCTGGGCGGCCGAGAAGGCGGCCCGGCTGAAGGGCAACGGCCGCCTGGTACGGCGCTCTCCGCTCAGTACCGTGCTGGAGCTGGAGGCGCTGCGGATGGCGGTGGAGGGCAAGGCGGCCGGGTGGACCACCCTGCGCCGGCTCGCCCCGGCCGACGAGCGCCTGGACCCCGCGCTGCTCGACACGCTCCTCGACCGGGCCGAGCGCCAGCAGGACACCGTGGAGGAGTGGCGCGTGCACGAGGCCGAGACGGCGCTGCGCGCCACCGGCCGGGCCGCCGCGTGACCCCTCCCCGGGACAGCGCCACAGGCAGGAGTCGGCCGTGATCGAACTGGCCGCGGTGTTCGCCGTCGCGGGAGCGGCGAGCAACGCCGTGGGCACCGCGTTCCAGCGCAAGGCGGCCTCGGCCAGCAGCCGCGGCGGGCTCCGGCTGATCGCCGAGCTGGTGCGCCGGCCCTTCTGGGTGATCGGCATGGCCGGCGTGATCTGTGCCGCGCTGTTCCAGAGCCTGGCGCTGGTCAACGGCCCGCTCGCACTGGTCCAGCCGCTGTTCATCCTGGAGCTGCCGTTCGCGCTGCTGGTCGCGGCGCCGCTGATGCACCGGCGGCTGCCCCCGTGGGGCTGGTGGGGAGTGGGCGGCTCTGTGGCGGGCCTCGCCGTGCTGCTCGTGTCCGCCGCCCCGCACGGCGCGATCGATCACGCGCCCCTCACCCGGTGGGTTCCGGCGCTGTGCCTGTGCGTCGGCGCGATGGCCGCGGCCGTGCTCCTGGCGGGCCGGGGCCGCCCGCCCGCCCGGCGTGCCGCGCTCCTGGCCACCGCCTCCGCGACGGGCAACGCCCTGACCGCCGCCCTCCTGAAGTCGGCCAGCGGCACCTTCGCCGACCACGGCTTCCCGGCGTTCCTGCGGTCGTGGCAGACGTACGGCTTCGCGTGCGCCGGTGTCGCCTCCGTGCTGCTGCTGGAGAACGCGTTGCAGGCCGGTCCGCTGGCGGCGGCACAGCCCGCGCTGACCATCGGTGACGCGGTGGTGAGTCTGACCCTGGGGATCACCCTGTTCGACGAGCGGATCCGCACCGGCTGGTGGCTCGTGCCGGAGGCCTGCGGTGCCCTGCTGATCGTGGGCGGTGTGCTGGTCCTCAGCCGGGCCGTGCAGCGCATCGTCGTGCTGCCGGTACCGGCCGAGAAGCAGCGTTCCCCGACGTGAGGCGGCCGGGGGCCGGTCCGCCGGGCGACGGGGGGCTCGTGCAGGCCCGAGCTCCCCGCGTCGTCGGTCGCACGAGGCTGACGGGCGCCTCGGTGACGGCGTGCATAGCATCCAGGTATGGCAGATATTCCGGACGAACTGGTCAGGCTGGAGCGTTCCGCCGAAGCGGAGCGCGCGCAGCTGGCCGGCCTGAGCGGCGAGGAGTACGACGCCCAGTGGCAGGCTTGGCGACGGGCGTCCGAGGCGTTCGAGGCCGCGGTGACCGAGCACTCGGCGCGCGGGGGCATGTCGCGGTCCGAGCTGGAGCAGAGGGTGAAGAAGGCGGTCCGGGGCGCGGAGGAGGACCCGGCGCGGTAGCCGGCCCCGGCCGGCCGGTGCGGGCCGGGTCCGGCTACCGTCGGCGGCCGTCCGCGGTGCTGCCCGGTCAGGACGTGACGATGACCCGGCGGCCGCTGTCGCTCGCGTCGACGCACTCCTGGTACGGGTTCGGGTCACCCTGACGCTCCTGGCACGTCCACGCGGCCCCGCCGACGCGGACCGTCGCTGGCACCTCCCCGGAACCGGACACGGCCTTGGAGTAGGCACGCGCCACGCGCAGGGCCGTGGCGCAGGGCACGCTCCGCTCGGCCGACACCGCCAGGCCGGTGGCCTCCTCCGCACCGCAGTACGACACCGCGGGTCGAGCGGTGTCGGAACCGGTGGCAGCGGTGCCGGCGACCGCGTGGGCCGGGGCGGCCCAGACGCCCAGCGCGGCGGCTGCCAGCAGGGCCGCGGTCATGCTCTTCCTCTTCGAGCGCATGGGGTGTGCCTCCCTCACGGCGATGACGGGTGGTGGCCTGTGCGTGCGTCCCCGGGGCGGGGAAGGCCGGGTATGCCGTGTACCCACCCTTCCCCGGTTCGCGAGCCCCTTACCGGTGTCAGCCGTTGACGAAGGTGAGGCTGTTCGCGTCGTACCGGTCGCCCGCGATCCGCTCGACCGGGGCGGCGGCCTCGATCGCGGCGAGGTCCTCCGGGGTCAGCTCGACGTCCAGGGCGGCGAGGTTCTCCTCCAGGTACCGCTGCCGCCGGGTGCCGGGGATCGGCACCACGTCCTCGCCCCGGTACTGCACCCAGGCCAGGGCCAGCTGACCGGCGGAGACGGACTTGGCGGCGGCCAGCTCCTCCAGCTTGGCCACGATCGCCAGGTTCCGTTCGAGGTTGCCGTCGGTGAACCGCGGCTGGCTGCGCCGCACGTCGGTCTCGGCCAGTCCTTCGACCGAGTGGTAGCGGCCGGTGAGGAAGCCGCGGCCGAGCGGCGAGAACGGGACCAGGCCGATGCCCAGCTCGCGGCAGACCGGGGCGACCTCCGCCTCCAGGTCCCGGGTCCACAACGACCACTCGCTCTGCAGCGCCGAGATCGGGTGCACCGCGTGCGCGCGCCGGATGGTCTGCGCGCCGGCCTCGGACAGTCCCAGGTGACGGACCTTGCCGGCCCGCACCAGCTCGGCCATGGCACCGACGGTCTCCTCGATCGGCACCCGCGGGTCGACCCGGTGCTGGTAGTAGAGGTCGATGTGGTCGACACCGAGCCGGCGCAGCGAGGCCTCACACGCCTGGCGTACGTAGGCGGCGTCGCCGCGGATCAGGGTGGGCTCGCCCAGGCGGTTGGCGAAGCCGAACTTGGTGGCCAGCACCACCTCGTCACGCCGTCCGGCGACGGCCCGCCCGATCAGCTCCTCGTTGTGGCCGAAGCCGTAGAAGTCCGAGGTGTCGAGGAAGGTCACGCCGAGGTCGAGGGCGCGGTGCAGGGTGGCGGTCGACTGTGCGTCGTCCGTGGCGCCGTACCCGTGGCTCATGCCCATGCAGCCGAGGCCCTGCGCGGAGACGGCCAGTTCGCCCAGGTACCGGGTGGGGACGTCGGTCATGCTGCTGCCTCCTGGGCTCGTCGATCGTTTCCCAGGACGCTAGGTGTTGGAGCGCACTCCAAGTCAAACCCGCGCCCTCGGCCGGTGTGCTCCGCACGTGTGAGGAGGAGCGGACGGCGTGGGCGCAGCGGGCATACCGGGGGTGTCGCCCTCGTCCAGTCCGAAAGGTTCCGGCATGAAACGCCTCGCGCTTCCCGCCCTGGTCGTCTTCGCGGTCCTCGCCCCGGGTGGGACGGCCACCGCGCTCGACACGGCCGACCAGCCGGGAGGGAGGCGAACGGCGCCTCGGGCGGAGGACTACACCTGGGTCGAGGGCCGGCATGCCGTGCTGGCACCCGGTCGGTCCGGTGGTTCCGAGGCCCAGTGCCCGCCGGGGCAGGTGCCGACGGGTGGTGGCTACGACGCCTTCGACGCGGGCGGTGCCGACCTCATGGTGCGAACGAACGCGCCGACCAGCGACGGGTGGCGGGCCGTGGCCCGGAACACCGGCTCCAGCCGCACGACCGAGTTCTGGGCCGTGGTGCTGTGCGCTCCCGGCACCCAGACCCGGACCCCCCGGCTCGCACCGGTCGCCCCCTGGTGATCAGGGCGAGACCCACGGAGCCGACGTACGCGTCGGTACCTCTCGTGGCGCTCACCGCCCGGGTCGCGGCCGCCTTCCCGGCCGGCGGCCGTGGTGGGGCTCACCCCGGGGGCCGTGGCCACCCGGGTGCGGGACAGGTGCAGGGCCTCGCACGGGGCGCGGCGCTGTTCGGGTCGTCAGTGCGCCGCGGGCAGGACCTGGACGGTGTCCCCGACCGCGCGTTCGCCGGCCGCGTCGGAGGGGTGGTTGACCAGGGTGCCGTCGACGGCCATCGCGGTGGAGCCGCCGCCGTCGAGGTTCATCGCCTGTACGGCGCCGAGGGACTTCATGAACGCGGCGGCCTCGTAGAGGGTGAACCCCTCGCTGCCGTTCGTCTGCCGTCCGTCCACCGTCGCCAGGATCAGCCGGCCCCGCCGGTCGACGCCCGCCAGGGTGCGCGGCTGGCGAACGTCGGCCCAGGCGTATCCGAAGGAGGTGTACTCGGGGTCGACCACGCCTTCGGCGGCGGCGTCGATGTCGATGCGGCCGTCCTTCACCAGCGTCGGCGCCGCGCTGACGAGGGAGTCGCCGCCGTCGAGCGTGACGCGCCGGCCACCGGCGGTGCGGACGACCTCGCTCACCTCGATACGGCGGTTCCGCTCGGCGTGCGCCGTCAGCCAGTCGGCCGCCCCGCCGATGCCTTGCAGCACCTGCCCGCCGTCGGGCACGCCTCGTCCACCGCGCGCGCCGATGGAGAGGACACGGCCGGACGCGTCCAGCACGACCTGGGTTCCGGGGCCGGTCGGCAGGGCGGCCCGGAAGGCACCGGTGAACCGGACCAGGTCGTCGGCCAGCCGGCAGGTCACGTCCTGCCAGGGCAGTTCGCTGGGCGTGCTGCCGGGGCGGCCGCAGTCCCGGACGGTGCCGGGCAGCCGGTTGATGCCCTGGACGGGGTAGGCGGCCTTGCCCGCCCGGGCGGTGGCGGTGCTCGTCAGGTCCGCGATCCGGATGGCGCGGCCGCCGTCCTCGATGAGCAGCGCGGAGCGGGAGCCGGCGGCCATCGACTCCAGTTCCCCGCGGTAGGCGCCGATCCCGGACATGGTGCCCGGCACCCCGTCGCCCGGTGACAGCACGAAGAAGCCGCCGTTCACCGCGACCAGCGAGCGCAGTTTCCGCGCCACCGCCGATGTGGTCTCGCGCCGTGTCACATCGCCGTCGTGGGTGGCCTCGACGGTCCCGTCGAAGGTCCTCGGGTCGATCACGGCCACGTGGACGTTCTCCAGGTCGGTCGGCTCCTGGACGTCGTACCCGGTCCAGGTCGGGGTCGTGCGGAATCCGGCCGCGGTGACCGCCGCCGCGGCCGTCCGCGCCTCCTGCTGGGTGGCGAAACGGCCGATCCGGACCCGGTAGCCCATCAGCCCGTGCGGGGTGTCGGCGTAGGACGGCCACCGCACGCCTTCCACGCGCGGCCGGAAGCCGGCCCGGGTCAGGGCGCGGGCCGTGTCGTCGGCCCATGCGCGGGTGGAGACCTCGGCCCAGGTCACGGGCGCGTCCGGATCGTTCGAGGTCCACCGGCTGCTGGTCGGCGCCTGTACGGTGACCGTCCAGGAGTGCCGTGTGCCGGGGTGCCGGAGGACACCGGTGCGGACCGTGACGCCGGGGGCGACGGTCTGCGTGCTCCACTGCTCGGCCCCCTTCGGGTGTGCCGGGCCGGCCTCCGCCGCACCGGGCAGGAAGGCGGGGGCGGCGACGGCGAGCACGAGGGCTGCCGCGAGCCGGGCACGGACACGGGCGGAGCGCCGTGCGGCACCCCGGACGCGGGTACGAGGCATGCGCATGCACCTCACGAGGGTCGGGGGGCGACCGTGCCCCGAACACACCTTGAACGATGGTCCACTTCACCGGCCGTACGTGACATCCACTGTCTCGCGAACGGAAGGAATCACAACAGGCACGTGAACTCGCCATCGCCCGCCGTGAGTCGACGGGGTCCACGACCGTGGTGGCGTGGGTGGCGCGTGGGGTGCGGCCGGAACGTGTCCCCGCCCGTGCCCCGTGCCTCAGGGCAGCCGTGGCATCAGCTCCGTCGCTGTCCACTCCATGGCTTCCTCGACGTGTTCCCCGGCGACGGGCAGCCAGAGGGTGCAGACGGTGGCTCCCGCCTCGGCGAGGCGGGTGAGGCCGGCGGCGATGGTCGCCGCGGTGCCGCCGAGCGGCCGGCCCGGTGCCGTGACCGTCGCGGGGAGGCCGGGCGGGGTGAGGAACACGGACGTGGCGAGGGTGAGGCGGTCGGCGTCCGCCGTGCCGGCGAGAGCGTGCAGGCGGCGTCGTACGTCGGTGATCTCGGCGGCGTCGGCACCGGTGCCGTACCAGCCGTCGCCGAACCGCAGCGCGCGGCGCAGGGCGGCGTCGCTGTGGCCGCCGACCCACACGGGCGGCCCGCCGGCGGTGACCGGGGGCACGCCGAGGTGTGCCGCGCGCAGAGTGGTGAACGGCCCCTCGAAGTCCGCGGGCCGCCGGGTCCACAGGGCCCGGGCGGCGGCGAGGTGGTCGTCTGTGAGTGCACCACGGTCCCGGGTGGAGACCCCGACGGCGGCGAACTCGTCCGGGTTCCAGCCGGTGCCGACGCCCAGGACGAGGCGGCCGCCGGAGACGACGTCCAGGGTCGCGGCCTGGTTGGCGAGCACCAGGGCCGGGTAGTACGGCGCGACGAGTACGGACGTCAGCAGGCGCAGGCGGGTCGTCGCCCCCGCGACGGCCGCCAGCAGCACGAACGGGTCCGTGTCGAGGCCGAAGCCGCTGTCCAGGAGGCGGTTGCCGACCGCGACGTGGTCGAAGCCGAGCTCTTCGGCACGGCGTGCGGCGCGGAGCGGGCCGGCCCCGTCGTCGAGCGGCCAGCGCGGTTGCAGGGAGACGCCGAGGCGCAGCTGGGGCATGGGGTCGCCTTTCGGTGGCCGTACGACGGTCGGCGGACCGTCCTGTCACCCCGTCCCAACTCCCGCGCCGGGACTGTTCATCCCCGCCGGGGCACCCCGAAACACCCTGCCGTCGGCCGCCGGGCGGCGAGGCGCTTCACCGGTCGTCCGTTCCGGCGACACTCCCTGGTCATGGTAGGTTCACAGAAAACTCGAAGCCGCCCCGGGTCGCCCGGTGTTTTGGAGCGCGTTATCATGCCTGGCGCCACCGTTTCGGTCGTCATCGCCGCGTACAACGCGATGCCGTACCTGACGCAGTGCATCACCTCGGTCGCGGAGCAGAGCATCGGCCGTGAGCGGCTCGAGGTCATCGTCGTGGACGACGGTTCGACGGACGGCACGGCCGACGAGCTGGAGCGCCTCCAGAGCCTCTACCCGGAGATGCTGCGCGTCTTCCGGCAGGAGAACTCGGGCGGCCCGTCGGCCCCGCGCAACCTCGGACTCGACCACGCGACCGGCACGTTCGTGTTCTTCCTGGACGCCGACGACCGGCTCGGCCCCGAGGCACTGGACCGCATGGTGCGGATGGCCGAGGAGAACGGCACCGACGTCGTGCTCGGCAAGATGGTCGGGGTCGGCGGCCGTGGCGCACCCACGTCGATGTTCCAGCGCAACCAGCCGCGCACGGACGTGTTCTCCTCCCGGGTGTACTGGACGCTCAACCCGATGAAGCTGTTCCGCCGGGAGCTGCTGGAGCGGCACCGGCTGCGCTTCCCCACCGACCTGGCCATCGGCGAGGACCAGCTGTTCGTCGGCGCGGCCTACCTGCACGCCTCGGGCATCTCCGTGGTCGCCGACTACGACTGCCTGTACTGGATGCAGCGCGAGGACGGCGGCAACATCACCCTCCGTCTGAAGGGGACGCAGCGGCGGCTGCAGTTCCTGCCCCGCATGGTCGACCTGATCCTGGAGCTGGTGCCGCCCGGCCCGGGCCGCGACCACCTGGCGCACCGGCATCTGACCGTGGAAGTCCAGCAGTTGCTCGCCGGCCACCTCGTCCACGAGCCCCGCGACACTCAGCTCAAGACGCTGGACCGGCTCGCGGAGATCATCGAGCCCCTGTGGCACGAGGGCCTGAACGACCGGCTCTCGGCCATGGCCCGGCTGCGGCTGCACCTGGTGCGCCACCGCATGCTGGACGAGGTGCTCGAACTCGTCGCGTTCGAGAAGCGGCTCGCCAGGACCAAGGTCGCCACGCCGGTCCTCGTCGAGAACGGCCGGGCGCTGGCCCGCTACCCGTTCCTGCGTGACCCCGAGCGTGCGATCCCCGACGCGTGCTACGACGTCACCGCGCAGCTCGGCCTGCGCCACCACGTCGGCCGCGCCGAGATGGACGGCGGCGTGCTCCGCCTGGCCGGACACGGCTACCTGCACCGCGTGGAGACGCGGGACGTCAGCACGGAACTGGTCCTGCGTGAACGCGACAGCAGGACCGAGTACCGGCTGCCCGTCACGCACACCCCGACGCCGGGGCTCGGCGCGGACGAGGACGAGGGGCAGTACGCATACGACCTGGCCGGCTTCGAGGCCACCGTCGACATCGCGACCGCCGCCGACGGCCGGCCGCTCGCCGACGGGCTGTGGGACATCTCCCTCGCCGTCGGCGCCCAGGGGCTGGCCAAGGAGGTGCGGATCGGCAGCAAGCGCGCCGCCGACGTCTCCGGCGAGCCCGGCACCCGCGTGCTCGCCACCGGCGAGGGCCTGCGCGCCGTCACCCTCTACACCACCAAGCCGTACGGCAACTTCACGCTCGAACTCGGCGAGTCCAAGCACAGGGTGCGGCCGCTCCTGCGCGTCGACAAGGACATCCGCTGGGCCGACGGCTCCCCCACCGCGCTGCGCGTCGGGGGACGGCTGGACCTGGCCGAACACCCCGCGGACGCCCTCGCCCTGGTCCTGGATAACGGCACCGGCGACACCGTCACGCTCCCGGTCCGCGAGACGGCCGCCGACGGCACCTTCCACCTCACCGTGCCGGTCGACGCCCTCCCCGCCGGGGTGTGGACGGCGGAGCTGCGGCTCGGCCCCTGGTCCGTGCCGCTGCCCGCGCTGCCCCCGGGTCTGGCCCCCGCCAAGTGGCGCCGCCGGGCACTGCCCTGGTACGCCCGGCCGCTGCCCGGCACGACCGACCGCTTCGCGCTCAAGGTCGCGCGGACCGACCTCGTCAAGGGACTCGCCAACCGCCTCAGGTAGCGGGCGGCCCCTCAGGTAGCGGGCCGGGCGCAGGTCACGTCCCGGGCCGGGAGGTGGCCGCTCGCCAGGTAGGCGTTGACGGTGGTGTCCACGCACGCGCTGCCGAACACGCCGTACACCGCGTGCTGGTCGGCTCCGCGCAGGGTCACCAGACGGGATGCGGGCCACCGGCGGTGGACCGCTTCGGCGCCGGGGTAGACGGTGCGCGGATCGCCGGTGGCGTTGACGAGCAGGGCCGGCAGGTCGGCGCGGATCGTGGTGGGGCGTTCACGCGGCGCGTCCCAGAAGGCGCACGCGTTGATGCCGTTCGTGACCGGCGCGAACAGCCGGTCCCCCGTCCCGGCGCGCCGCAGATCGCGCCAGTACGTCTCCGGGTCGCGGGGTGCGGCCACGTCCCCGCACAGGATGGCCGCCTGCGCGCTGCCGTAGGCGGACTCGTGCCCGGTCAGCAGGAACTCCAGTGCCGAGGCCAGCCACGGGGACGGGGTGACCGTCCGGCCCCCGGCGGCGCGCCGCAGGTCCCGGACGCCCTGTGCGAAGTCGCCGTAGGCCTGAGGGTTGTCCTGGGAGAGCCCGTTGAAGACCAGGACGGGCAGCACGTGGTCGTCCACCCGGTAGCCGCCCAGGCGCAGGGGTGTGCGGGCCGCGGCGGCGCGGACCGTCTCCACGGTGGCGAGGACCGCGCTGCGGGTGCGGCCGAGTCCGTAGGCCGCGTGGTGGGCGGCGGCCCAGTCCGCCCAGTCGCGCAGGGCGTGCCGGTTGGCCCCGTCCGACCCCCGCAGCAGCCGTGGGCCGTAGCGGGCGGGGTCCACCACGCCGTCCAGGACGACCCGGTCGACGTGGCGCGGGAACATCGTCGCGTAGACCTGGCCGAGGTAGGTGCCGTACGAGTAGCCCAGGTAGGAGATGCGGCGTTCGCCGAGGGCCGCGCGGATCACGTCCATGTCGCGGGCGGTGTTCCGGGTGGTGGCGTACGGCAGCAGGTCACCGGCGTGGGTGCGGCAGCGGTCGGCGAGGTCCGCGGCGAGGGAGACCGTGCGGTCGAAGCCGGCGCGGCCGGTGCCGGCCCCGCGGATCATGCTGCCGGTGGGCCACCGGCAGTCCAGCCGGGTGCTGCGGCCGACGAAGCGGGGGTCGACGCCGACCACGTCGTAGCGGGCGGCGACGTCCTTCATGGCCTTGCCGACCCACGGCGGGTCGCCGATCGTCTGTCCGCCGGGTCCGCCGCTGTTGAGCAGCAGCGCGCCGGCACGGTGCGCGGTGTCGGTGCCCCGGATCCGGGATATAGCGACGGTGATCGTACGGCCGGCGGGGCGGGTGTAGTCCAACGGCACGGTGACGTCGGCGCAACGGGCGCCTGCCTGTTCGAGTTCCTTGCCGGTGGTGTCGTCGGGGCCGAGCAGGCAGCTCCTCCAGTGGAGGTGCTGGTGGTGGTAGCGGGCGAGGGGGTCGGCGGCCGGCCGGGCCGCGGCGGGGGCGGGGGCGGCGCCCAGGGTCAGCGCGCCCGCCAGGGACAGGGCGGCGGCAGCCGCTCCCCGGGCGACCAGGCGGCGCGGACGCCGGGCGGCGGGCGGGGTCGAGCGGGTCATGCGGGTGTCCTTTCGGTGGGCGTGCCCTCGCAGAGGGCCTTGTCGACGACGTCGAGGAAGTCCAGTTCGGCCTGGAGGGTGGCGGGCACCTCGTTGAGGGCGACGGCGACGGTCCGACCGCCCGGGCCGGTGGCGACCAGCGCGCGGTGGCCGCCGGGCACGGTGCCGGCGTGGCCCCACCAGGTGCCGCCGCACGACAGCGGCGAGGAGATCAGACCGAGCCCGTAGCGGGCGCCGGGCCAGAGCCGGTCGGGGTCGGCGGCCACCGTGCGCCGCATCTCGGCGCGTTGGGGCGCGGGCAGCAGCCGGCCGGTGGTCAGCGCGGTGGCGAACCGGGTCAGGTCGGCCGGGGTGGACACCAGGGCGCCGCCGACCCCGCCGAAGGTCGTGTTCCAGTCGGTGCCGTCCACCCGGTGGCCGTCGCCCGAGGTGAAGTAGCTGTGCGAGTGCGGGCCCCGGATGCGCGGGGCGTCGCCCGGCCAGTAGGTGTCGTGCAGGCCCAGCGGGCCGATGATGCGGCGGGTGATCTCCGTCTCCGGGCTGTGGCCGGTGACCTCGCGCACGATCAGACCGGCGATCAGGTAGTTCGTGGTCGCGTAGTGCCAGGTGTGCTCCGGGGCGGGCAGCCGCAGGGCGCGGGCGATGAGCCGGCGCGGCTCGAAGTGGCGGTACCGCAGCCGTTCGGGGTGCCGCCACTCGGGGGCGTCGAGGTAGTCGGGCAGTCCGCTGGTGTGCTGGAGGAGCTGCCGTACGGTGATCCGGCGGCCGTCGTGACCGCCCGCACGGATCAGGCCCGGCAGGTAGCGTTCGACGGGCGCGTCCAGGGACAGCCGCCGCTCGGCGGCGAGTTGGAGGACGACCGTCGCGGTGAAGGTCTTGGTGACGCTGCCGACGCGCAGCCGGTCGGTGGTGTTCATGGGACGGCCGGTGCGCAGGTCGGCCACGCCGTCGCTCGCCGTCCAGCGGGCGCAGGGCGCACCGGCGCCGGTGACCAGCACGGCGGCGCCGGTGATCCGGTCCTGCGTCACCAGGTGGTGAACGGACCGGTCGAGCGCCGGGTGCGGGCCGCATGCGCGGGGCGCGTCCCGTGCGGACTGCGCGGCCGCGGCCGGGACGGCGGTCAGCAGGCAGGCCAGCGCCGTGGCCGCGATGCCGGTACGACGGCGCAGTGCGGAACGGGATGAAGAGATCGTCATGCGACCTCACGCTAGGCACCGCCCGTACGCCGTTCACTCCGGCAGGGGGGCCATTAGGGACGGGGGCGAGCACCAGCGGGCGTCCGGAGGCGAACCCCCGGGGCCGGTGGGGAAATGTCCTCGTCGAACGCGCGTACTAAGGGTGAATGCGGGGCGGACGCGCCGTCTCCCGGGGCGGGGGCTGACAACCTGGGCGCGGGACGCGGGGGTGCGCTCGTGGCCGTGGGGGGAGCAGGGGCATGACGGTTGGGGAGGCCGCCGGCGGTGCCGTCGGCAGGGTGCCGCGGCACGTGGCCTGCGTGATGGACGGCAACGGACGCTGGGCGGCACGGCGGTCGCTGCCGCGTACGTCGGGTCACCGCGCGGCGGAGACGACGGTGATCGACGTCATCGAGGCGGCACGGGCGACCGGCGTGCAGTGGCTGAGCCTGTACGCCTTCTCCACCGAGAACTGGCAACGCCCCAGCACGGAGGTCGACTTCCTGATGCGGCTGGTGCGCCGCGTGGTACGCAAGCACGCCCCGCTGCTGCACGCGCGCGGGATCCGCTGCCGGTTCCTCGGAGTGGCGGATCCGCGGATTCCGCCCGCGCTGGCCCGGGACTTCGCCGATCTGATGACGCTGACCGGGGAGAACCGGGGCATGACGCTGACCGTCGCGTTCGACCACGGCGGGCGCAGCGACATCGTGGCGGCGGCGCGGTCCCTGATCCGCAGCGGCGTGCCGGCCGAGTCCGTGGACGAGCGCAGCTTCGCCGCGCACCTGCCCTTTCCCGACACACCCGACGTGGACCTCGTCATCCGCACCTCCGGGGAGCAGCGCATCTCCAACTTCATGCTCTGGCAGGTCGCCTACGCGGAGTGGATGTTCCCGCCGGTGCTGTGGCCCGACTTCCGGGCGACCCACTTCCTGGAGTGCCTGCACACCTATCAGCAGCGCGACCGCCGCTTCGGCGGCGTGCGGCCGAACGCGAACGGAGACCGACCAGCGTGACCGACACGGGCAACCAGTACCAGGAGTTCTTCCACGATCCGCGCTGGGCGCCGGCCATCATCCGGGCGACCGTCCTGGAAGCCGCGCACCCGCAGGTCGGCGCGGCCCTGCTCGACAGCTCGACGTTCGTGACCCACCCGTGGCGCCGGCTGCGCAACACGGTCGTCAGTCTCCAGCGCATGTTCGGCGCCGACGAGGAGGTGCGGCGCAGGGAGGCGGCGCGGCTCAACCGGCTGCACGCCCGGCTGAAGGGCACCGACGCGCGCCAACGCCCTTACGACGCGCTGGATCCCGCGGTGCGGGCCTGGGTGGTCGCGACGCTGTTCGAGAGCAGCGTCACCATGTGCCGGATGAGCGGGCAGCCGCTGGGGCAGGACGGCTTGGAGCGGCTGTACGCCGCGTTCCGGGCGTACCTCGCCGCCATCGACGGCGATGCCGGCCGACTGCCGTCCACAGTGGCGGAGTTCTGGCCGTACTACGACCGGGTGGTCGAGGAGGAGCTGGAGAACACGGAGGCGATGCGGATCATCCTCTACCGGCTCCTCGACCATCTGCCGGCCCCGCCGCTGCTGCACGGCGTGCCCACCCTGTGGGCGGCCGGCCGGGCGGTCGCCGGTCCGCTGCTGGGCGCGGTCACGGTGGCGTCCCTTCCGGAGTCGTTCCGCAGGCGGGCGGGGCTGCCCGAACTGCCCGGCGCGCAGACCCTGATGCAGGGCGTCTACCTGGGAGCGGGCCTCGCCCGGTTCCTCCCGGACGGCTGGGTGAGGCCCGAGGCCGTCATCGACCTGCTCTCCCTCTCCCCCGACAGCGACGATCCCCGGGCCCGGACGATCGGCGCGCTGCGGGACCGGTTGAGGCGGGCCGGGGCGCTGGTCCGGTTGCTGGCCCCGCTCCCACCGGAGCCGGACACCGGAGCGGGCGCGGCAGCCGTGGCGCGGCGCAGCGCGGAGGAGTTCTTCACGCAGGTGCTGGACCAGACCGGGGACGGCTACCTGGACTGGCCCGACCTCGCCGCCATGGCCCGCGAGATCGCCGGGCGCCTCGACCTGGACGAGCCGGAGGAGACGCGGCTCTACGACGCCTTCGCCGCCTGGTGGCGGGAGTTGCAGGCGGCTCTCGACACCGACGGGGACGGCCGGGTCAGCGCCCCGGAGTACGCGGCGGCCGTGCCGTCCCTCGCCGGTCCCGCGCTGATCAGGGTCGCCGAGGTGCTCTTCGACGTCACCGACGCGAACGGCGACCAGCGCCTCGACGTGGACGAGTACCGGGCGCTGTTCCGTACCGGGTTCCGCCGGGACGTGCCGGGCGCGGACGGCACGTACACGCGGGCGGCGTTCGTACGGGACTTCCTGGCGTTCATGTCGGGCCGGGAGCGTTCGACGCCCTACGACCCGCTGCTCGCCGACGCGTGACCGGGACCGGCGCGTGAGCGGCACCGGTGCGGTGGTGTGCGGTCAGCCGAGGCCGAGGACGCTCAGGGTGTGCTCGGCCATGCGCCGCTCGCCGAGGGCGTTCGGGTGGACCGGGACCACGTTCTGCCCGAACAGCAGCGGCTCGATCCACCGGGTGCCGACCGGCTGGCAGGCGTCGTGCCCGGCGGAGGCCCCGGCGAAGTCGACGTACGTGGCCCCCGTCTCCTCGGCGGCGCGTCGGACCACGGCGTTGAGGTGCGCCTGGAGAGCGTGCAGGTACGGCACGTCCCCGGTGGCGACCGGCAGTCTGACGAAGCAGGACGGATCGGCCGTGGCCGGCGTGATCCACGGGTAGCCGAGCACCGCCACCCGGGCCCGGGGCGCCTTGGCGCGGACACTGCGCAGGGCGGACTCCAGCGCCGGGTAGGTGGTGGCGTCGATCTGGTCGTCGAAGGACGTCCCGTACCGGTCCTTGCACGGGCTGCCCCGGCCGCCGCTGAGGACGCCCGCGGTGCCGCAGGCGACGACGGCGTTGATGAAGGTGCCGTTGTCGTTGCCGCCGATCGTCAGGGTGACCAGGCCGGTGTCGGCGGTGACCGCGTCCGTCTGCGGGGCGACGCCGGGGTACTGGGCCTCGGTGAAGTCCTTGGTCTGGGCGGCACCGCAGGTGACGTCCGTCAGGCGGGCCGCCGCCCGGGCGGCGATGACGTGGGGGTAGTTCGCCGTGGAGCGCAGGCACAGCGGGCTGGTGAGGTCGACGGGGAGGACCCCCGAGGCGGCGCTGTAACTGTCGCCCAGGGCGGCGTAGTTCAGGGGTGTCGTGGCCTGGGCGGGGGCCGTGGCGAGGCCGAGGGCCAGCGCACCGACGGCGGCGGAGGCCGCGGTGAGGACGCGGCGCAGGGCAGGCAGGGGCATGTGGTGCTCTCCCTTCCCGGGTGGGGACACGGGACAGCCGGGCACGGCGGTGCCGTGGGGGTGGTGGATCACGGAAACGGGGCGGCTCGATCGAGCGCAGGGGGGTGTGTCGAGCGGGTGGGGAGTGCGGGGCGGCCGGGGGGCGCCGGCCGCGGCTACGGCGGTGTTACCGCCGGTTGCTACCGCTAGGTAATGTGAGGCCGCCGTACCGCGGAGTCAACCTTGCCGACAGAACTTCCGAAAGTCCGACGGCCTGATATTCCGCCGGAATCCGGGGAACACGAAGGGCAGGAGCACCACCATCACCGGCTGGAGGCACGTCATGATCGCCCTCGGCGTCATTCTGCTCATCATCGGCTTCGTCACAGGCATATCGATCCTGTGGACCATCGGCGTGATCCTGCTGGTGGTGGGAGCCATCCTGTGGATCATGGGAGCCATGGGCCACGCGGTCGCCGGACGGCGACACTATTGGTGAGCGGCGACAACTGATCCTCCCGGCGGGCGCCGACCTCGGCGCCCGCCGCGGCAGGAACCGAGCCACGGCCCGCCGGAGGAAACTCCGGCGGGCCGTACCCGCGCGCCGCGATGGCGCGCCGCCTTTGCACCTCGCGCCTCCCGGGATGGCGCGCCGCCTCCCCGACTCCCCGCGCCCGTACGGCCGCTGCCGTCGACTGTCGCGGAAGCGCCGCGGAATTGTCCGTGATCCGTAACAGCGGGATCCCCTGCCCGACCGTCACCGTCCTGCCAGGTGCCGAAGCACATCGGCACGGCGAAGGCAGACACGGCAGGGGGCGGGACGGACATGGCGCGGCATGGCGGACGGGGATGGTACGGCCGGGTGATCGCGGCGGCGGTCGGGGTCACGGCGGTGGCCGCCGCCACCTCGGTGTGGACCGCGCAGGCCGGCCAGAGCGGCGGCGGGTCCGCCGCACCGGGGGCCGCCCGGCCCGCCGCGCCGAAGACGGCACCCGTGTCCGCGGTCATCGCCCACGCATCCGACCGGGGCGGCCACGCCGTCAACATCACCATCGACGACGGCCCCGACCCGGTCTGGACCCCGCAGGTGCTGCGCGTGCTGCGGGACAACGGTGCGAAGGCCACGTTCTGCATGATCGGCCCCCAGGCCCAGGCGCACCCGGATCTGGTCAGGCAGGTGGTGGCCGCCGGGCACCGGCTGTGCGACCACACCGTGTCCCACGACACCACCATGGACTCCAAGCCCGAGTCCTACCAGGCGCGGCAGATAGTCGACGCGGAGCGCCAGATCACCAAGGCGTCCGGGGGCGTCCGCCCGCTGTACTACCGCGCCCCGGGCGGCGCCTTCACCCCGTACAGCCGGAAACTGGCGGCCTCGCACGGGATGCGGCCGCTGGGGTGGAACGTCGACTCGAAGGACTTCGAGCGGCCGGGCAGCGCCGCGATCATCACGACTGTCAAGGGCGAACTGGCCAACGGGCCCACGCTCCTCTTCCACGACGCGGGCGGCGACCGCTCCCAGACGGTGGTGGCCCTGCGCACCCTCCTGCCCTGGCTGAAGCAGCAGGGGTACGCGTTCGGCTTCCCGGTGCGCTGACCGCGGGCGGCCCGGACCCGCCCTCGGATGCCCTGAGCCGTGTGGCGGCGCCTGGGACCATGGGCGTGTGGACGGGTGTCCGGTGTACGGCGGGGCCGAGCCGATGGACGCGCTGGAGGTGGCGCCGACGGCTCGGACCGCGGTGGCCTGGCTGCCGCCGCCGGAGCTGTGGCCGGCGGTCCAGGAGATCCGCTGGGAGCACGATCCGCAGGTACGGCGCTGGCCGCCGCACGTGAACCTGCTGTTCGGCTTCGTACCGGAGGAGGAGTTCGAGCGGGCCGTACCGCTGCTCGCCGCAGGGGCGGCACGGTGTACGGCGTTCCCTGCGCGCCTTGCCGGTGTGCGCTGGTTCCGGCACCGGCACCACGCGACGGTGTGGCTCGACCCGGCCGCGGCGGGCCCGGCGCCCTGGTCCCGGCTGCACCGGGAACTGGAGCTGCGGTTCCCGCTCTGCCGGGGGCGCGGGGGGCGTTTCACCCCGCATCTGTCCCTCGGCCGCACGCAGGACCCGAAGCGACTGGCCGCCGAGTGCGCCGTCCGGCTGGGCGCGCTGTCGGCGGTGGTCGGGGAGGTGGTCCTGCTGTCCCGGCGCGGCCAGGAGCCCATGCGTCCCCGTGCCGTGATCACCCTGGGCACGGGTGAGATCCGGCTGCCGTAGTCGTACGCGGGGGCGGCGCGGGCTCTTCCCGGGCTCGGGGTGGGGCGCCCTCCGGCGGGGAAAACCGCTGGCCGGGTCGCCTGCCGCGATGCTGGGATGGGCCGATGCGAGACGATGACACGACGGTCGTGGACCGGGGCCGGTACCCGGATGCGGTGACCCCGTGGGAACGGGAGTCCTGGCGCGCCGCGGCCCTCGACTGGGTGGCCGCCCACCTCGTCACCCACGGCCTGCGCGCGTCCGGCGCCCTCCAGGTACGGCTCCGGCCGTGGTCGGTGCTGATCCGGGTGCCGGTGACGGCGGGCGTCGCCGTACGGCCGGCCGGCACACGGGAGGCGACCGCTCCTCGGCCGACGGGCGAACTGCCGCGCTCCGCCGTCTGGTTCAAGGCCAATCCGCCCGGCAGCGCCTTCGAGGGGCCGCTGACCGCCGCGCTGGCCCGCTGGGTGCCGGAGCACGTGTTGTGTCCGCTGGCCGTCGAAGCGGAGCGCGGCTGGGCGCTGCTGCCGGACGGGGGCGACCTGTTCCGGGCCGTGCTCGGCCGGGAGCCGGTCGAGCCGCGCGAGTGGGAGGCGTTGCTGCGCCAGTACGCGTGCGTGCAGCGCGCCTTGGTGCCGCACGCGGAGGAGATCGAACGGCTGGGGGTGCCGGCCGCGCGGACCCGCGACCTGCCCGGGGTGTTCGACGGGCTGCTCGCCGGGAACTCCGCGCTGACCCCGGACGAACGCGCCCGGCTGGCGGGTCTGCGGCCCCGCCTCGTGGACTGGTGCGCGCAGCTCGCGTCCGCCGGTGTCCCGGACACCCTCGACCACGCCGACCTCCACGACGGCCAGTTGTTCCGGCCGGCGCCGGGCCGGTTCACCTTCTTCGACTGGGGCGACGCCACCGTCTCCCACCCGTTCTGCAGCCTGCGCGTCCCGCTCGAACGGGTCCGTGACCGCTACGGGCCGCAGGTGCTGCCCCGGCTGCTCGACGCCTATCTGGAGCCGTGGACGGGAGACGGCCGCACCGCGGCGGAGCTGCGGCGCGCGGCCGAACTCGCCTGGCGGCTGAGCGCCTTGGGCCGGGCCGCCTCCTGGGGCCGGATGTTCTCCGACGCGTCCGGCGCCGACCCGGGGGCCGCGCAGGGCGCCGCGTGGCTGCTGGAGCTGCTGGGCGAGCCCCCGTTCCGGGCCGGCTGACCGCCGCACGCGGTGGCGGCGCGGGTCAGGGCAGCGGGGTGCCGCCGGTCGCGTTGAGGATCTCCCCGGTGATGAAGCTCGCCTCGGGGGAGGCGAGGTAGACGTAGGCGGGGGCCAGTTCGGCGGGCTGGGCCGGGCGGCCGAGCGGGCTCTGCTTTCCGAACTCCGCCGTGTCGGGCATGGTCGCGGGGATCAGCGGCGTCCACACCGGCCCCGGTGCGACCGCGTTGACCCGGATGCCGCGCTCGGCGAGCATCTGGGCCAGCCCGTGGGTGAAGGTGACGATCGCGCCCTTGGTCATCGCGTAGTCCAGCAGGTGCGGGCTGGGCTGGTAGGCCTGCACGGACGTGCTGTTGACGACACAGCCACCGGCCGGGATGTGCGGTACGGCGAACTTGGTCAGCCAGAACATCCCGTACAGGTTGGTCCGCATCACCCGGTCGAACTGCTCGGTGGTGATCGCCTCGATGCCGTCCGGCTGGGACATCTGGTAGGCGGCGTTGTTCACGAGGACGTCGATACGGCCGAACTCCGCGACCGCGCGCTCGATCAGGGACCGGCAGCCGGCCTCGTCGCGGATGTCGCAGGGCACGGCGATCGCCTTGCGCCCCGCCTCCTCCACCAGCCGGGCCGTCTCGCGGGCGTCGTCCTCCTCCTCGGCGAGATGGGTGAAGAGCACATCGGCGCCCTCCCGGGCGAAGGCGAGCGCCACCGCCCGTCCGATGCCGGAGTCCCCTCCCGTGATCACGGTCTTGCGGCCGTCGAGCCGGCCGGAGCCGCGGTACGACTCCTCGCCGTGGTCGGGCGGCGGGTCCATCGGGCCGGTCCAGCCCGGATGCGGCTGGTCCTGAGAGGGGAAGTCGGGGCGGGCGTGCTGTGTGACCGGGTTCGGCCGGTCACCCTGCGGGTCCGTCACGGGGGTCTCCTGCGTCTCGGCGGAACGGGACAGACGACCGGGTTCCCCCCTCTGGCCGGGCGAAAAGCGCTCGTGCCGATCAAGCCCCCGGCGCGTCCTGGCCGGTGGCGCGCAGGTGGTCGCGGCGGGCGAGGTTGTAGATCCGCAGGAGGTGCTTCGCCACGGCACAGTGCGCTCCGTCGGCATGGCACTGGCGGCACGTCCGCATGTGCTGTTCGTAGGTGAAGCGCGCGTTGTCCAACGCGTCGTTGACAGAAGACATCGACTTCTCCGGGCAGGGCGGCGCCGAGGGAGCGGCGCCGAGTTGACTGACTGGTACACCCGGAACAAGGTGATCATGTTACTGCCGGTACTGGGAAACCCGTCCCCGCCGGGGTGGCGGATTCCGGTCAGTGGCCCGGGATACCGCCCGGAACCGCACCTCAGGCACCCCCGCAGCGCCGGCCGACGGCACGACGCGATGGTCACCGTGGGTGACACCGTCAGGGCGCCTGGCCGTCGTCCACGCCCGGGACAACCAGGAGTCCGCGTTCCTGGCGCACCTCCTGGGGTGGGAGGCCGGGCCCGAGTGGCGAGAATCAACCACCACCACGGCGCCCGGGGCCGGTACTCCACGGATCCGGCCGGACTCGGCATGGAGGTCACCTCCCGCCCCTGCGGCAGCCCACCCGCAGCCGCCCCGGCCCTGAGGGAAACGGCAGGCCAGGGCCCCGGTCCCCGCCGCCCCGCACGGCATACTGTGGGGCGTGCATGACTTCCGCCTGATCCGCCAGGACCCCGCTCCGGAGTGGTACGGGCGGTTGCGGGCGCGGGCCGACGACCTCTCCCCCGCCGACTGGCTCACCGTCCACGCGCCGGAGCCGGCCGCCATGGGCACGGTCGCGGGCGTCGCGGCGCCCGGCTTCGCCGCGTACGCCCGGATCCTGCACCCGGCACGGCTCGACGAGCGGCCGGTGCGCTGGTCCACGGTGGCCGCAGCCCAAGGCACGCGGGTCACCCCGGTCACCCGCTGGCACGAGGTCATCCGCGCCGAGCAGGACGACGGCAACCGCTCCGATCCGGGCCTGCCCGGGGTGTGGGACGAGCGGCCCGACGAGGGACCGACCCCGCCGGAGGTCGCGCGGGTGCTGCTGCCCCTGCTGGCCCGGCACACGGGGACCCCGCAGGAGTGCTGGTTCGGGCTGTGGAGCGGGTACGGCCGCTGGGACTGGGAGCGGTTCCCGACGTTCGAGACGCCGGGCCGGGACGAGGTGCTGCTCGCCGGCCGGCTGACCGACGCCGTCTCCCCGGTGTCCCTGGACGAGTTCGCCGAGCTTCCCGATCTGTGGTGGCCGCAGGACCGCTCCTGGTGCCTGGGCGCGGACGTGGACCTGACCGGCACCTACGTCGGCGGCTCACCGGAGCTGATCGCCGACCTGCTGGCGGCGCCGGACCTGGAGACCCACCCCGTGCGCCCGTCCGATCCGGTCGGCTGACGACTCCGAAACATTTCGCTCCGCACCACGAATGATGCGAGGGGTATTGACGACCCGTCACCCCCTCCTATCATCCAGAGCATCCGGAACGCCGACCACTGTTCGGTATACCAAACAGCTGCTCAGGCGGTGATTCCGCTATGTCATGCGCATGACAGAAAGACACCACCGCACCCGCCCGCAACGATCGACCGTACGAGGAGAACCATGAACTGTCCTCGAAGGCCCGGCCGGCGCCTGGCCTCCCTCCTGGGCGCGTTCGCCGCCGTCACCCTCGCGGTGACCGGTACGGCCGACGCCCGGCCCGCACCGATCAAGGCGAGTACCCTCGGCGCCCAAGCCGCCCAGTCCGGGCGGTACTTCGGCACCGCGGTGGCCGCCGGCAAGCTGGGCGACGGGACGTACACCACGATCCTGGACCGGGAGTTCAACGCGGTCACGCCCGAGAACGAGATGAAGTGGGACGCCACGGAGCGCTCCCGGGGCTCGTTCACCTTCACGGCCGCCGACCAGATCGTCAGCCACGCAGTCGCCCACGGCCAGCGCGTGCGGGGCCACACCCTGGTCTGGCACTCCCAGCTGCCCGGCTGGGTCGGCTCGATCTCCGACGCCACCACCCTGCGCAGTGTGATGCACAATCACATCACCACCGAAATGAACCACTTCAAGGGAAAGGTGTACGCCTGGGACGTGGTGAACGAGGCGTTCGCCGACGGCGGCAGCGGCGCGCGGCGCGCCACCGTCTTCCAGAACGTCCTCGGCGACGGCTACATCGAGGACGCCTTCCGCACCGCCCGCTCGGCGGACCCGGCGGCCAAGCTCTGCTACAACGACTACAACATCGAGAACTGGTCGGACGCCAAGACCCAGGCCGTGTACCGCATGGTGCGCGACTTCAAGTCCCGTGGCGTGCCGATCGACTGCGTCGGCTTCCAGAGCCACTTCGGCTCGTCCGGGCCGCCCTCGAGCTACCAGACGACGCTGGCGAACTTCGCCGCCCTCGGCGTGGACGTGCAGATCACCGAGCTGGACATCGCGCAGGCACCGGCGACCGCGTACGCGAACACGGTCAGGGCCTGCCGGAACGTGGCGCGCTGCACCGGCATCACCGTGTGGGGCATCCGTGACAGCGACTCCTGGCGCAGCGGGGAGAACCCGCTGCTGTTCGACGGCGCCGGGAACAAGAAGGCCGCCTACGGCGCGGTGCTGTCCGCACTCGGCGGTGCGGCGGCCGCCCCGGCGGCCCCGTCCGCCGCGGCCGCGCTGCCGTCGAGCTTCACCTGGTCCTCCAGCAAGCAGCTGATCGCGCCGAAGCCGGACGCGACCCACAACATCGCCGGGATCAAGGACCCGTCCGTCGTCTACTACAACGGCAAGTGGCACGTGTTCGCCAGCGTGGCCGGCTCCTCCGGCTACAACCTCGTCTACCTGAGCTTCAGCGACTGGTCCCAGGCGGGGTCGGCCACCCACCACTACCTCGACCGCACGGCCATCGGCAGCGGCTACCGGGCCGCGCCCCAGGTGTTCTACTACGCGCCGCAGAAGCTGTGGTACCTCGTCTACCAGACGGGCAACGCGTCGTACTCCACCAACGCGGACATCAGCAACCCGAACGGCTGGAGCGCGCCGCGCAACTTCTACGCCTCGATGCCGGACGTCATCAAGCAGCACATCGGCAACGGCTACTGGGTCGACATGTGGGTGATCTGCGACAGCGCCAACTGCTACCTGTTCTCCTCCGACGACAACGGGCACCTCTACCGCTCGCAGACCACCGTCGGCCAGTTCCCGAACGGGTTCACCAACACCGTCATCGCCGCCCAGGACTCCAACAAGTACGCCCTGTTCGAGGCGAGCAACATCTACCGGGTCCAGGGCGGCAACCAGTATCTGATGCTCGTGGAAGCGGTCGGTTCCGACGGGCGGCGCTACTTCCGCTCCTGGACCTCCGGCAGTCTCGCCGGCTCCTGGAGCCCGCTGGCCGCGTCCGAGAACAACCCCTTCGCGCGGGCGAGCAATGTGGCCTTCCCGTCGGGCGCCTGGACCAGGGACATCAGCCACGGCGAGATGATCCGCGCCGGATACGACCAGACGCTGACCATCCCCGCGTGCCGGCTCCAGTACCTCTACCAGGGCATGGACCCGAACGCGGGCGGTGACTACAACAGTCTGCCGTGGCGGCTGGGCCTGCTCACGCAGACCAACTCCGCCTGCTGAACGACCGGAAGCGGGACGCCGCCCGCAGCGGCGTCCCGCTTCCTTGACTCCCGTGCACCGCCTACGGGTTCACGACTTTCCCGCCGAAGGTCACCACGAGGTGGCCGTCGGAGGCGAAGGACCAGCCGAGGGCGCCCGCGTAGGAGGTGCAGCGGGATCCGTTGGTGCCGGTCCAGAACTGGTTGGAGCTGTCGGCGTTGCCGACGGTCTTGTCGTTCGAGCCGCTGACGGCGAAGCGGCACGAGGTGTTCGTGCGGAACACGGAGGTGCCCTTGTCGAACGAGAAGTTGCGCTCGGCGTTGTCGACGGCGACGTTGCCGGAGATCGCCATCGTGCCCGGGTTGCTGTTGTAGGTGAACCCGTGGTGGCCGTTCTTGTAGGCGATGCTGTGCTGGACCACGTGGTTCACGGCGATGTCGTCGCCGCCGAGCTTGTAGCCGTTGCGGTCGCCGTTGGAGTTGACGGTGCCGTCGCTCAGCGTGCCGTTGCCGTAGGACAGCGAGTACTCGATGGTGACCGGTCCGATGGCGCCGGTGTCCTTCTTGGTGAACAGGTCCCAGCCGTCGTCGATGTTGTGGTGCGAGACGTCGTAGCGGAAGACGTTCCCGGTCCCGGTGGTCAGCTTCGCGGCGAAGCCGTCGGCGTCCTCGCCGTCGGAGTCGGCGTTGTCGTGCGACTCGGAGCTGACGACCAGGTTGTTCGACGGCCACCGGGAGCTGGGCGTGGTCGAGGCGATCCGGCCCAACTGGAGCCCGGTGTCCCGGTTGTAGGCGGTCACCACGCGCTCCACGACGTTGTTGCTGCCGCCGACGAAGATCCCGTTGTCGCCAGCGTGCTCGACGGTCAGGCCGTACAACCGCCAGTAGTCGGCGTTCAGCTGGATGCCCCGGTTGGACGAACCCTCGCTCTGCCCCGAGAAGTCCAGTACGGGCTTCTCGCCGGGGTAGGCGGAGAGCGTGGTGCGGGCGCTGGAGGTGCCGTTCGCTCCGGCCGGGATGGTGATCGTGGAGGAGTAGCGGTACGTCCCGCCGCGCACGTAGATCGTGCCGCCGGGGGTGATCCGGCTGATGGCCGAAGCGAGCGTGGTCGGGGCCGACTGGGTGCCGGCCGCGCCGTCACTGCCGTTCGGTGACACGTAGAGCACGGCGCCGGCCGCCGCCGTGGACGCGGCCCCGGCCGTGGTGCCGGACAGCGCGACGACCGCGCCGGCGAGCAGACCGGCACACGCGATGGCTGGTCTCAGTTGCATCGGCTTGTCTCCCTGCGGGTTGGCTGTGCTGCTGTGGCATGGTGCAGGCGGTGAGAAAGCGCTTTCTCTCTTGCGACTGCCCCGACAGTAGGGAGAGGCCATGCCCACGTCAATCGTCGCGTACATGATTTTTATTCAGATGTGTGAATAGCGCGGGCTCTCTGACGGGCTCCCCGAGACAGCGAAACGTCCGGGTCTGCCCCGCAGGGCGGACCCGGACGTCGTGTTCAGCGCGTCTTCGGCGTGTCGGGAGGGTCAGAGGAGGTCGAACCGGTCCGCGTCCATCACCTTGCTCCACGCGGCGACGAAGTCCTTGACGAACTTCTCCTTCGCGTCGTCGGAGGCGTACACCTCGGCGAGCGCGCGCAGCTCGGAGTTGGAGCCGAAGACCAGGTCGGCACGGCTGCCGGTCCACTTGACCTCGCCGGTGGCGGCGTCGCGGCCCTCGAACGTGGTCTGGTCCTCGGAGGTCGCCTTCCACGTCGTACCCAGGTCGAGCAGGTTGACGAAGAAGTCGTTCGTGAGGACGCCGGGCGTCTTGGTGAAGACGCCGAGCTGGGACTGCTGGTGGTTGGCGCCGAGGACGCGCAGGCCGCCGACGAGCACCGTCGTCTCGGGGGCGCTCAGGTTCAGCAGGTTGGCCCTGTCGAGCAGCAGGAACTCGGCCGGCAGGCGGTTGCCCTTGCCGAGGTAGTTGCGGAAGCCGTCCGCGGTCGGCTCCAGCGCCTCGAAGGACTCGGCGTCGGTGTGCTCCTCGGTCGCGTCGACCCGGCCCGGGGTGAAGGGCACCTCGATCTCGAAGCCGGCCTCCTTCGCGGCCTTCTCCACGCCGGCGGCGCCGCCGAGGACGATGAGGTCGGCCAGCGACACCTTCTTGGCGCCGGAGGAGGCGTTGAACTCCTGCTGCACGCCCTCCAGGGTGCGCAGCACCTGCGCCAGCTGGTCGGGGTCGTTGACCTCCCAGCCGCGCTGCGGGGCGAGGCGGATACGGGCGCCGTTGGCGCCGCCCCGCTTGTCGCTGACGCGGAAGGTGGACGCGGACGCCCACGCGGTGCCGACCAGCTGGGACACCGTCAGCCCCGAGTCGAGCAGCGTGGCCTTCAGGGTGGCGATGTCCGCCCCGTCGATCAGCTCGCCCTCGCGCTCCGGCAGCGGGTCCTGCCACAGCAGGGTCTCCTGCGGGACCTCCGGGCCGAGGTACAGCGACTTCGGGCCCATGTCACGGTGGGTCAGCTTGTACCAGGCGCGGGCGAAGGCGTCCGCGAACGCGTCCGGGTTCTCGTAGAACCGGCGGGAGATCGGCTCGTAGATCGGGTCGAAGCGCAGCGCCAGGTCGGTGGTCAGCATCCGCGGGCGGTGCTTCTTCGCCGGGTCGTGCGCGTCCGGGATGATCTCCGGGGCGTTCTTGGCCACCCACTGGTGGGCGCCGGCCGGGCTGCGCTCCAGCTCGTACTCGAACTCGAAGAGGTTCTTGAAGAACCCGTTGCTCCACCGGGTGGGCGTGGCGGTCCAGGTCACCTCGAGTCCGGAGGTGATGGCGTCGCCGCCCTTGCCGGTGCCGTGGGTGCTGCGCCAGCCCAGGCCCTGCTCCTCCATCGAGGCGGCCTCGGGGTCGTCGCCGACGTGGTCCGCCGGGCCCGCGCCGTGCGTCTTGCCGAAGGTGTGGCCGCCGGCGATGAGCGCGACGGTCTCCTCGTCGTTCATCGCCATGCGGCGGAACGTCTCACGGATGTCGCGGGCCGCGGCGATCGGGTCCGGGTTGCCGTTCGGGCCCTCCGGGTTGACGTAGATCAGGCCCATCTGGACGGCGCCGAGCGGGCTCTCCAGCTCACGGTCGCCGGTGTAGCGCTTGTCGTCCAGCCAGTTGGTCTCGGGGCCCCAGTAGACGTCCTCCTCGGCCTCCCAGACGTCCTCGCGGCCGCCACCGAAGCCGAAGGTCTCGAAGCCCATCTGCTCCAGGGCGACGTTGCCGGTGAGTATCAGGAGGTCGGCCCAGGAGATGCTCTGGCCGTACTTCTTCTTCACCGGCCACAGCAGGCGGCGGGCCTTGTCCAGGTTGACGTTGTCCGGCCAGCTGTTGAGCGGCGCGAAGCGCTGCTGGCCGGCGCCGGCGCCGCCGCGGCCGTCGCTGATGCGGTAGGTGCCCGCGCTGTGCCAGGCCATACGGATCATGAGGGGGCCGTAGTTGCCGAAGTCGGCGGGCCACCAGTCCTGCGACGTGGTGAGCACCTCGGCGATGTCCCGCTTCACGGCGGCGAGGTCCAGGGCCTTGAAGGCCTCCGCGTAGTCGAATTCCGTGCCGAGGGGGTTGGCCACGGCCGGGTTCTTGGCAAGGATCCTCAGGTTGAGTCGCTCCGGCCACCACTGGCGGTTGCCGCCACCCTGGGTCGGGTGCAGGGCCCGGTCGTGCGCGACGGGGCAACCGCCGCTGGCCTCCTCCGCCTTCGCGTCTGTGACGATCGCGTCGTGGTTCTCAGTCATGGCAATCCTTCCGAACTGTGCGGAACTCGGTGCTCAGGAACTGCGGCCGGTGGAACAGTCGGGGCACAGGCCCCAGTAGACGACCTCGGCCTCGTCGATGGCGAAGCCCCGGTCGTCCGCGGCGGTCAGGCAGGGCGCGTCGCCGACGGCGCAGTCGACGTCGGCGACGGTGCCGCAGGACCGGCAGACGATGTGGTGGTGGTTGTCGCCCACGCGCCCCTCGAACCGGGCCGGATGGCCGGCCGGTTCGATACGGCGCAGGAGGCCCGCGGCGGTGAGCGCGTGCAGGGCCTCGTAGACGGCTTGTACGGAGATGTGACCCACGCGATCGCGGACTCCGGCGGCGATCGCCTCGACGCCGAGGTGGTCGCCGTCCCGGACGGTCTCCAGCAGCGCGACGCGGGCTGCCGTCACGCGCAGGCCGGCACCGCGCAGTTCCTCGGCGGTGGTCGGGCTCGGGGAGGCGGTCATGAGGGCGAACCTACCCCCATAAACACGAGTGGTTCAAGAAAACGAACGATGCAATTCTGGCCGCGTGCCGTGGGCTGCCGCACGCCTGGGGGACCCGGCCCGGGCTCAGGCGTGCCCCGAGCCGTCCCGGTAGCGGCGGGCCAGGGCGTGGAAGGCCTGCTTCGGTTCCCAGTGCCAGTCGGAGTCCGGGTCGTCCGGGTGGTCCTTGACGGTTCTGGTGAGGGCGTAGCTCGCCATGTCGAGGTCGTGCCGGGGGTCGTCCGGGCGGTGCGGGGCGTCGGGGGTCACGAACTCGAAGGCCATCGCCGCGTACAGCCCCATGGAGGTGAACACGTCGAGGAGGCGCGTGAGGTACGCCGCCTGGGTGCGCTCGCTGCGGACCAGGTGGCCCTTGATCTCCTCGGGCTTCTTGTCGTAGTCGACGACGTCCCAGGCCATCCCGCCGGCCTCGGGCGCCCCGACATAGGCGCAGGTGCCGAACTCGGTGATGGCCAGGGGCCTGCCCCACCGCAGATAGCGGCTCAACTCCCGTACGTGGTCGGCCGGGTCGGGGAAGTAGGCGTAGTAGTCGATGCCCACGATGTCGAACAGGCGCCAGTCGACCTGGTCGTCCTGGGCGGCGGCATAGCTGAGCCGGCCGCCGAAGACGGACCGCCCGACCCCGGCGGCCTTCGCCGTGAAGCGGTCCAGGCGGCGTTGCATCGCGACGGGGTCCACCCGGCCGGCGAGCAGGTTCCGGACGCGTTCGAGGGCCGTGTCGCCGGGCACGATTCCCGGCACGAACAGCCAGAACTCGCAGCCGACGCTCAGGTCCACCGCGGCTCCCTGCCGGCGCAGCCGTTCCGCGAACCGGCCGGTTTCGGCGAGGTGTTCCAGGATGTCCCGCTCGGGCACGTCGCCGAGGGTCGGCTGGAGCCAGACGCGCAGGCCCCGTTCGGCCGCCTCGGCGGCGGTGGCCGTGAGTCGTTCCACGCCGTCGCCCGTCACGTCGACGGTGTCGGCGCCCAGCTCGTCCCGGATGACCCGCATGTCCTCGCGCATCCGGGCCGCGCTGAAGGCCGTACCCGGTGTCTCGCCCTCCCCCACGGTGTAGACGACCCCGTGGTGGCGCAGTCCTCGCTGCGCGGCCCGCGCCGGCCCCGAGGGCAGCACGGCCGTGGCGAGCCCCGCGGACGCCAGGCCGGCCAGGAACTGTGCCCGCTTGATCCCCTTGGTCTTCTCCATACGGTCACCCTGCCGGGCCGACCTGGCGGGCGGCGTCCGCCGACGGTCTACGGAGCGGGGCCGAAGGGCGGGAATCCCCCGCCGAAAGTCGCGGCCGGAAGGAGCACCGTGAAACGGACATTCGCGGCGCCGGGTGGGAGACTCGGACTCTGTCATCGAGGTGACTGTCGAGAGGGATACCGGTGGACCTGGACGGCGTCGCCGACGAGCTGTACGGGCTGCGGCCGGAGGAGTTCGTGGCCGCCCGGGACAGCCGCGCCCGGGACGCCCGCGAGGCCGGTGACCAGGCCCTCGCCAAGGAGATCGGCGCGTTGCGACGGCCGAGCCTGGCCGCCTGGGTCAGCAACCTGCTGGTGCGCCGGCAGCCGGAGGAGGTCGAGCCGCTGCTCGGCCTGGGCGAGGAACTGCGCCGCGCGCACCGCGAGCTGGACGGGGCGGGGCTGCGCGGGCTCGCCCACCAGCGGAACGAGGTGATCGGCGCGCTGGGCCGCCAGGCGCGGCGGCTGGCCGCGTCGGCCGGGCATCCGGTGGGCGAGGGCGTCCAGCGGGAGGTCGAGGACACGCTGCACGCCGTCCTCGCCGACCCTGAGGCCGCGCGGGAGTGGGCGGCGGGCCGGCTGGTGAAGCCGCTGCGTCCGACGGGCGGGTTCCCGGCGGCCGACGAGACCCTGCTCGCCCGCCGGCCCGCGCCCGAGCCGGCGAAGCCCGCCCCGGGCCGAGGCCGTACCCAGGACAAGGAGCGCCGGGAGGAAGCGGAGCACCGCCGGCGCCTGGCCCGCGAGGCCGAGCGGGAACTGCGCGCCCGCCAGAAGGAGGCCGACACCGCCCGGCGGGCGCTGGAACAGGCCGACGCCCGGCGGGCCGAAACGGAGGAACGGGTCCGCGAGCTGCGGGAGCGACTGCGGCACGCCGAGGAGGAGCAGCACCGGGCACGAACCGACAGGGAGGCCGCGCAGGAACGGGCCCGCCGGGCCGACCACGCCGTCCAGGAGGCCCGGACACAGGTGAGGAAGAGGACGGCGCAAGGACCGCGCGAGTGACCGGAGATGGCCTAGGACGAGAGGTCCTGTCCGTGGCGCCAGATCCGTAGGGGGCCGAGTGGCTCGAAGCCGTGGCGGAGGGCGGTCTCCAGGGCGGCGCCGTGTTCGTAGCCGACCACCGGCAGGCTCGGGAACAGGCGGTGTACCGCGTGCAGGAGGCCCGGCCAGGCGGCGTCGGGGCCGGCGTTCGAGGTGAAGACGTTGGAGATGCCGACCACCCGGTCGCTGCGGCTCGCGACCGCTCCGGCGACCACCCGGCCGCCCGGGTCCCGCCCGGCGAGCACGAAGGTGGCCGGGTCGTCGAGCAGTCCGGGCCGGAAGAGGTCCGCGTCGCCGTCGCCGTCGTCCCAGGCCAGCGCCCAGGCGTGCAGGGTGCCCGGGGCGTCGGCCACTTTCCACGCGAGGTCGGAGGCGGTGGCGGGGGCACCCGCCGCGCGGTGGATCCACTGCGCCTCGAACAGGACCTGGAATCCGGCCGCGGTCAGGTCCAGGTCGGCGAAGCTGTCCTTGACGGAGGCGCCCCGCGCGGTGGTGTCGACGCGCGCGGCCAGGGCGGCCGGGTCCGCACCGGGCGCCAGTGTCACCGCGTCGGGGTAGTACGGCGGGGTGCGGGTCGGGGCCGCCCAGGCGTCCGGGCCGAACTCGCCCGCCACACCGTGCGATCGGCTCATCGCCGCACACCACTCGGCGTTGTTGCGGGCGGCTACCCGGACCATGCACTGCTTCGACGTCGTCACAGGCGGATCATCGCCTGCCCAGGGCGGTGCGGCGAACGGTTTTCCGGCGTCGGCGGCCTGCACACCCGTCGGCCCCGGTGCGCCCGCGGTGAGCCCACGCGGTGGGCGGTGCCGTCGGGGTCCAGGTACGCGAACTCCCCGAGGGGGTACGGGGTGTCCGTCGGCTCGGTCAAGCGGCCTTCGACCGGCGGCGGTCTTCCACTCCGCAGGGACCGCGTCGGCGTCGCTCACGCAGAGGCGGACGACGGCTCCGGTGCGGTGGGGGTCGTGCCCAGGCCCCTCGGGGGGGGGGTGCCTCCACGGGCCGTCGAGACCGAGTCCCGCTCGGCGAAGCCCGGCAACCGACGTCCCGGAGGAGTGCCTGTCCGGCGGTCAGGGAGCGCGTCCGTCAGCATGCCGGGTGGCCTCACTCGTGTGGGTGTACACCGTCCCGCCGTCCGTGGCATCCGCGGCGGCCCGTCGTTCGGCAGCAGTGTGATGTTTGCCATGTGACGTGATGAACGGGGGGTGAACGGGCAACGTTCCCCTTCATGCCCCACGCGAACCCCCAGCAGCAGGTGATGTGATGACCACGGCGACGACCCGGGCGCCCCGGACGCCGTCCGCCCAAACCGGCGCGGCCACCGCCGGGCCCCCCGCGGCGGCCGCACCGGCCGCCCCGCCCTCCCTGCCGTCGCTCACCGGGCTGCGCTGGATGGCCGCGCTGCTGGTGTTCGGCCTGCACGTGAACAACTTCGGCTACTTCGGCGGCACCGCCGGCCGCTTCGTGAACTGGGCCTTCGGCGCCGGCGCCACCGGAGTATCGTTCTTCTTCGTCCTGTCCGGGTTCGTGCTGACCTGGTCGGCGCGGCCCCGCGACCGCGCGCTCGCCTTCTGGCGGCGGCGCGTCGCCCGGATCTACCCGGTGCACCTGGTCACTCTCGGCATCGCGTTCCTCATGGCGTACACGCTGGCCCACCAGCCCCGGCCCACGGTGAAGCAGGCGCTGGCGAACGTGCTGCTGCTGCACTCCTGGTGGCAGCCGTGGTGGCAGACCCTCGACCCCGTGAGCTGGTCCCTGGCCTGCGAGGCGTTCTTCTACGCCGCCTTCCCGCTGCTCTTCCTTCTGCTGCGCCGGCTCGACGTGCGCGGCTCGCTCGCGCTGGGCGCGCTGTCCGTGGCGGCGGTCCTGGTGCTGGCGTGGTCGGACGCCCACCACTGGTGGGACCACCCGATCTACTCGTTCCCCGCCGCGCGGCTGCCCGAGTTCGTGCTCGGCGCGGTCACCGCGCGGCTGGTACTGCTCGACCGCTGGCGCGGGCCGGGTCTGGAGGCCTCGCTCGCCCTGACCGTCATCGGCTACTTCATGGTGCCGCAGGTCACGCCCGGCTACTCCTCCCTCGCGTGCACCCTCGCCGGCTTCACCCTGCTCATCCCCGCGGCGGCGGTCGCCGACCTGAACGGGCTGCCGTCCCTGTGGCGGCGTCGGCGGATGGTACGGCTCGGGGAGCTGTCGTTCGCCTATTACATGATCCATCTGCTGGTGCTGCGCGCCGGAGCCGAGGTGCTGGGCAAGAAGCCGCACTTCGGCACGCCGGCCGCGCTGGCGGTCACCGCGACCGTGTTCGCTCTGTCGCTCGGCCTGTCCTGGCTGCTGTACGAGGTGGTGGAGTGCCCGGCGCGGCGCCTGCTGCTGCGCCGGCGCCGGCCGGCCCGGGTACCGGCCAGCCGGGAGGCCCCGGCACCCGCACCCGCACGCGACTGACGCCGGCCGGGTGCGGCAGGCCACACGCTCCTCCCTTTCCCCCGGCTGACGCCCTCCCCACCGCCCGCCGCACGTCGTCGCCTCGGTGGCCGACCGGTCGCACGCGCGGGTGACGTCGGCAACAGCGAGGAGAGTCCCGCGTCATTCGGGGTAGGCGGCTCCCGACACCGGCCCGGCGGCACCCGCCGACGGGCCGGCACCGGTCGAACGCAGCGAAGGAGCCGAATCCACGTGCGCGGGAAGCAGGGCAGCGGGGTCGTACGACCCACGCTCGCGTCTGCCCCACACCTCCGTCCCGGTGACCCGCCGACCCGGGACGACACCCGGCGCCCCGGCCATCCGGCCACCCCCGCGACCACCGGCGCGACCCGGCACCCACGCCCCGGCACCACCCCGGCGCACCGCCCCCGCCCGCACCGGCCCGGCGATCCGCTGCCGCCGCCATCCGCTCGATCCTCCGGACAACGCGCTCGTGACCTGGGGAAAGTTCAGGTAAGCGGGGTGTCGGGGGCGGGTTTGGCCACGTCGGACACCGAGAGCTACGGTGGGCGGTCGGCAATGATCGGCGTCGGGAGCCGGCGGAACGGCAGACCTGACCGTGCGAGAGGAGAGGATGAGCGTGCCCGAACAGGACGCGGTCGCATCGGCACCGCAGGTGGTGGGTTCCTTCCTGGAACAGCGCAAGGAGCAGATCGCCCAGCGCTGGGCCGACGCCCCCCTGTTCCGGTCGGTGTTCACCGTCTCCCGTGACGAGGCGGTCGAGGCGTGCAAGGCCGTCCTGGAGGCGCTGTCCGAGGTGGCCGCCAGCGGACGTCTGGAGGACATCGGGGCGCCCGGTTTCACGCCGGTGCGCGACCAGCTGGGGCGGATGACCCAGACCCGGGCCCGCGCCGGATCCACCCCGGCCCAGATCGCCGACGAGGTGGCCGCGCTGCGCGGCTCGGCGGTCGACCTGCTGCGCGAGGAGTTCCCCGACCCGGCCGCCCCGCGGGCACAGGAGTCCGCGCTGGCGCTGACCCTGCTGTTGTGCACCCTGCGCCTGGTGGTGATGGAGACCGCGCTGGACGCCAACGCGGACCTGATCGAACGGCAGCGGCAGCAGCTGCTCGAAGTGGCCACCCCGGTGATCAAGCTGTGGGAGGGCACGGTCGCCGTACCCCTGATCGGAACGCTGGACAGCGCGCGCAGCCAGGTCGTGATGGAGTCGCTGCTGGAGGCCATCGTCGACCAGCGGGCCCGGTACGCCATCCTGGACATCACCGGGGTGCCGACGGTCGACTCGCTCGTCGCCCAGCACCTGATGAAGACGGTGGCGGCGGCCCGCCTGATGGGTGCCGAGTGCATCGTCTCCGGGATCCGTCCGGCCATCGCGCAGACCATCGTGCAGCTCGGCATCGACCTGGGCACGGTGGTCACCCGTTCCTCGCTGTCCGACGCGCTGGCCTACGCGCTGGCCAAGCAGGGCATCGAGATCTCCCGTGCGGACGCGGGTGCGAGCGCACGGTGAACCAGCCGATCCCAGGTCAGGCCGCCCAGGTCCCGGTACTCGCCCTGGGCGACGTCCTGCTGGTCTCCCTGCAGGGCGAACTGCACGACGACATGGCCGAGCAGTTGCAGCACGACATCACCAGCCGTATCTCCACCAGCCGGGTGACCGGTGTGGTGCTCGACATCTCGGGCGTCGAGATCGTCGACTCCTTTCTCGGCCGCGTGCTCGCGGAGATCGCCTCCACGGCCAGCCTGCTGGCGGCCCGAACGGTCCTGGCCGGGATGCGGCCCGCCGTGGCGATCACCCTGGTCGAACTGGGGCTCACCCTGCCCGGTCTGGTCACCGCCCTGGACGTCGACCGTGCCATGGAACTGCTCACGCAGAGGGGGAGCTGATGCAGCCGTCCGGCCAAACAACCGCGACGAGCCTGCCCATCGGCTCGGACGCGGATCTGGCCTGGGTCCGGCAGCAGGTGCGGCAGTGCGCGGCGCAGCTCGGCTTCGGTCTGGTGCAGCAGACCAAGCTGGTCACGGCGGCGAGCGAACTGGCCCGCAACACGCTGGTGCACGGCGGCGGCGGGCGGGCTGAGCTCATCCCGCTGGACAACGGCCGTACCCGGGGCCTGCGGATGAGTTTCATCGACAGCGGTCCGGGCATCCGCGACCTGGAGCTGGCCATGACCGACGGATACACCTCGGGCGGCGGCCTCGGACTCGGGCTGAGCGGAGCGAAACGGCTGGTGCACGAGTTCAGCGTCGACTCCGAGCCCGGCCGGGGCACGACCGTCACGGCCGTCGCCTGGGTCAGCCCGGTGCCCGCGTCCCGCCCGGGGGTGGGATGAGCCGGGTGTGGGAGATCCCGGTGCACGACTCCACGCGGGTCCGGGACGCCCGGATCGCGGCGCGCGAGGCGTGCGGGCAGGCGGACCTGCCTCCCGGGCGTACGGCGGACGCGGAGCTGGTCGCCACCGAGCTGGCCACCAATCTGCTCAAGCACGCCGGTGGCGGCCTGATGGTGGTGAACCTCGTGGCGGCGCCGTCCGGTGGGGCGGGCACGTCGGTGCAGCTGTACTCGCTCGACCACGGGCCGGGCATCGCCGATGTCGGTGTCGCGCTGCGGGACGGCTGGTCCACCGCCACCGGCTCGCTCGGCGCGGGCCTGGGCAGCTGTCTGCGCAGCGCCAACTCCTTCCACCTGTTCAGCCTGCCGGGCCGCGGGACCGTGGCGGCGGCCCGGATAGACCCGGAGGCCGACCGGCGCGGGGCGTCCGGGGAGCCGGTGCCCGCGGGCGGGATCACGGTCTCCCTCGCGCAGGCCGAGCAGTGCGGTGACGCCTGGGCCTGGGCGCGCTCGGGGAGTCTGCTGACGCTGTTGCTCGCGGACGGTCTCGGGCACGGCGCGAAGGCCGCGCACGCCTCCGGCGCCGCGGTGGCGGAGCTGCGCCACTCCGCCCACCTGCCGCCGGTGGACCTCCTGCGCCGGCTGCACACGGTGCTCCGGCCCACCCGGGGCGCGGCGGTGACGGTGGCCCAGGTGGACGAGGAGCGGGCGGAGCTGACGTTCGCCGGGGTCGGCAACGCCGGCGCCCGGCTGCGCACCGGGGACTCCTGGTCGTCGCTCGTCACCCACCCGGGGATCGTGGGGGCGTATTTCCCGGCGCACGTCCCGGTGCGCCGGGTGCCGTGGCGCCGGGACAGTCTGCTCGTCGTGCACAGCGACGGTCTGCCCAGCCGCTGGAGCCCTCCGGAGGACCCCCTGCTGCTCGCCCATGACCCGTCCGTGGTGGCGGCGGCGATCCTGCGGGACGCCGGCAGCCCCGCCCGCCCCGTTCGCGACGACACCAGCGTGGCCGTACTGGCCCCCGACCGCCGGACCAGCGCCTATGACAGCCGCCTCTGAGAACTGGACCATCGCCACCGCCGCCGACGCGGCTCGGGCCCGTGCCGTGCTGGCCCGGCTCCTCACGGACGCCGGGGTGCCCGCGCTGGACCGGGTCCGCTTCCTCGCCGCGCTCGGTGCCCGGCTGCGCGGCGGCCTCGCCGTGGGCGGCACGGAGCTGACCGTGACCGCCGGCGCCGGCGGCGAGCTGCGGGTCGCCCTGGACGTCCCCGAGCCCTGGCGGCACGCCCTGGTCTGTCCCTCGCCGGTGGCCGCTCCGCCGTCCGGCCTGGAGGACGCCCCGCTCCCGGAGGCGCTGCTGGACGCCGACGCGGACGCCGCCGCCCTGCTGGGGCAGCTGACCGAGACGGAGGAGCTTCTCGGGTTCCACCGGGAGGAGCTGCACCAGACCAACCAGGGTGTGCTGGCGCTGCACGCCGAGCTGGAGGCGGCGGCGCTGGCGCAGCGCGAACTCCTCGACGCCGAGCGGGCGGCGCGCGCGGAGGCGGAGAACGCCCGCCGGCTGCTGACCTTCCTGGCCAACGCGAGCGCGGTCCTGAACGCGTCCCTCGAACACGAGGACATCCTGCGCCGGCTGCCGGAGCTGCTGGTCCCGGAGTACGCGCGGCACGTCGACATCTGGCTCGTGGACGACGATCCGACCCCGCCGGGCGAGCGGGCGGCGGCATCGGTGGCGGCGGCCCGCACCGGCCGCCCGCAGCACGCGGGTCCGCACCCGGGCGAGCTGCCGGGCGTGGACGACCTGCCGGCCTCGGCGCTGTCCCCGGACCGGTCGCTGCTGTGCCTGCCGCTCGGCGCACGTACCGTGCAGGGCGTGCTCACGCTGGCCGCGCCCGGCGACCGGTTCGACCCGGACACCACCGTGATGCTGCTGGAGCTGGCCCGGCGGGCGGGCATCGCCCTGGACAACGCCCGCCAGTACGAGCAGCACCGGGACGTCGCCGAGGCCCTGCAGCGGGCGCAGCTCACCGACCTGCCCGCCACCCGGGGTGTCGACCTGGCGGCCCGCTACCTGCCGGCGACGCACGGTCTGAACATCGGCGGCGACTGGTACGACGCCTTCCCGCAGCCGGACGGCAGTGTGCTGGCGGTGATAGGGGACGTCACCGGCCACGGGCTGCGCGCGGCGGTCATCATGGGCCAGCTGCGCACCGCGCTGCGCGCGTACGCCGTGGAGGGCAACGGGCCGGCGCGGATCCTCACCCTGCTGCACCGGATGCTCCGCCACCAGCAGCCGGAGCTGTACGCGACCTGTGCGATCGCCCGGTTCACGCCCGGGGAGCCCGGGGTGGTGTGGGCCGCCGCCGGGCATCCGCCGGCCGTCGCGCGCGGTCCCGGGGGCGAGGTGCGGGTGCTGGAGGCCAAGCCGGGGATCATGCTCGGGGTTCCGGTGCCGTACACGTACGAGGAGCACACCCTGGAGTTGCCGGCGGGTTCCACGCTCGCGCTGTACACGGACGGTCTGGTGGAGCGCCGGTCCGCCGGGATCGACGCGGGCATCGACCGGCTGGCCCAGGCGATGGGTGCGCTCGGCGGTGCGGATCTGGTGGATCTGAACGCGGCGGCCGACGCGTTGCTCAAACCGATGCTGCACGACTCCGAACACGACGACGACATCTGCCTGTTGTTGTGCCGCACCACCGGGGAGTGACCCGGCTCGGCCGCCTCGCGCCGGCCCCGCTCGGGGGCCGGCGCCACTCGGAGAAGGTCGGAGCGCGGTGCGCCCCGGCCGGCCGGGTCAGGCGGCGGACGGGAAGCGTTCCCAGACCCGGTGGGCGGCCAGCAGCCGGGTGAGCTGCTGGAGCACGGTGGTGGCGGTGTCGCCGTCGACCACGCCGGGCGCGTCGAGCGGGATGCCGACCGCCTCCAGCGCGACCTCCCCGCCCTTGGCGGCGCCGATGGCCTTCCCGTGCCGGTACGCCTCGGCCAGCAGCAGCCCCACCCGCGGGTCGGGTGTGGCCTCGCGGAGGCTGGGCTGGCCCGCCTTGGCGTCCCGGGCGCCATAGGCGTCGGCCCCCACCCCCGGGGTGCCGGCCACCAGCAGCGCGTCGAACTCCACGGAGCGCGCGGTGGCGTAGGTCCGCTGGACGGTCAGGGCGTCCGTGCCGTCGCCGAGGGTGCCGCCCGCCGGTGCGACGACCAGCGGGACCATGCCGCTGTCCAGCACCGCCTGGCGTACGGCCCGTACCCCGTCGAGGTCGCCGTCGGGACCGGTGATGATGCCGATGATCCGGCCGTCGGTGGGCCAGGTGTGCCCGACCTGGGAGAGGGCGGGGCTGGGCTCGACGTCGGCCAGGGGCACCGTGGGCCGGGGCGCGGGCAGGCCGAGACCGGCGGCGACGCCTGCGCACAGCTCCGGGTCGATGTTCGCGAGGACCTGCAACGCGCGTTCCCTGACGGCCTGTTCGTAGCACTTGCCGAGTTCGAAGGAGTAGGCGCCGATGATGTGCTCGCGCTCCACCGGGCTCATGCTGAGCCAGAACCGGCGCGGCTGGCTGAAGTGGTCGTCGAACGACTCGGGTGCCTCGCGCACCTTGGTCGCCTCGGGGACCCGTACGGGCGTCTCGACGTACGCGCCGTCGAGGGACGCGCCCGGGGTGAAGGGGCAGCCGCCGTCGAGGGAGTTGGGGCGGTAGGGGGCCGTGCCCCGGTGTACGGCGGTCTGGTGCATGCCGTCGCGCAGCATGTCGTTGACGGGTGCGTGCGGCCGGTTGATGGGCAGCTGCGGGAAGTTGGGGCCGCCCAGGCGGGTGATCTGGGTGTCGAGGTAGGAGAAGAGCCGGCCGGCGAGCAGCGGGTCGTCGGTGACGTCGATGCCGGGGACGAGGTGGCCGACGTGGAAGGCGACCTGCTCGGTCTCGGCGAAGAAGTTCGACGGGTTGCGGTTGAGGGTGAGCAGCCCGATCGGCTGCACGGGGGCGAGTTCCTCGGGGACGATGTTCGTCGGGTCCAGCAGGTCGATGCCCTCGAAGGTCTGGTCGGGGGTGTCAGGGAAGGTCTGGATGCCGAACTCCCACTCGGGGTAGGCGCCCGCCTCGATGGCGTCGGCGAGGTCCCGGCGGTGGAAGTCGGGGTCGACGCCGTTGATGATCTGCGCCTCCTCCCACACCAGGGAGTGCACGCCCAGCTTCGGCTTCCAGTGGAACTTCACCAGGGTCGTCCGGCCCTCGGCGTTGACCAGGCGGAAGGTGTGGACGCCGAAGCCCTCCATCGTGCGGTACGAGCGCGGGATGCCCCGGTCGGACATGTTCCACAGGGTGTGGTGGGTGGCCTCGGTGTGCAGGGTGACGAAGTCCCAGAAGGTGTCGTGGGCGCTCTGGGCCTGCGGGATCTCCCGGTCGGGGTGCGGCTTGCCGGCGTGGATGACGTCCGGGAACTTGATGGCGTCCTGGATGAAGAAGACGGGGATGTTGTTGCCGACCAGGTCGAAGACGCCCTCGCTGGTGTAGAACTTCGTCGCGAAGCCGCGGGTGTCGCGGACGGTGTCGGAGGAGCCCCGGGAGCCGAGCACGGTGGAGAAGCGGACGAACACCGGTGTCTCGACGTCCTCGGCGAGGAAGGCGGCCTTGGTGACGTCGGCGGCGGTGCCGTAGCTGCGGAACACGCCGTGCGCGCCGGCGCCGCGGGCGTGGACCACGCGCTCGGGGATGCGCTCGTGGTCGAAGTGCATGATCTTCTCCCGCAGGTGGTGATCCTGCAGGAGGACCGGTCCGCGGGGGCCGGCCTTGAGGGAGTGGTCGGTGTCGTACAGCCGAGTGCCCTGGGCGTTGGTCAGATAGCTGCCGCTCTGCGCCATCCGGGCCTGGTCGGCGCCGGTCGGCTGTCCGGTGGGCGAGACGGTGTCCGGGCCGGTCTGGTCGGGCTTGGGGGGCAGCGGGTCATGGGGTTCGGTGGGTTCGGCGACCGACGGCGACCGGGATCCCGGCTTCCCCGGGATCCCGTCCTCGGGGCCCGCGGGTTCACCGTGCAGGGCGTCGGCCACCTTGTCCGCCGCGCGCTTCAGGGGGTTCGTCTCGCTCATCAGTACCTTTTCCTTCGCTGGGTCACGGGGGTGGGCCCGGCATGGGCGAGGTGGGTGCCCGATGCGGTGGCCACGCCGGGGCGGGCGCCGACACCAGGGCATATCCGTTTATCAGGCCAATCCATAACGAAAGGGTCGCCGGTGGCCCCGGTACCGGGGTCCCCGGGCCGGGGCGTCCGAAACCGGGAATCACGGGGGATTTCCGGTCGGGGTGAAGTCGGGCCGTCTCGTATCGAGTTGCCGGGAGGCGGGCCCGCCGGACGCGCTGGTCCGACCCGGTGACCACCGGCAGGGCCGAGCGCCCCCTGCCGAGGACGTGTCCGTCCGTCCGCAGGGCCGGCTGCTTGACCCGGGGCAGACGGGAAACCCGGCCGCCCGCACCCGCCACCCTAGGCGCAGACCCCGCCCGGCGCAGTTCGGGCGGCCACGTGCCGGAGCGGCGCGGGCGGCCCGGGAGCCGATCCGGTCGGGGGCGGGTCGGGACGCGGAGCGTCTCCAGGGAGGGGTCCGCCGCGCCCGCGATGAGGACGCCGTGGGTGACACCGCCGCTCAGGTGGTCGAGGACCTCCGCGGTGATCACCTCGCCGGGCGCGACGACCGGCACGCCCGGCGGGCAAGGGCAGACCCTTTCGGCCCATCTCGGCGGCGGCACGGCCCGGCCCGCTCGGCGGGTAGCTGTTCAGCCGGTCCGATGAAGGCGTCGCGGGGCAGGACGGCCTGTTCGAGTTCGCGGACGTGGGGCGAGGACGTGGGGCGAGCGGGGCCGCCGGGTGCTGCCGGCGGTGGTGGAGGCGCCGGCCTGCACGGCCGACGGCCTGCCACGCGCGGCTGCGCGGCCGCGCGTGGCAGGACCCGGGGGCCTCCGGGCGGTGGCCGGAGGCCGGCCGGGGCCCTTACGGGAAGGACGTCACCTTGGACGGGACCGTGTCGGTGCCCGAGGTGGGTGCGCCGGTGCTGTTGACGACGTGCGCGTACTGGCCCTTGCCGCCGAGGCTGATCACCAGCAGGTCGTGCATCCTGATCCCCGGGCGCACCGGCACCTGGAAGCCGTGCGCCTGCACGATCGACGGGTCGGCCGTGTAGTTGCAGTAGCTGCCCAGGCCCCATGCCTCGTGGGTGGTGACGGAGTCGTCGACCTTGTAGGCCGCGTAGCCGGTGATGCCGTCGTGGGTGATGGCGGCGGCGTTCGGGGCGTCGTACGCCTTCTCGTTCTGGAAGAAGATCGTCCGGCCGCGTTCTCCGCTCCAGTAGACGTCGTACTTGTTGAAGTGCTCCACGAACAGGCCGGTGGCGAGGACGTCGTCGCCGTTCACGCGCAGGCCGTAGTCGGCGCGGTTGGTGTCCCAGCCGACGCCGTCGCCGTGGTCGGCGCGCCAGAGCCAGGTGTGGTCGATGACGACGTCGTCGCTGTTCACGACCACGGAGTTGGTGGCGAGCGCGGGTCCGGCGCCGCCGACGCGGACGAACACGTCCTGCATGGTGGTGGGGTCGGCGGAGTGGTCGGTGTGCGTTCCCGGGGCGCCGATGCGCAGCAGGGTGTCGGACTTGACGGGACCGGCGTCGATCAGGAACCCGGCGAGCCGCACGCCGTCGACGTCGGCGACGTGCATCGCGTCGACTCCGTTGTCCGGGACCAGGGTGGCGAGGCCGAGACCGAGGACGACGGTGTCGGGGCGGGTGACGTCGATGGTCTGGTCGAGGTGGTAGATGCCGGGGGTGAACAGGAGGTTGAGGCCCTGGGCGAGTGCCGCGTTGATGGTGGCGGCGGTGGCACCCGGCTTGACGACGTAGAACCGGTCGAGCGGCAGGGACGTGCCCGCGTTCGCGGGCCAGGAGACACCCCGGGCGTTCGTGCGCTTGGCCGGGACGAACACCTTGTAGGCGGAGCCGTCCAGGTAGAGGAAGGGCTTCTCGCGGGAGACCGGGGTGGTGTCCAGGGTGGTGTACGGGCCGCTGTCGAAGTTGGTCGCGGGGGCGCCCTGGACACCGGAGAACGTCATGTTCCACACGCCGTTGGTCCAGCCGCCGACCGAGCTGTCCCGGGTGTACCACTGCTGCTGGGAGTACGGACCGACCGTACCGTCGATCTTCGAGTCCGCGATGTAGCCGCCGGAGGCCCAGCCGTAGCCGTTGGGGGCGAGGTTGAGGCCGCCCAGGACGTGGATCCGGCGGAAGGGCGCGGCCTGCGCGACGGCCCAGCGGTCGGTGCCACTGACCGGGTTCAGGGAGAGGTTCTCGGCCGAACGCCAGAAGTTCTGGGTGGCGTTGCCATTGAACCAGCCGGCGTCGACGGTGACGTCACCGTTGATCCGGGTGTCGTCGGGGTTGAGGCCGAGGCCGGAGATCGAGGTGTAGAAGCCGAGTTGGGCGTTGATGCCGTTGTAGGTGCCGGGCTTGAGCAGGAACTGGTAGCGGCCGGTGCCGAACTGGGCCGACTCCTGCCGGGCGAAGACGTCGTCGAACTTCTGCTGGAGGCCCGGGGTGGAGGGGTCGACGACGATGACGTTCGGGCCGAGGTCTCCGCCGCCCTGGACGGGCGGGACGCCGGTGGTGCCGGTGTGCACGGCGACCTCCCACAGGGAGTAGCCGTAGCCGGTGCCGCGGGCGGTGCCGTAGACGCGCACGTACCGGCCGGAGCCGGTGACGTCGTAGGACGCCGTGCCGCCGGTCGCCGCGGTGACGGTCTTGAGGGTGTTCCAGCTCTGGCCGTCGGTGGAGGCCTGGAGCTGGAAGTCCTTGCCGTAGGCGGCCTCCCAGTTCAGGTCGATCCCGCACAGGTCCTCGACGGCGCCGAGGTCGATCCGGAGCCACTGCGGGTCGGCGGCCTGGCTGGACCAACGGGTCGTGGTGTCGCCGTCGACGGCGGCGGAGGCGGGCGTGCCGGCGTTCTCGGTGGAGGAGGCCGTGGCGGGCCTGCCCTGGGCGGCGTTGGCGGTGCCGCAGCCCGGCCGGCCGCCGTCGGCGCTGCCGAACACCTGGAACTCCCAGAGGGAGTAGCCCCATTGCGTGGCGCGGTGCACGCCGAGCATCCGTACGTAGCGGCCCCGGCCGGAGACGTCGAGGGTGTCGGAGCCGCCGTCGGAGCCGGTGACGGACTTCAGGTCGGTCCAGGTGGTGCCGTCCGCGGAGATCTGGACCTTGTAGTCCTTGCCGTAGGCGGCCTCCCAGTCGAGGACGACGCGGTCGACGGTGGCGGTGGCCCCGAGGTCGACGCGGATCCACTGGTCGTCGCCCGCGGCCGAGGACCAGCGGGTCCCGGTGTCGCCGTCGACGGCGAGGGCGGCGGCGGTGCCGCTGTTCTCCTGGGACGAGGCGGTGGCCGTCTTCCCCTGGGACAGGGGGGTTTCGGCGGCGGCGGCCGAGGGATGTGTGGTGGGCAGGGCGATCAGCGCTGCCGTGGCGGCGAGCGCGACACCCAGGGATCTCAGTCTCATACGGCGGCTCCAGACGAGGGCGGGGTCGACACGCCTGACCCCACGGCTTAGTTCATGTTTTGATTTAAGGGATGAACCAAGCGGGCCACAAGACGTCGGACACCAGATTCCTTCAACCGCCGGTTCGGGCCGGGGACTTCGCTCAGAGGCGCAGACCGTGGCCGCGGCCCAGGATCAGACACGGGTCGTGGCGCCGTTTGGCGTCCGCGAAGGCCCGCCAGCCGGTGCCGTGGTGCTCCCGCCAGTCGGCGGCGGACAGCGGCAGGGCGTTGACCGGATAGGCCACGGCGCCGGCGGCCCGGGCCAGGTCGTGGGCGGCGCGGTTGGCGGCCACCATCCGGGCGGCCGTCCCGGGGCTGTCCGGCGGAGCCGTGCGCAACAGGGCGAACAGCCACAGGACATGGCCCGCCGGGCGGCGGAAGAGGGGTGCGCGCAGCCGGTCGGAGCGGAGCGGGTAGAGCAGGACGAGGCCGGTGGTGCGCAGGTCGGCGAAGGCCGGGTCGGCGAGCACGGAGCGGACGACGTGTTCGGCGGTTCCGTGCGGGAGGAGCAGGTTGAGCCAGGGGTGCGGGTGCAGCCACTCCCCCGTCGCGCGGAGCGTCTCCTCGTCCGTGTCGACGCGGTGGGCGAACTCGGCGTACCCGAGGTCGGCCGTCTCCAGGGTGGCCGGATCGTGGGCGAGTCCGTCGAGCAGGCGGCCGTCGTCGGGCGGGCGCGGGCCGTCGTGCGGGGCCACGGCCTCGATCATGTACCGCCAGCCGCGGTCCCCGACCGGGCGTGCCTGGCCCTCCAGGTAGGTGAAGCGTCCTTCTTCCGCGAGCCGCCGCTGGTCGGCGAGGTAGCGGGGCAGGTCGTCGTAGAAGAGGCAGTACCGGCGGACGCGTTCGGGTGCGGGGACCAGGCGCAGGGTGGCCCCGACGATGACGGCGCACTGGCCGAGTCCGGCGAGGACGGTGTGGAACAGCGCGGGGACCCGGTCGGGCGAGCAGATCCGGTGCTCCCCCGCTCCGGTCACCACTTCGAGCTCCCGCACCTGGTCCGCGACCAGGCCGTGCCGGTGGGTGGCGCCGCCGAGGCCGCCCGCGGAGAGGACTCCGCCGACGCCCGCGCCCAGGTAGTCGGTGAGGACCGGGGGTGTACGGCCGTGCGGCAGGGTGGCGGCCAGCACGTCCCGCCACAACGCGCCCGCCTGTACGGTGACGTGACTGTCTGTCACCGGTCCGACGCGGTTCAGGTCGCCCAGGTCCAGGACGATCCCGCCGCCCGCCTGGCTCTGGCCGTACAGCGAGTGGCCGCCGCCGCGCACACCGACCGGGAGGTGCCGGGGCCCGGCGAACTCCAGCACGTCCTGGATCTGTGCGGCGGACCGCGGGCGCAGCACGGCCAGCGGAGCCTCCCGCACCAGGTGCCCGAAGTCCCGCGCGGCGTCCCGCAGGGCCTCCGGGCGGGTGTCCAGGGCCCGGCCGAAGCGGGCGGCGAGGTCGTCGGCCAGGGTCATGCGGGCATCACATCAGACGGCGGCGCGCCGCGTCGAGACGGCCCGCGGCCGGCTCAACGGGGCGCTCGGCACGGGGCCGGCTCAACGGGGCGCGGGCCGCTGACGCCTGAACGGGTACAGCAAGACGGCGTGGGTCTCGCCGTCGGCCGCCGCGATCAGCCCGCCCGCGCCGGTGCCCGGTTCGCCGTACAGGCCGGTCACCGTGCGGCCGGCCGGCCCAGGGCGATACCGGCGGCGAAGTGCACGCTGTCCGCCGGGCCCTCCCCTCCGCGTCAGGTCGGCTTCGGGTGACGGCGCCCTCGCGCCGGCCCGAGCGGGGAATGGTGCGTGCGGCTGCGAGGCGGAAGAGGCCGTCGACGCGGCCGTCCCGGCGTTCAGTGCGCCTCGGTCGGGGCCATGGACAGCGGGGTGTCCCAGGCCAGTTGGCGGAGCAGCCGTTCGTCCGGCTCGGTGGGGCGGGCCGCGACCGGTGCCGTTCCGGACGGCGTGCGGGTGCCCCGGGAGAGGCCGCCGCTGACGGTGATGTTGTGCTCGACGCGTGGGCGGCGGTGCCGTTCGTACGCGGTGCACGCGGCCTCGGTGTCGGGCAGGTCGCGCAGCGCCTTGGCCAGGACGACGGCGTCCTCCAGGGCCATCGAGGCACCCTGGCCGGTCGCCGGGGAGGCGGCGTGGGCCGCGTCGCCGACGAGCAGCACCCGTCCCGTGTGCCAGGCCGTGCCGAGGGGCAGCTCCGTGGCGTTGGTGACCATGATCGCCCCGTCGGCCGTCTCGACCAGACCGGCGGCGGGCGTCGCGTCCTCGCGCAGCAACGGCAGCAGACGGGAACGCAGCTCGGCGGCGGGCGCGGCGGGCGCCCCGGCGGGCAGCGGCTCGCCGCCGGCACGGGCGAACCAGTACGTCTCCCCCGCCGGGGACACCGCGTACCCGAACGCGGTCGCGCTGCCCCGCACCATGGTGATGGCGCCCTCCGGGCCGGGAGCGGGCGCGGTGCCGGTGTAACCGTAGTAGACGCGCTGACCGGCGTACGCGGGGCGTACCTCGGGCCGGAGCAGCCGGCGTACGGTCGAATGGAGTCCGTCGGCGCCGACGAGCAGGTCCCCGGTGGCGGTGGTGCCGTCGGCGAAGTGGGTGGTGACGGCGTCCGGTCCGTCCGTCACGGACACCAGGCGGGCGCCGTGGCGCAGCCGGATCCCGCGCCGCAGGGCCTCGCCCTGGAGGGCCGCGTTGAGTTCGCCGCGGCGCAGACAGCGGTAGCGCAGGGCGGGGTCGTCGGCCTCGCCCAGCGGCTGGTGCGCGACCTCGGTGCCCCGGCTGTCCAGGAGCCGCAGGGAAGTCAGCGGAAAACCGACGGCGGTGACGGCGTGCGTGGCACCCAGCTCGGCGAGCGCCCGCATGCCGTTGCTCGCCAGGGTGAGGAAGGCGCCGATGTCCTCGGCCGTGTCCGGGTGTGCCTCGAACACGGTCACGTCGAGACCGGCCTTGTGCAGGCCCAGGGCGGTCGCGGTCCCCGCGATGCCACCGCCGATCACCAGTACCCTCATCGCATCCGCTCCGGTCACCCGCCACTCCCCCGCGCCGCCCGCGGTCATGACCATCTAAGGGCAGCGGGGGGCCTGCCGGGGGTGGTAGGCGGTGGGATTCGGACAGTCGGACAGGGGTGGCGAGCAACCGCAGGCCGGGGGCGGGAGCCGGCGGACGTGGCGGGGGAGCCGGTCCCGAGGCGCGTGGCCGGGTGGTGCGTGCACCGGCACGCCCCCCGTGCTCGGGGGTCGCCGCCGGTGAAGTGGGTACGCCCGGGTCATGCGGGTGAGCGTGGTGGACGCGGGTTCGAGAACGGTCCGGTTGGTGATCGCAGACGTGGAGGGGGGCGTTCCGCTGCCGGTGCACACCGTGAAGTGGAAGCTCCGCCTCGCCGAGCGGGTCGGCCCGGACGGCACGATCGCCGGCGAGGCGGTGGACGAGCTGGTGAAGGCGGTGGCCGCGGCGGGCGCCACGGCCCGGCGGTGGCATGCGGCGGGCCCGCTGGCCTTCGCCACCGCCGTGGTCCGCGGCGCGCCGAACCGCCACGAGGTGCTGCAACGGGTGGCGTCCGGTACCGGTATCCGCATGTGCACCCTGCCCGGCGAGACGGAGGCCGAGCTGACCTTCCTGGCGGCCCGCCGCTGGCTCGGCTGGAAGGCGGGCCCGCTGGCGCTGCTGGACATCGGCGGCGGCTCGCTGGAGGTGGCCTTCGGCCGGGGCCGGCTGCCCGACTTCGCCGCGTCGTTGCCGCTCGGTGCGAGCCGGCTGACCCGGGAGTACCTGGGCGTCCAGGATCCGCCCGCGCCGGGCGAGCTGAAGGAGCTGCGCCGCCGGATCCGCCACGAGCTGCGGGACGTGGCCTCGCGGATCCGCTGGGAGCGTCCGCGTACGGCGGCCGTCACCTCGCGTACGTTCCAGCAGCTGGCCCGGTTGTGCGGGGCCCCGCCGGGGCGGTACGGGCCGTTCGTGGACCGGGAGTTGGCCTGCCGGGACCTGCGCGGGGCGGTACGCTCCCTCGCCGGGCTGTCCGCCGTCGAACGCGCCCGGCTGCCCGGGATCTCGGCGCCGCGCGCCGCCCAGAGCCTGGCCGGGGCGGTCGTCGGACACACGGCACTGAAGCTGATGGGCCTGAAGCGGACCGTCGTCTGCCCCTGGGCGATCCGTGAGGGTGTGCTCCTGCGCTATGTCGAGGACGGCTCCGACTGGTGGACGGACGCCACGGGCGGGACGGCCACCCCCGCGCCGGCCCTGGCAGCCGGCCTGCGCATCGCCGGTCCGCCCGCCTGACCGGGGCGGGAGCGCTCCGGTTTCAGCCGGCTGTACGTCCCCGATGGCCGCGCCCCGGCACAGGCCCTAGCGTCGGACCATGCAGTCGCCCCGCGACGAGCCTGCCGTGGACACGGTGTCCGGTCTGTCCGCCGGGCCGGTCGCGCTGGCCTGGCTGACGCAGTTCCTGGTGGGAACCGACCTGTTCGTGGTGGCGCCGCTGCTCCCGCAGATCGCGGCGTCGTTCGCCGTCTCCGTGGCCGGCACCGGCCTGCTGGTCACGGCCTTCTCGGTCGCGTACGTGGTGGCGTCGCCGTTCGCGGGCTGGGTCTGCGACCGATGGGACCGGGCTTCGGTGCTGGTGGTGGCGCTGGTGCTGTTCTCCGCGGCCAACGTCGGCACGACGCTGGCGCCGGGTTTCGGTGTCCTGCTGCTGGCCCGCGTGGTGGCCGGTCTCGCGGCCGCCGCGACCGGCCCCACGGTGTACGCCCTGGTCAGCACCCGTGCCCGGCCCCAGGCCCGGGCGCAGCTCCTGGCCGTGGTCGGCTCGGGCCTGCTCACCGCCCTGTGGGTGGGCGCACCGGCCGGCTCACTCCTGGGGCGGTACGTGGGCTGGCGGGCGGCGTTCGTCATCCTGGCTGCGGGCACGTTCCTGCTGGCGTTCCCCCACCTGTTCGCCTGGCGGGCCCGCCGTCCGACGCCGACGGGGACCGCGGTACCGGAGCGGGACGGGGGACCCGGCACGGGCGCACCGGCACCGGAGCCGAAGGGACGCCCTGGTCCGGGCGAGCCTCCCGGCGCGGGCACGGCGCCACCCGGGCCCCCCACCCGGCCCCCCGGCAAGGGGATCGCCGTAGCCGCCGTAGCCGTGACGACCCTGTGGGCGTTCTCGGTGTACAGCCTCTACACCTTCCTGGCCGTCGCGCTGCACTCCGACGGCCGGGCCGCCGCCGTGCCGTGGCTGCTGGTCGTCTACGGCGTCGGTGCCGTCGTCGGCGGGCAGGTGGGCGGCCGGTACGCGGACCGGGCCGATCCGGTGCGGGTCACCAGGTCGGCACTGGCGCTGATGGCGGTCCTGGAAGCCGTCGTGGCGCTGGTGTTCCCCCTCACCGGGGTGCTGGCCGGTGCCCTGGCCCTGTTCGCGCCCGCCGCGTACGGCTTCTTCCCCGCCCAGCAGCGCCATCTGGTCGACGTGTTCCCCGAGCGGGCGACCGCCCTGTTGTCGTGGAACAACAGCGCCCTGTTCGTGGGCCTGTCCCTGGCCGGTGCGGTCGGCGGTCAGCTCGTGCACGCGCTGGGCTATCCCGCGCTGCTGTGCATCGGCGCCGCGGTGGCCGTGCCGGCCTGTCTGATCGCCCGCGGCCGGCCCGGGCCTTCGGTCGACGCCAGGTAAAGAAGTCGCATGGTCTAGTCCAAAGCACACTTTGGTCTAGTCCAACTTATTGACGTGGCCGCAACAGCTCCCGGAGGGTGGGGCTCCCCGCTTCGGGGTCCCCGCACTTTCCACCCTCTGGAGGCAGACGTGAGACGTCTTCGGGCATGTCTGGGCGCGGCGGCGGCCGTCACCCTCGCCGCCGTCGGCGCCACCGCACTGGTCGCGGGCAACGCCTCGGGCGCGACCACCGCGCTCGCCAACCGCTGGTACGCCGCCGCCCCCTATCTGATGCCGCTGGACAACGACCCGCCGGACCCGGGCGCCATCATGGACGCCACCGGTCTGAAGGCCTTCCAGCTGGCGTTCGTCCTGGCCCCCAACGGCGGCGGTTGCACGCCCACTTGGGGCGGCACCGCGCCGGTCTCCTCGGACACCGCCGTCCAGTCGGCGATCGCTGCCATCCGCGCCAAGGGCGGCGACGTCTCCGTCTCCATCGGCGGCTACGGCGGCACCAAGCTCGGCCAGGCCTGCGCCGACCCGGCGTCCACGGCGGCGGCCTACCAGCAGGTCATCACCAAGTACGGGCTGCACGCCGTCGACTTCGACCTGGAGGAGCCGGAGTACGAGAACAGCGCGGCGATCCACAACGAGATCGGCGCCGCGAAGATCCTCCAGCAGAACAACCCGGGGCTGTACGTCTCCGTGACCACGGCCGGTACGGCGGACGGCACCGGCTGGTTCGGCAAGCAGATGCTGCTGGAGGCCAAGTCGCAGGGGTTCACCCCGAACAACTTCTCCATCATGCCGTTCGACGGCGGCTTCAACGGCGCGGCGAGCCAGACCGCCGCGCTCACCAACTTCAACTCCGTCCTCCAGTCCACGTTCGGCTGGGACCAGGCGACCGCCTACGCCCATGAGGGCTTCTCGGGCATGAACGGCCGTAGCGACACCGGCGAGTTCTTCACGCAGGCCGACTTCCAGACCGTCCTCGACTACGCCACGAGCCACCACATGGACCGGTTCACCTTCTGGTCGCTGAACCGCGACCGGCAGTGCACCCCTGCCGACAACGGCGGTCGCACCTCCGGCACGTGTTCCAGCGTGCCCCAGAACGCGTGGGACTTCGCGAAGTACTCGGTGCAGTTCGCCGGAGCCACCCCGCCGAGCACGACCCCCACCCCGACTCCCACGCCGACGCCGACGCCGGGCTCCTGCAAGCCGGCGTGGAGCGCGAGCGCGGTGTACACGCAGGGCAACGAGGTCTCGTACGGCAAGCACAACTGGAAGGCGAAGTGGTGGACCCAGAACGAGGTGCCCGGCGCCTCGCAGTGGGGACCCTGGCAGGACGAGGGCGCCTGCTGAGGTCTGCCGCCACTCTTGACGTGTCTGGTTCAGACCTTTAGCTTCTCGGGTCATCGACGACCAAGGATGCGTTCAACGTTCACCATGCTGAACGCATCCCGGTCCGACGAAAGGACCCCCACATGAACCGGTCACGGCTTCTCACGGCGACGGCCACGGCGGCCCTCGCCGTCGCCCTCACCGCGCTCGGCACCGGCGGCGCGAACGCGGCAGACCCGCACGTCGCGCCCGGCGGCAACTTCGACCTGTCCGTCTGGCAGCTCCAGGAGCCCGTCGGCTCGCCCGGCTCCCCGACCACCATCCCCTCGTCCCGGCTCCAGGGCGCCAACGGCTACCAGGACCAGTACTTCTACACCGACACCCGCGACGGCGCGATGACGTTCTGGGCGCCCGAGAAGGGCGTCACCACACCGAACTCGAACTACGCCCGCTCCGAGCTGCGCGAGATGAACCGCGACGGCAGCGCGGCCGACTGGCCGCTGAGCGGCTCCCACCGGCTGAGCGCCACCCTGCGGGTCGTCTCCGTGACCAAGAACGTGTGCGTCGGCCAGATCCACCTCGGCTCCGGCGGCTCCTCCACCAAGCCGCTGGTGGAGCTGTACTACCACGCGAACGGGGACATCGTCCTCGGCACCGAGGACTCGCCGTCCGGCGGCCAGACCCAGCACCCCGTCGGGCACGTCTCCGTCGGCAAGACGTGGACCTACACCATCGCCGTCTCCGGCGGGAACACCGTCGAACTGACCGTGAACGGCAGCACCAGCCGCTACGCCATCCCGTCCGCCTTCAAGCCGTACAAGCAGTACTTCAAGGCCGGGTCCTACAACCAGTCCTCCTCCGACAGCACCACCGCCGGCGCCCGTGTGGCGTTCTACGGGCTGACCGTCTCCCACGGCTGACCACGGCCGACCGCGGCCGACACCGGGTCCGACCTGCGCGACTGGTGCAATCGGCAGGACGGTCGTAGCGTCGGGGGCACGCGGTCGGACACAGTACGACGGGTGGGAGCGACCATGCGCGGATCACTGGTGGGAACGGCGGTCACCCTGGCGGCCGGAGCCCTGCTCACAGCGTCCATGACCACGGCCACGGCGAGTCCGCCGGTCACCGCCGCCGCTCCTCCCGCCCACACCGGCGCGGCGCGGCCCGTCCTGGTCGACTGCCTCTGGCACCGCACCGTACGGCCCGGCGACTTCATCCTGGCCTGCGGTGACGGCAACAGCCGGCTGACCGGACTCCACTGGTCGCAGTGGAGTCCGGGCGGCGCCACCGCGGTGGGCGTGAACATGGTCAACGACTGCAAGCCGTACTGCGCGGCCGGCCGCTTCCACGCGTACCCGGTGACCGTCCGCCTCGACGACGCCAAGCCCTGGAAGAAGCACCCGGGCGTCCAGCACTACACCCGGATGAGCCTGACCTACCCCAAGGACCGTCCGGAGGGCTTCCAGCAGGTCATGACGTATCCGCTCTGGGACTGACGGTCCGGGCCCCGGGCGTCACCCGGGCGCGCCCGGTGGGGCGCCCGGCGGTGGGCCGCGCGGGCGATCCCGCGGCCCGGCTCCCGCCACCGGCGACCCGTCCCCCGTCATGTTGGTGTGGCCCCGCACGCCGGCGCCCCGCGCGCCGACCGAAAAGAGGTCACATGCCCCGACTTCCCCGCCTGACCGGTGTCGCCACGGCCGCGCTCGCGCTCGGCCTGGTCGCCGCCGCGCCCGCCACCGGCGACGAGCCCCTCGTCACGGACGCGAGCGTCCTCACCCACTTCGACCTGGCCGCCGGGCAGACACCCGAGAACATCGTGCTCGACCGCGACGGTTCCGCCGATCTGACCCTCGCCTTCGCCCGGCAGATCGCCCATGTCACCCCCGACGGCCGCACCAGCGTCCGCGCGACCCTGCCCGCCGTGGCGCACCCGGCCACCCCGCTCGTGCACCGCGCCGCCGTCACCGGCATCGCCCGCGCCCACGACGGCACGCTGTACGTCGGTTACGCCACCGGCACCGACGCGACCGGCATCTGGCGCCTCTCCCCCGACGGCGGCGCGCCGCGGCGGATCGCCGCGCTGCCGGCCGACGGGCTGCCCAACGGGCTGGCCCTGGACGAGCAGCGAGGCGTGCTCTACGCGGCCGACTCGGTGCGCGGCACGATCTGGCGCGTCCCGCAGGCGGGCGGCACGGCCACGGCGTGGGTGGCGGGAAGGGCGCTGGCCCCGCTCCCGGCGCCGCCGGCGCACGGCTTCGGCGCCAACGGCATCAAGATCCGCCGGGACGCCGTGTGGGTGTCCAACAGCGACCGGGGCACCCTGCTGCGCATCCCCGTCGGCTCGGACGGCAGCGCCGGACCCGTCGAGACCCGGGCCGACGCGCTCCCCGGCATCGACGACTTCACCTTCCCCGGGCACGGCCGGAGCGTGCTGGCCGCGCTCAACACCGGCAGCAGGGTCGTCCTGGTCCAGCCGGACGGCACCGTCACGGACGTGCTCACCGCCCGGGACGGCCTGTCCAACCCGACCTCGGTGGCCGTCCGCGGCCGGACCGTGTACGTGCCGAGCGCCGCCTTCACCACCCGGCGCGACCCCAACCTGCTCCTCTCCCACCTGCGCCACCTCATCGGGCGCGGATAGGCGCTTCGCACCGGACACGCGCGGCGGGCCGACGGACCCGGCCGGCCGCGCGGGGCGCCCGGCGCGTCAGACCAGTTCGGCCAGCAGGTCACCGCCCTCCACCTGCTGGATGCGGGTGATGGCCAGCCGGGAGACGCGGCCCGCCTTGGGAGCGGTGATGGTGGCCTCCATCTTCATCGCCTCGATGGTGGCGATCGTGGCGCCGGCCGCCACCTCCTCGCCCTCGGCGACGGCCAGGGTCACCACACCGGCGAAGGGTGCCGCGACATGGCCCGGGTTGGAGCGGTCGGCCTTCTCGGTCACCGGGATGTCGGAGGCCGCCGCGCGGTCACGGACCTGGATCGGGCGGAGCTGGCCGTTCAGCGTGGACATCACGGTGCGCATACCGCGCTCGTCGGCCTCGCCGATGGCCTGCAGCTCGATCAGCAGCCGGACGCCGGGCTCCAGGTCGACGGCGTACTCCTTGCCCGGGCGCAGGCCGTAGAAGAAGGCCTTGCTGTCCAGCACGCTGGTGTCGCCGTACGACTGCCGGTGCGTGTCGAACTCGCGGGTCGGGCCGGGGAACAGCAGCCGGTTGAGGGTGGCCCGCGGGTCCTTGGCCAGGCCCTCGCGGTCCTCGGCGGACAGCTCCGGCAGGGGCCTGGCCGCCGCGCGGCCCTGGAGTGCCTTGGTGCGGAACGGCTCCGGCCAGCCGCCGGGCGGGGTGCCCAGCTCGCCGCGCAGGAAGCCGATCACCGAGTCCGGGATGTCGAACCTGTCGGGCGTGGCCTCGAAGGCGTCCGGGGAGACGCCGGCGCCGACGAGGTGCAGCGCGAGGTCGCCGACCACCTTGGAGGACGGGGTGACCTTGACCAGCCGGCCGAGGATGCGGTCGGCGGCCGCGTACATCGCCTCGATGTCCTCGAAGCGGTCGCCGAGGCCGAGGGCGACGGCCTGGGTGCGCAGGTTGGACAGCTGGCCGCCGGGGATCTCGTGGTGGTAGACCCGGCCGGTCGGCGAGGCGAGGCCCGCCTCGAACGGGGCGTAGATCCTGCGGACACCCTCCCAGTACGGCTCCAGGTCGCCGACGGCCTGGAGGTCGAGGCCGGTGGGCCGCTCGGAGTGGTCGGTGGCGGCGACGATCGCGGACAGCGACGGCTGGGACGTCGTACCGGCCATGGAGGCCACCGCGCCGTCCACCGCGTCGGCGCCGGCCTGGATCGCGGCGAGGTAGGTGGCGAGCTGGCCGCCCGCGGTGTCGTGCGTGTGCAGGTGCACGGGCAGGTCGAACTCGCGGCGCAGCGCGGAGACCAGCCTGGCGGCGGCCGGGGCACGCAGCAGGCCCGCCATGTCCTTGATGGCGAGGACGTGGGCGCCGGCGTCGACGATCTGCTCGGCCAGGCGCAGGTAGTAGTCGAGGGTGTAGAGCCGCTCGCCGGGGTCGTTGAGGTCGGCGGTGTAGCAGAGGGCGACCTCGGCGATCGCGGTGCCGGTCTCGCGTACGGCGTCGATGGCGGGGCGCATCTGGCCGACGTCGTTGAGGGCGTCGAAGATGCGGAAGATGTCGATGCCGGTGGCGGCGGCCTCCTGTACGAAGGCGTCGGTCACCTCGGTCGGGTACGGGGTGTAGCCGACGGTGTTGCGGCCGCGCAGCAGCATCTGGAGGCAGATGTTGGGCACGGCCTCGCGCAGGGCGGCCAGCCGCTCCCAGGGGTCCTCGGCGAGGAAGCGCAGGGCGACGTCGTAGGTGGCGCCGCCCCAGCACTCCAGGGACAGCAGCTGCGGCAGGGTGCGGGCGACGACCGGGGCGACGGCGAGCAGGTCCTTGGTGCGCACCCGGGTGGCGAGCAGGGACTGGTGGGCGTCGCGGAAGGTGGTGTCGGTGACGCCGATGGTCGGCGACTCGCGCAGGTGCCGGGCGAAGCCCTCGGGGCCGAGGTCCACGAGGACCTGGCGGGAGCCGGCGGGCGGCTCGCCCGCCGGCAGCGGGGGCAGCTTGGTCAGCGGGTCGAGCAGATCGGGCCGCCGGCCGTGCGGCTTGTTGACGGTGACGTCGGCGAGGTAGGTGAGCAGCTTGGTGCCGCGGTCGGCGGAGGAGCGGGCGGTCAGCAGGTGCGGGCGCTGCTCGATGAAGGAGGTCGTGACCCGGCCGGCCTGGAAGTCGGGGTCGTCCAGGACCGCCTGGAGGAACGGGATGTTGGTGGCGACACCGCGGATGCGGAACTCGGCGACCGCGCGCCGGGCCCGGCCGATCGCGGCGGGGAAGTCGCGGCCCCGGCAGGTCAGCTTGACCAGCATGGAGTCGAAGTGCGCGCTGATCTCCGTACCGGCGTGGGTGGTGCCGCCGTCGAGCCGGATGCCGGAGCCGCCCGGGGAGCGGTAGGCGCTGATCCGGCCGGTGTCCGGGCGGAAGCCGTTGGCGGGGTCCTCGGTGGTGATGCGGCACTGGAGGGCGGCGCCGCGCAGGGTGACCGTGTCCTGGGAGAGGCCGAGGTCGGCGAGGGTCTGGCCGGAGGCGATCCGCATCTGGGCCTGGACCAGGTCGACGTCGGTGACCTCCTCGGTCACGGTGTGCTCGACCTGGATGCGCGGGTTCATCTCGATGAACACGTGGTTTCCGGCGCGGTCGAGCAGGAACTCCACGGTGCCGGCGTTGCGGTAGCCGATCTCGCGGGCGAAGCGGACGGCGTCGGCGCAGATCCGGTCGCGCAGCTCCGGGTCCAGGTTGGGCGCGGGGGCCAGCTCGATGACCTTCTGGTGGCGGCGCTGCACCGAGCAGTCCCGCTCGAAGAGGTGGATCACGTTGCCCTCGCCGTCGGCGAGGATCTGCACCTCGATGTGGCGGGGCTCCACGACGGCCTTCTCCAGGAAGACGGTCGGGTCGCCGAACGCGGACGCGGCCTCGCGGGAGGCGGCCTCGATGGACTCGCGCAGCTGGGCCGGGTCCTCCACGCGGCGCATGCCGCGCCCGCCGCCCCCGGCGACCGCCTTGACGAAGACGGGGAAGCCGATCTCCTCGGCTGCGCGCACCAGTTCGTCCACGTCGGTGGAGGGCTGGGAGGAGCCGAGCACCGGTACGCCGGCCGCGCGGGCGGCGGCGACCGCGCGGGCCTTGTTGCCGGTCAGCTCCAGCGTGGCCGCGCTCGGGCCGACGAAGGTGATGCCGGCCTCCTCGCAGGCGCGGGCCAGTTCCGGGTTCTCCGACAGGAAGCCGTAGCCCGGGTAGACGGCGTCGGCGCCCGCCCGGCGGGCGGCGGCCACGATCTCCTCGACGGAGAGGTAGGCCCGCACCGGGTGCCCCGGTTCCCCGATCTCGTACGCCTCGTCGGCCTTCAGCCGGTGCAGCGAGTTGCGGTCCTCGTGCGGGAACACGGCGACGGTTCGCGCGCCGAGTTCGTAGCCCGCCCGGAACGCGCGGATCGCGATCTCTCCACGGTTGGCGACCAGCACCTTGCGGAACATCCTGGATTCCCTTCAGCTGCCCTGCCGGCGACGAACACCCTGGTGTCAGCCACGCCCTGCCGTACTCGCGGCCACCCTAGGGGGTGCCCGCACGGGTCGAGGTGCGAAAACCATCACACCGGCGCAGTGGGCGGCGCCACAGGGGCACGCCGACCCGGCGGGCGTGCGCGGGGGTCCGTTTCACCCGAATGCCCTACAACCGTCCCGGTACGGCGTCCCGGTACACGGGGAAAGAGCATGGAACCGTTCTGTTTCGATCACTAACCCTCGTATAGTTACGGCCACTTGACCACTTGTGTCACCGTCTCTGCCGCGAGGATCCCACCGGACCGATGACCGCGCCCACGCATCCCGGCGACCGCCCTTCCCTCCGTACGTTCGCCTGCGCCTTCGCCGTGACCGGTGCGCTGTCGGCGCTCGTGGTCTGCGCGGCCGTGGCGGCGGCGCCCGGCACCGTCCGGGCCCCGCTCGCCTGGGGCGCGGGCGCGGCAGCCGTCGTACTGAGCGCGGCGGTGGCGACGGCCGCGCACGCCCTGCACACCGCGCGCACCAGCCGGCGCAGGCTGGAGGGCGCCACCCAGGACATCGGGCGGCTGCTCCAGCAGCAGGCCCGCACCCTTGAGGAGGCGCGCCAGGAGCAGCAGCGGCTCATCGACGAACTCGCCCAGCAGCGCGCGGAGTTGACGGAGTCGTTCGAGGCCGGCCGCGCCCGGTTCGAGCAGGAGGCCGCGCGCGAGCTGGACCGGCTGCGGCAGGAGAACGCCCGGCTGGCCGGCGAGTCGGAGCGGGCCCGGCGGGAACGGGCCACCGCGCTCTCCGCCACCTCCAACGCCGCCGCCCGGATGCAGGCCCTCGCCACGGCCACGCTCGCCGACCTGCGGGCGATGGAGGACCGGCACACCGACGAGGAGGTGCTGGCCGACCTGCTCCATCTCGACCACCGCACCGCCCAGGCCGGCCGGCTCGCCGACTCCGTCGCCGTGCTCACCGGGGCGCGTTCGGGCCGCCGGTGGGCGCGGCCGATCGGGATGGAGTCGATCCTGCGCGGCGCGATGGGCCGGATCGCCGGCTACCGGCGGGTCCGGGTGCACTCGGCCAGCGAGGCCTTCGTCGCCGGGCACGCCGCCGAGGGCGTGATGCACGCGCTCGCCGAACTCCTCGACAACGCCGCGAACTTCTCGCCGCCGACCGCCGAGGTCCATGTCTACGTGGAGGAGGTGCCGGCCGGTGTCATCGTGTCCGTGGAGGACAGCGGGCTGGTGATGGGCGAGGTGCAGCTGCGCCGAGCCGAGCAGGCGGTCTCCGGTGACATCACCGGCCTCGGCGGTCTCACCGGCACCCGGCTCGGGCTCGCCGTGGTCGGCCGGCTGGCCCGCAAGCACGGGCTGAAGGTGTCGTTCCGGCCGTCGGCGCGCGGCGGCACGGGCGTGCTGGTGCTGATCCCGCAGGACATCCTGACCAGCCCCGCCCCGGCCGCCGCCGCCCCGCCCCCCGTGAGCGGCCCGCCGGCGCCGGCGCCGGTTCCGGTCGCGGTGGACACCGCCGTCGTCCACGACTCCGCCGCGCCGCCGGAGGAGGGCCCGGCCGGGCTGCCCAAGCGGCGCCGGGGCCGTACGCTCGCCGAGGCCGAACGCGCCCGCTCGGCGCCGGGCACCGCCGCGTCCCCCGGCGCACCGGCTCCCGACACGGCCAAGGCCCGCGTGGCCCGCTTCAGCAGCTTCCGGCAGGCGGTACGGCCGTCGGCGCCGGCCCCTTCCGTCACCGCGTCCGAGCACACGCCGGGCGCGGCACAGTCCGACCCGGCACCCCCGGCGCCCCGGCCCGCGACGGCACCGGACCACACGCCGGCCACCGCACAGCCCGTCCCCACGCCCACCCCCGACGACCCCGCCGCCGCGCCCGCGCCGGACGCCGTACAGGACCGTCGTCCCGCCGGAGCCCCGCACAGCCCCGCGCCGGACGAGCCGGCCGGTGGTCTCCCGTACGACGGCGGCCGGAACGGCTCCGCCCCCGCACACCCGCACGCGCACCCGGAAGGCGACACCCCTTCATGACCGGTCCGATCACCGCCGACGACAAGCTCACCTGGCTCCTGGAAGGCCTGCTGGAGAGGACCCCGGGGACCCGGCACGCGCTCGTGCTGTCCCGGGACGGGCTGAAGCTGTGCCGCACGCCGGAGCTGAGCGTCGACCGGGCCGACCAGCTCGCCGCGATCGCCGCCGGCATCCAGTCGCTGTCGCACGGCGCCTCCGTGGAGTTCGGTGACGGCAGCGGCGGGGTGCGCTCGGCGATGACGGAGTTCTACGGCGGTGTGCTGTTCATCGTGGAGGCGGGCGCCGGCGCCCATCTGGCCGTGATCGCCACCGAGGACGCGGACGCCGGTGTCGTCGGGCACAACATGAGCGAACTGGTGGAGCAGCTCGGCGAGCACCTGACCGCTCCGCCCCGTACGTCATGAGCCGACCGGACGGGCACCGCCCGGGCCGGGACGACGCCCCGGACCGGCTGTACACCCTCACCCAGGGCCGCACCCGGACCGCCCCCGACACGCCCCTCGACCTGGTCACCCTGGTGGTCGCCGAGTCGGAGCCGGCGGCCGGGATGCAGTCGGAGCACGTGGCGATCCTGGAGCTGACCCGGCTGCCCACCGCGGTGGTGGAGATCGCCGCCGAACTGCGGCTGCCCGTGGGCATCACCAAGGTGCTGCTGTGCGACCTCCTGGCGGCGGGCCGGGTCAGCACCCGGCATCCGCGCCGCCCCGCCATCACCGATCCCGACATCCTGGAGCAGGTGCTCGTTGGACTCCGCAACCTCTGACGCGCGCACCCCGCTGGGTGCCTCCGCCGACCAGGGTTTCAAGATCGTGGTCGTGGGCGGCTTCGGCGTCGGCAAGACCACCCTGGTCCGTTCCGTCAGCGAGATCCGTCCCCTGAACACCGAGGAGACGATGACCCGGGCCGGCGAGGGCGTCGACGACATCCGGCAGGTGCGCGGCAAGCCGGGCACCACGGTCGCCTTCGACTTCGGCCGGATCACCCTGGACGCCCGCAACGTGCTGTACCTGTTCGGCGCGCCGGGCCAGGAGCGGTTCTGGTTCCTGTGGGACCGGCTGTTCTCCGGCACGCTCGGCGCGGTCGTACTGGTCGACACCCGGCGGATCGACGACTCCTGGTACGCCATCGACCGGCTGGAGCACCACGGCACGCCGTTCATCGTGGCCTGCAACGACTTCGGCGGCCCGGTCCGGGCCGGCGCGGACGTCCGCGAGGCCCTGGACCTGGACCCGCGGGTGCCGCTGGTCGACTGCGACGCCCGCTCCCGGGAGTCGGCCAAGCAGGTCCTGATCACCCTGGTGCAGCACGTCAGGCACCGGTACGCCGACCCGTCCGTGCGGGCGGGCCTGCCCCGACAGGAGTTCGTGTGACCACCCCCGACGCCGTCCCGCTCAGCGGCCCCCGGTTCCAGACCGAACCCGCCACGCTCTACCGGGAGATGCGGCGCGACCACGGCGCCGTGGTCCCGGTGCTGCTCGACGGTGACGTCCCGGCCTGGCTGGTGCTCGGCTACCGCGAACTGCACCAGGTGACCGGCGATCCGGTGCTGTTCAGCCGGGACTCCGAGCTGTGGAACCGGTGGGAGGACATCCCCGCGGACTGGCCGCTGCTGCCGATGATCGGCCGTCGGCAGCCGTCGATCCTCTACACGGTCGGCGAACGGCACCGGCAGCGCGCTGCCATGATCAGCAACGCCCTGGAGGCGGTGGACCCGTTCGAACTGCGCGGGCACGCCGAGCGGTTCGCGGACGAGCTGATCGACGCGCTGTGCACCGCGGGCGAGGCCGATCTGGTCGGGCAGTACGCGATGCTGCTGCCGGTGCGGGTCCTGGCCCGGCTGTACGGCTTCCCGGACGAGGAGGGTCCGGGGCTGGTGACCGCCCTCAACGACATGATCGACGGGCGGGAGCGGGCGCTGGCCGGTCAGGCGCATCTGGCCGCTTCCATGGGGCAGTTGCTGGCCGACCGGAAGAAGGAGCCCGCGCAGGACGTGGTCTCCCGGATGCTCGCCGACGAGAGCGGGTTCGGCGACGAGGAGATCGTGCAGGACCTGATGGTGATGATGGCGGCCGGGCACCAGCCGACCGCCGACTGGATCGGCAACTCGCTGCGGCTGATGCTGACCGACGACCGGTTCGCCGCCTCCCTGTTCGGCGGGCGCAACAGCGTCGCCGAGGCGATGAACGAGGTGCTGTGGGAGGACACGCCGACGCAGAACGTGGCGGGCCGCTGGGCCGCCCGCGACACGCATCTCGGCGGCCGGCAGATCAGGGCAGGCGACCTGCTGCTGCTCGGCCTGCAAGGGGCCAACTCCGATCCGCAGGTGCGCACCGACGCCTCCGCGCTGACCGGCGGCAACAACGCGCACTTCTCCTTCGGTCACGGCGAGCACCGCTGCCCGTTCCCCGCGCAGGAGGTCGCCGAGGTGATCGCGCGGACCGGCATCGAGGTGGTCCTGGACCGGCTGCCGGACATCGACCTGGCGGTGCCGGCCGGGTCCCTCACCCGCCGGCCCTCGCCCTGGCTGCGGGGGCTGACCCGGCTGCCCGTCCGGTTCACCCCCGTGCTCGCCCGCTGATCCCGCGCCCCCGCCGTCCCGCCCTCGCCGTACTCGACCCCGCCCTGGGAGGCACGTCACGATGACGACCGGTACCGAAGCACCCCGGATCGCCCTGGACCCCTTCGTCACCGACCTGGACGCCGAGACCGCGGCGCTGCGCGCGGCCGGCCCGCTCGCCGCCGTCGAGCTGCCCGGCGGGGTGCCGGTGTGGGCGGTCACGCACCACGCCGAGGCCAGGGCGCTGCTCACCGACCCGCGGCTGGTGAAGGACATCGAGGTGTGGGGTGCCTGGCGGCGCGGCGAGATACCCGCGGACTGGCCGCTGATCGGCCTGGCCAACCCGGGCCGCTCCATGCTCACGGTGGACGGCGCCGACCACCGCCGGCTGCGCGGCCTGGTCGCTCAGGCACTCACCCCGCGCCGGGTGGAGCGGATGCGGGAGCGGATCGAGAAGCTCACCCGGGACCTGCTGGACGCGCTGCCCGCCGACGGCTCCACCGTCGACCTGAAGGCGGCCTTCGCATATCCGCTGCCCATGGCGGTCATCGCCGACCTCATGGGGATCGAGGAGGCGCGGCTGCCCCGGCTGAAGGTGCTGTTCGAGAAGTTCTTCTCCACGCAGACCACGCCGCAGGAGGTCGTCGCGACCCTCACCGAGCTGGCGGAGATCATGGCCGACACGGTCGCGGCGAAGCGGGCCGCGCCCGGCGACGACCTGACCAGCGCGCTCGTCCTCGCCTCGGAGGACGGCGACCGGCTCACCGACGAGGAGATCGTCTCCACCCTCCAGCTGATGGTGGCGGCGGGCCACGAGACGACGATCTCCCTGATCGTCAACGCCGTCGTCAACCTCTCCACCCACCCCGGACAGCGCGCCCTGGTGCTGTCCGGGCGGGCCGACTGGTCGGCGGTCATCGAGGAGACCCTGCGGTACTCCACGCCCACCTCCCATGTCCTGATCCGGTTCGCGACCGAGGACGTACCGGTCGGCGACCGGGTCATCCCGGCCGGGGACGCGCTGATCGTGTCGTACGGCGCGATCGGCCGCGACGAGAACGCCCACGGACCCACCGCCGGACGGTTCGACATCACCCGCGGCACCCGGAACCGGCACATCTCCTTCGGCCACGGCCCCCACGTCTGCCCGGGCGCCGCACTGTCCCGGCTGGAAGCGGGCGTGGCCCTGCCCGCCCTCTACGACCGGTTCCCCGGCCTGGACCTGGCGGTACCGGCGAGCGAGCTGCGCAACAAGCCGGTGGTCACGCAGAACGACCTGTACGAGCTGCCGGTGCGGCTGAAGCCGTAGCCCGCGTCCGGGACGCCTTGACTTCGAGAGCGCTCCAACTCGTAGCGTCACCGACGGCGCGCAGGGCATCCCCCACGGGATGCCGGGGGCCGGGATCCGTCGCTAGATGGAGACAGGCCAGCTGCCGCGCCGGAACGGCGATCGAGTACTCCGGAAGGAATTCCCCATGCAGAAGCGCATGCTGCGGGATCTCCAGGTATCGGCCCTCGGGCTCGGGTGCATGGGGATGTCCGCCTTCTACGGCACCGCCGACCAGGCCGAGGGGATGGCGACCATCCGGCGCGCCCTCGAACTGGGCATCGACTTCCTCGACACCGCGCAGCTCTACGGGCCGCTCACCAACGAGTCGCTCGTGGGCGAGGCGATCAGGGGGCACCGGGACGAGTACGTGATCGCGACGAAGTTCAACTACCGGATGGACGACGCCGTGCCCGGCGACATGAGCACGGTCGGCCGGCAGGACGGCTCGGCCGAGCATGTGCGGACCTCGGTGCACGGCTCGCTCCAGCGGCTCGGCACGGACCACATCGACCTGTACTACCAGCACCGGGTCGACCCGAACGTGCCGATCGAGGAGACCGTCGGCGCCCTGGGCGAGCTGGTCGCCGAGGGCAAGGTGCGCTACATCGGGCTGAGCGAGGCGAGCGCGGAGACCATCCGGCGGGCGCACGCCGTGCACCCGGTGACCGCGGTGCAGAGCGAGTACTCGCTGTGGTCGCGGGACGTGGAGGCCGAGGTGCTGCCCGTCTGCCGGGAGCTGGGCATCGGCTTCGTGCCGTACTCGCCGCTCGGCCGCGGCTTCCTCGCCGGCCGGTTCAGCTCCCCGGACGAGCTGGACGCGAACGACTGGCGCCGGGAGAACCCCCGCTTCACGGACGCCAACCTGGAGGCCAACCTGCGGCTGGCGGCGAAGGTCAAGGAGATCGCGGCCGAGAAGGACGTGACCCCGGCCCAGCTGGCGATCGCCTGGGTGCTGGCGCAGGGCGAGAACCTGGTGCCGATCCCGGGTACCAAGCGCCGCACCTACCTGGAGCAGAACGCCGCCGCGGCCTCGATCGAGCTGACCGCGGAGGACCTGGCCCGCATCGACGCCGAGCTGCCGCAGGTGTCGGGTGAGCGGTACGACGAGTCGGGGATGCGGTCGGTCAACCGCTGACGTCTGCGTGGGACTCACCGGGTGTGGCCGAGCACACAGCCGGCCGGACCGGGGTGGGCCGGCGGTGTGCCTGTGAGGAAACCCACGCGGGGCTCAAGTAGCCGATCCGCCGGGGTGGTTGGGGGCCGCCGGCGGAGACGGGCGGGGGCGGTGGCGGCGGCCGTGGGGTCCCGTCTGCCACGATGGTCGGCGCCCTGACCAGGCGGCCCGGCCGTGCAACGCCGCCGGACCGACGGGAACCGCCGGTCTGTCCCCCGCCTGGTTGTCGAGTATCCCGCCGTGCCCTCTTCCCCCGCCCTGCCCGCGTCCACGTCCGCGCCCGCGTGCGCCCCGGCCGCCTCCGTCTCCCGTTCGCCGTGGCGTTCCCTGCGGTACCGGAGCATGCGCTGGTGGTCGGCCGCGAACCTCGTCTCCAACGCCGGTACCTGGATGCAGCTCACGGTGCAGAACCTGCTGGTGCTGCACATCACGGGCTCGGCGGCGGCGACCGGCCTGTCCATGTCGGTGCAGGCGGCGCCCGCGCTGTTCGTGAGCCTGGTCGGCGGCGCGGCCGTGGACCGCTGGCCCCGGAAGCTGACGGTCGCCGTGAGCCAGGCCCTGCTGGGCGCGGTCGCCTTCACGACGGCGCTGCTGGTGGCGCTGGACCGGATCGACATGCCGGCCCTGCTGGTGCTGGCCGCGGTGACCGGCGTCATCGCCACCGTCGACGGGCCCGCCTGCGCGCTGCTCGGCAACGACCTGGTGCCGGCGGCCGACGTGCCGTCCGCGATCGGTGTGGGCGCGCTGGTGCACAGCGCCGGCCGGCTGGCGGGCACCGCCCTGGCCGGCGTGGCCGTCGGCTTCCTCGGCACGGGCGCCGCCTACGCCGCCAACGGGCTGTCGTTCCTGTTCGTGGCAGCGGTGGTGCCGTTCCTGCGGCCGGCGCCCGGGGCCGCCACGGAGCCGGCGGCCGGGCCGCGGGTGGCCACGGCCCCGGAGCGGATGACCGTACGGGAGGGCCTGTCCTTCTTCGCGCGCCGGCCCCGCCTGGTCGCGCTGGCGGGCATCACCGGGCTCAGCTCGGTCTTCGGCCGCAACTACGGCCTCACTCTCGCCGTCCTCGTCACCGGGCCGCTCGCGGGCGGCGCCGGGGCGTTCGGGACGGTGTCCACGGTGCTGGCCGTCGGCGGCATCCTCGGCGCGGTACTCGGCGCCCGGCTGCGCAGGCCGTCCGTGCGGACCGTGGGCCTGCTCGCGGCGGCGGGCGCCCTACTCCAGGTGGTGGCGGGCCTGTCCCCGTCGCTGGCCGTGCTGCTGGTGCTGGTCCTGCCGATGGCGGTCGTGGAGTCCGTCTCCGACACCGCCGGCACGGCCGTCCTGCAGACCGACCCGCCGCCGCATCTGCGGGGCCGGGTGCTCGGGGTGTGGAGCAGCGTCGGCACGGTGTGGAGCCTCGGCGGGCCGCCGCTGCTGGGCCTGCTGATGGAGTGGGCCGGGGCGCGCGGCGCCCTGGTGGCCGGCGGGCTGCTCATCGCCGGGGCGGTGGGCGCGGGCCTGCTGGTGCGCCGCCGCGGCGGACCGGTGCCGCTGACGGTGCGTGCGAAGGACGGCGACGTGACCGGCCGCGCGGCCCTGGGGACGGCGGCCTGATCCACCGGCCCGGTCGCCGGCCGGTGCAGACGTGCCGGACCGGTCCCGACCGGTGACCGGTGCCAGTCATGCCGGTCCGGTCGCCGGCAGGCGCCAGTCGTGCCGGTCCGGTCGCCCGTCGGCCTCAGTCATGCCGGTCCGGTCGCCGGCCGGTGTCAGACGTGCCGGCCGGGCAGGTGGTACACGTGGAAGGCCTGGCCGATCACCGGCTGGGCGACGTTGCGGACGCGGACGCCCCCGCTGGTCATGCCGTGCTCGGTGCCGGCGTGGGCGTGTCCGTGCACCGCGAGGTCGGCGCCGCCGGTGTCGATGGCCTCCGCGAGCAGATAGCTGCCGAGGAACGGGTAGATCTCCGGCGGCTCCCCGGCCAGCGTGTCGGGCACCGGCGCGAAGTGGGTCAGCGCGATCCGTACGTCGCAGTCCTGCTCGTCCAGGTCCTTCAGGGCGCTGTGCAGGCCGTCGGCGCACCGGCGGGTGTAGCGGACGAACTCCTTCATGAGCGGTTCGCCGAACTCCCCGGCGCAGCGGCCGACGAAGCCGCCGCCGAAGCCCTTGGTCCCGGCGACCCCGATCCGGGCGCCGTCGGCGGTGACGACGGTGGCCTGTCCTTCGAGGACGTGCGCGCCGGCGTCGCGCAGGATCGCGGTGACCTCCTCGGGCCGCTCGTCGTGGTGGTCGTGGTTGCCGAGTACGGCGACGACGGGCACCCCGAGATCCTTGATCTCCCGGGCGACGATCGCGGCCTCCTCGGGTGTGCCGTGCCGGGTGAGGTCGCCGGCGAGCAGCAGGACGTCGGCGCACTGCGGCAGGGTTTCGAAGGAGGGCCGCAGGGTGCCCTGGCTCTCGGGGCCCATGTGGATGTCCCCGACGGCCGCGACGCGGATCATGTCAGGTCCTCTCCGTGGTCGGGCGAGGAGGTCCCGGCGATGAGCAGGTCACTGTGGACCGGATGCCCGGCCAGTTCCTCGCGGGCCATGCGCAGGATGTCGTCCCGGCACTGGGTGGACGGCACGGTGCCGGTGAGCAGGACGGTGTCGCCGCGCAGTTCGAGCCGTACGCCGAGTTCCGCGAGGTCTCCGCAGGCCAGGTGCTCGGCGAGGTGGGCGACGCGGTAGTCCAGGGTGCCCGGCGCCGGCGGGCTGGTGTCGGTCATGGCTGCCCCTCCGGGGGGTCGATCACGTTCAGCCGTTCGAGGAGGAAGAGGAACGCGGCGGGCATGGGCTGGTCACCGCAGGACGCGCGGACCGTGTCCCAGTCGACCTTCTCGCGGACCGCGCGGGCCACCGGCAGCACCGACCCGAAGTCGCAGTAGTGCTCGGAGAAGGCGCTGATCAGGCTGCGGATCAGGTCGGTGGGGCAGAGCACGGGCATGAGCACCGAGTCGACCGGCAGCACGTGTGCCCGGTCGAGCATGTCCCGGGTGACGGGCTGGTGTGCCAGCGCGAAGATGACGTCGATGTTCTGCCCGTGGCAGGTGGTCTTCAGCAGCCAGTCCTCCGGCGGGGTCCGCACGCCGAGCCCCGCCTCGCGCAGGGTGGCGGCCACCGCTTCGGCGTCGTCGGGCAGGATGGCGAAGTCGGCGTCGTGCTGGAGGTAGCGGCTGCCTCCGTGGGCGTACACGGCCACGCTGCCGGCCAGGGCGAAGGGGTGCCCGGCGCGTTTGAGCAGCGCGCCGATCGCCTTGGTGGCCTCCAGGATGGCCTGGCTGCGGTCCTGCGGCAGTTCCGGCGGATCCGGTGTGGGCGTGAGCGGGTCCGGTCCCGAGGCGAGACGGAGTTCGGTGACCTCCGGTCGCGTCAGGGGCGCGGTGTCCTCCCCGTTGTGCGTCATGACCTCTCCATTCGGCACCCTGGCACCCCGGGCGGCGGGTCGGCCCAGGGGGTCGTACGGGTACCCGGCGCGCCGCCCGCAACACGGCGTCGCCGGAAAGGTTCGCTCCGCCACGGCGGGCGCCGGGGTTACGACGGCGCGGTACCGGCTCGCGGACGCGAGCCGGGGCACCACCGGTGCGGCGTGACGCGCGCGGCACCCGCGCCGGCGGGGCGGCCATCGGTAGGGCGAGGCGTGCGCGGCACCCGCGCCGCCGAGCGATCCACGGTATGCGCGGGACGGGCGGGACGGGCGCGGCACCCGCACCAGCGAGCAACCATCGAGCACGGCACCACACACACGGCACCCGCGCCGGCGGAGGGCCGCCGCTACGGCGTGACGTGCGCGGCACCCGCGCCGGGCGCACGCTGGGAGGCATGGCACCCCGGCTCGGGCGCGTGGGCCCGCGGCAGCCGTGGCAGTCGGCGCACGCGCTGCTGGTGCTCCCGGTCGCGCTCATCGCCGTGATCACGGTGGTGGACCTGCGGACCCCGGCCGACATCCATCTGGGGCCGGCCCTGGTGATCGCGCCGGCGCTGACCCCCTCCTTCGCCGGGCCCCGGACGACGGCCTGCATCGGTGCGCTCGCGGTGGGCGCCCAGCTCCTCATCGGCGTCCAGGGCGGGCTCGGCACCAGCAACCACATCGTGCAGATCATCACTCTGACCGTGCTGGTGGTGCTCACCGTCGTCTACAGCGCCCTGCGCCAGCGCCGGCAGGCCCAGCTGGCCCAGGTCCGCACGGTCGCGGAGGCCGCGCAGCACGTGCTGATGTGGCCGCTGCCCGACCAGATCGGCCCGCTGCGGATCGCATCGCTGTACCTGGCCGCGGAGGACGAGGCGCAGATCGGCGGCGACCTGTACGCGGCGACCGTGAGCGACGGCGCGGTACGTCTCCTGATCGGTGACGTCCGCGGCAAGGGGCTGTCCGCCATCGGCGAGGCGGCGCTGCTGCTGGGCGCCTTCCGGGAGAGCGCCCACCGGCGCATCCCGCTGGCCGAGCTGGCGAACCGGCTGAACCAGAGCGTGTCCCGGTACGCGGCCGACCTGGAGGCCCCGGAGGAGGAGGGCGAGCGGTTCGCGACCGCCCTCCTGGTGGAGATCCCGGACCGCGACCCGGTCACCCGGATGACCAGCTGCGGTCACCCGCCGCCGCTGCTGCTGAGCCCCGGGCACGTCGTGACGGTCCCGAGTCTGCACCCGTCGCCGCCGCTCGGGGTGCTGAGCGGCGGCGAGCACACGCTGGACGTGTTCTCCTTCGAGCCGGGTGACACGCTGCTGCTCTACACGGACGGGGTCGTGGAGGCCCGGGACGAGCGCGGCCGCTTCTATCCCCTGCCGGACCGGGTGCTGCGGTGGGCCGGGGACAGCCCCGAGGCGCTGATGCACCACCTGCGGCGCGATCTGCTCGCCCACGCCGGCGGCCGGCTGGGCGACGACGCCGCGCTCATCGCGGTCCACCGCATCCCCGTCGAACGCCGCCGGCATCACGGCCGCGGGGACCCGGGCCGCGGCGCGGCCGAGCGACCGCGGCGGGCGTGAGCCCCGCTCCGAATGGGGCGGGGCGGGACCCACGTCCGGGTCCCTCGTCAGCGGGCCTGCTTCAGCCCGGTGATCTTCAGGGTCTTCAGGTCGGACTGGACGTCGATCCGGCTGACCTGCGGGTGCGGGCCGTCTCCCCAGGTGAGCGTGACCCGGCTGGTGGCGTGGCCCATGCCGGAACCGGTGTAGGCCACCTTCCACTTCACCGGCACGTTCTGCGCGAACAGGATGCCGTCGGCGTGCTGCTTCTTCTCGTAGGCGGCGACCTGCTTCTTGGCGGCGGCCGACAGGTAGAAACCGCGCAGCGCCTTGGCGGCGGTCCCGGCCGTGGTGTCGTCGGTGGTCCAGACGGCGTCGATGTAGGCGCCGTAGAAGTCGGCCACCCGCTGGGTGGTGTTGCGCGGGTCGCCCTGGGCGGACGACACTGCGGCGGCGCGGGTGGTGTGGTTCGCGGAGGCTCCCGCCAGGGCGGGCGTGACGGCGGCCAGGGTGAGGCCGGCGGTGAGAGCCGTTGCGGTGAGCAGGGTCTTGCGACTGCGGACGGTCATGTGTGCTGTTCCCCCGGTTCTTCGCGGCCGGTCCGATGCCGGCCGTCGACGGACCTTAAGACACTGTTCCGTGCGCCCTGGTTCCTGTTGTGGAGTACGGGTTTCGGCCATTCCCGAGGTGCTTCCGAAGCAGGATGGCAGGGATGGCACGGATGGTCGGACAGGGGCGCGGTGCCGCCCGGGCACCCGCCAGGCCGTCGTACGGCCGAAGGCGGGGCCGGGGTCCGGGAGGTGGGTCGGACCCCGGCCCCGGGTCTGTCACGGCTTGCGGGCGACCGCGCCGTACATCGCGATGTCCTCGTCCCGGATGCCCTGCTCGCCGCTGCCGTCGGGGTGCCACTTGTGCACCTGGACGATGCCGGGCTCGACCAGGTCCAGGCCCGTGAAGAAGGCGTGCGCCTCGTCCAGGGTGCGCAGGCGCATCGGCATGTCGCGGGCCGCGTACTCGCGGGCGACCCGGCCCACCTCCGCCGGCGCGAACTCGGCGGTGCCGATGGACATCGCCAGGTAGCTGCCGGAGGGCAGCGGCTCCAGCAGTCGTCGTACCACCCCGACGGCGTCGTCCGCGTCCAGCATGAAGTGGACGATCGCGATGACGGTGAGCGCGACGGGCCGGCTCAGGTCCAGGGTGTCGCGCAGCTCGGGGGCGTCCAGGATGGCCGCGGGGTCCCGGAAGTCGGCCTCCAGGTAGGCGGTGCGGCCCTCGGGGGCGCTGGCCAGCAGGCCCTGGGAGAGGGTGAGCACGATCGGGTCGTTGTCGACGTAGACGACCCGGGACTCGGGGGCCACGGCCTGGGCGATCTCGTGCAGGTTGGGCGAGGTCGGGATGCCCGTACCGATGTCCAGGAACTGGCGCATGCCCGCCTCCTCGGCGAGCCAGCGCACGGCGCGGTTCATGAAGTCGCGGTTGGCACGCATGTGCACCGGGAGCGCGGGCCACTCCCGGGCCATCGCGTCGCCCGCCTCCTTGTCGGCGGGGTAGTAGTCCTTGCCGCCGAGTATGTAGTCGTAGATGCGGGCGGAGTGGGCGTGCTCGGTGTCGATCCGGTCGGCCGGCCATCCGTTGTCGGGCAACTCCGTGTCTCCCATTCGGTCGAGGTGTCGGGGGCTTCGCGGCGGGACTTCGCGGCGCGGGGGGCGGGTGCGTGGGTCCGGGGTGCGGGTGCGGGTCACCACTCCTTGCGCAGCGTGCCGAGCAGGGTCTCGGTTCTGGTGGGGGAGGCGGCCTGGGCGCTCAGCCGGTCCAGGGCCTCCCGGTAGACCACGACGTCCTCCGCCTTGTCGAGGTAGGCGGCGCCGACGAGGCCGCTGAGGTAGGCGATGTCGGGCAGTTCGCGGGCCCGGAACCGGAAGAGGTGGTAGGCACCGGCCCGCAGGGCGGGATGCGGCCCGTTGGCGAACGGCATGAGCTGCACGGTGACATGGGGCAACCGGTTGACCTCGATGAGGTGGTCGATCTGCGCCCGCATCACCTCGGGGCCGCCGACCGGCCAGCGCAGCGCGGTCTCGTCCATCACCACCCACAGCCGTGGCGGTGCGGGCCTGGCCAGCAGTTCCTGGCGGCGCATGCGCAGCGCGACGCGGCGTTCGGTGGTCTCCGCGGAGGCGTGCGGGGCGTCCGCGGTGAGCAGGGCGCGGGCGTAGTCCTCGGTCTGCAGCAGGCCGTGCACGAACTGGTTCTCGTACGCCCGGACCTGCGCGGCCGCCTGCTCCAGGCTGAGGTAGGCGGCGAACCAGTCGGGCATGACGTCCCGGTAGGTGTGCCACCAGCCGCGCTTGTTGGCCTCGCGGACGGACTGCAGGAAGGTGTCGATCTCCTGCCGGTCGGTGACGCCGTAGACCTGGAGGAGTTTCTCGGCGTCCGCGAGCCGCAGCCGGGCCACCTTGGCGGCCTCCATGCGCCGGATCGTGGAGTGGCTGACGCCGATGGCCGCGCCCGCCTCCGCGTAGCCGAGGCCGGCCCGAGTGCGCAGTTCCTCCAGCTGCCGGCCGAGGATCATGCGCAGCACGGAAGGGGCGCCGCCCCAGTCGGTGTCCGCGGTCACGCCCCCACCCCCTCGTCAGGTCCCAGGTCCCGCACGTCAGCCTCGCACGCGATCGGGCGTGCCCACCCATTCGATCACGTTCTGGCGGATGCAGCATGCACTTCGCCACTTGCAAATTTCAACTTGCTGGTTGCGGTGCGTGGTTGGCGGATGCCAGAGTGGACTCACTGCTCCGGCCGATCCAGGAGCAGGCGGCGCGGTCGGCTCGGGGGAGACGGCCGCCGGCACGGCCTGCTGCGCGGGCGGTGTGACGTCCGCCGAGCGAGCGGCCGGCCCGATGCCCGCGGCCCCCTCCGCGAGGCCGGACGAAAGGCGTACGGCGATGGCTCCGCCCTCCCCCGACCACGGAACGGATCGACCGCACCCGATACGCGCCGTGCCGCCCACTCCGGCCGGCGTTCTCATACCACCCGGAGGCGAGCGCTCCGGTCGACTCCCTGGGCCTCACGGCTCCGACCGGCTCGCCTCCGGGGCCCCGCGCACGGGCGGTACGGCGGCCTGAAGAACCCCGGTACGGCCGCGCCCTCTTCCACGACGACGCGGAAGAGGGCGTGCCCGCCTCGACTCCCCACTGTCGTATCCCGGACCACCCCCACTCGTCCGAAGGAAGACCATGCACCACACCACCCCCACCCCCGCTCCGACCGCCGACCCGTCCTGGACCCGCACCCGCCCGAGGCCCGGCTCCCAGGAACAGCCCGGCTGAGCCGGCCGCGCGGCGCTACGGCATCCGGCCCCGACCCGCTTTCCCGTGCCGGGACGGCACGTACCGCCCTCCGGAAACACCCCCACCTGCCCGTCAGACGTCGCTGTCGCGGCGGCTGGTCACCCGGCGTCGGTCCGGCCAGCGGACGTCGTAGGCCCAGCCGAGGTGTTCGAACCAGCGGATCAGGCGGGCGCTGGCGTCGAGTTGGCCGGTGAGTACGCCGTGTCGGGCGCTGGTGGGGTCGGCGTGGTGGAGGTTGTGCCAGGACTCGCCGAAGGAGAGCGGGGCCAGCCACCACACGTTGCCCGAGCGGTCGCGGCTGCGAAAGGGGCGGGAACCGGCCGCGTGGCAGATGGAGTTGATGGACCAGGTCACGTGGTGGACCAGGCAGACGCGGACCAGTCCGGCCCAGAGGAACGCGGTGAGCGCGCCCTGCCAGGACCGGGTCAGCGCCGCGCCCAGCAGGGCGGGCAGGGCGAGGGAGGCGAGGACCAGGACGCCGAACCGCCGGGAGATCAGCATCAGGGCGCGGTCGCGGACGAGGTCGGGCGCGTACGTCCGGGCCGAGGCGTGCTCGGTCTCGAACAGCCAGCCCAGGTGGGCGTGGAACATGCCCTTGGCGAGGGCGCGGGGTGAGTGGCCGTACCGCCAGGGCGAGTGGGGATCGCCGTCCCGGTCGGAGTACCTGTGGTGCTTGCGGTGGTCGGCCACCCAGGTGATGAGCGGCCCCTGTACGGCGAGACTGCCCGCCAGCGCGAGCGCGATCCGCAGCGGCCTTCGCGCCTTGAACGAGCCGTGGGTGAAGTGCCGGTGGAAGCCGACGGTGATGCCGAGCCCGCTGACCAGGTAGAAGGCGACGGCCAGCGCGAGGTCCGTGGGGCTGAGCCCGTGCCGCCACGCCAACGGCACGGCGGCGAGCACGGCGAGGAACGGTACGACGACGAAGACCCCGATCATCAGCTGCTCGCCGGTGGGCCAGGACCACCTGCCGGCCGCCGACGGGACGGATCCGGGGGGCTCCGGGGACATGGCGACCCTTTCTCGGCCGGGGGCCGGGCTAGTCGACGGCGGTGAAGGCGAGCACGGCGTTCTGGCCGCCGAAGCCGAAGGAGTTGCTGACGGCGGCTCGCATCCGGTGCGGGCGGGGCACCTTGGCGACGACGTCCAGGTCCATCGCCGGGTCGAGGGTGTCCAGGTTGGCGGTGGGCGGGATCAGCTGGTGGCGCAGGGTGAGCACGGTGCAGGCCGCCTCGATGGCCCCGGCGCCGCCGATGGCGTGCCCGATGGTGCCCTTGACCGCGGTGACGGGCGGGGGCCGGCGGAAGACCCGGTGCAGGGCGTTGTGTTCGGCGGCGTCGCCCTGCGGGGTGGCGGTGCCGTGCGCGTTGACGTGGTCGATGTCCTCGGGGGCCAGGCCGGCGTCGGCGAGGGCGCCGCTCAGCGCGCGGGCGGCGCCGTCGCCGTCGGGGTGCGGGGCGGTGAAGTGGTGGGCGTCGCAGGAGGCGCCGAACCCGGCGAGCAGGGCCTCGGGCCGTACGCCCCGGGCGCGGGCGTCCTCGGTGCGTTCCAGGACGAGGACGGCCGCGCCCTCGCCGAGGACGAAGCCGTCGCGGTCCCGGTCGAACGGGCGGGAGGCCGCGTCCGGGGTGTCGGCGCGGCGGGACAGGGCCCGCATCTGGGCGAAGCAGGCGGCGGTCATGCGCAGCCGGGCCGACTCGCTGCCGCCGGCCAGGACCAGGTCACAGCGACCGGACAACAGCCAGTCCCGGGCCAGGCCGAGCGCGCTGGTGCCGGAGGCGCAGGCCGTGCTGACCACCATGTTGGGGCCCAGCGCGCCGAGGTCCAGGGCGATCTCCGCGGCGGCCATGTTGGGCACGCTGCGGGGCAGCGCCAGCGGGGAGACGCGGTCGGGGGTGTGGGCGGCGAGCCGGTCGAACTCGGCCTGCCAGCCCTGCATCGACCCGGTGCCGACGCCCATCACCACCCCGACCCGGGCGCCGTCCCAGCCGCCCGGGGCGAGCCGCGCGTCGGCGACGGCCTCACGGGCGGCGAGCAGCGCGAAGGTCGTGAACCGGTCCAGTCGGCGGGCCAGCCGGTGTCCGAGCAGGCGGGCCGTGTCCCGGGCGGGCACCTGGCAGGAGAAGGCGACGGGCAGCCCGTCCAGGGCGGGGTCGGCGGTGGCGGTGGACTGCCCGGCGCACAGGCCCGCCCAGGCCGCGTCCCGGCCGATGCCGGCCGGGGTGACCATGCCCAGTCCGGTGACGGCCACCGGGGCCGTCCGCCGCACGCCTGCTCTCACCTGCTGCATGGGGGGTGATTATCCGGGCCGTTGGGTGCGGTTCCGGGCCGCCGCAGCTCGTTCGGCCCACACCGGCCGGCCCTACCACCCGGATGCGTGAATCCGGACGTGCGAAAGGGACGCGTGGATGCGGGCGCGTGGAGGCGGAGGCGTGCGTACGGGCCGAAGGGGTCACGGCCCCCAGCGGGACTGTCCTCCACCCGTCCAGCGCACGGACCGCGCCGGACCAAGCGCACGCGAGTGCCTCTTCCAGGCCGCCTGCCGGCCGGCACCGACAGCGCCCTCGTACGCACACGTGCCCGCTCTGCCCCGAATGCCTGTTTGACGTGCGACGCCCGCGGGCCGGTGGCTGAATGGCCGTCATGGACTTTCTCGCCGCGTACGACGCGATCCCGGAGGACGACGTCCCCCAGCGGGTGGCCCTGCTGCGCACGACCATGGCGACCGGCAGGGCGGCCCTCTTCGCCGAGCTGCGCGCCCGGCGGCCGGTGTTCAGTACGCCCGTCGGCGTGTTCGTCACCCGGCACCCCGACGTCCTGGAGGTGCTGTCGGCGCCCGGGACGTTCACCGTGGGGGTGTTCGGGCCGGCGTTGGAGGACGTGCTCGGCGCGCCGTTCGTCCTGGCCCGGGACGGCGCCGACGTGCACTGGCGGGAGCGCGGGTACGGGCAGCTGATGCTCGCCGCCGAGGACGCGCCCCGGGTGCGGGAGCTGACCGCGCGGATCGCCGACGAGGTGCTGGACGAGGTGACCGGCCGGGGCGCCGACACCTTCGACCTGGTCCAGGACTACGCCCGCGTGGCCGCCGCCCGGGTCGCCGTGGCCTATCTGGGGTTCACCGGGATCGAGGAGGAGACGCTGCACTCGTGCACCCGGCGGATGCAGTGGGCGTTCGCCGTCAATCCCGAGCGGGACCCGGAGGTCCACGCGGCGGGCGTGGCGGCCGGCCGCGAACTGCACGACCGGGTGGCCGAGTTGATCGCGCGCCGCCGGGACACGGTCCACGACGGCGGGCCCGACGACGTCCTCGGCCGGATGCTGCGCACCCGGCTGCCCGCCGAGTACGGCTTCGACGACGAGCGGATCAACGCCAACCTGGTCGGGTACCTGACGGGCTATCAGCAGAACGCCACCCAGTGCACGGCCACCGCCCTGAAGGAACTCGCGGTGCGCCCCGAGGTGCTGGCCGAGGCGGTGCGCACGGCACGGGAGGGCGACCCGGCGCGCTTCGACGCCTATGTGTGGGAGGCGCTGCGCTTCCACCCGTTCGTGCCGGTCACGCCCCGGCTGTGCCTGCGCGACCACGTGCTGGCCGCGGGCACCCCGCGGCAGACGGTGATCCCGGCCAGGAGCGTGGTGCTGGCCTGCTTCGCGTCGGCGATGTTCGACGAGGAGGTGCTCGACGCGCCGGCCGAGTTCCGGCCCGGACGGCCGCCCGCGCACAACCTCGTTCTCGGCTACGGCGCCCACGACTGCGTCGGCCGGTACGCGGCCCAGGTGATCGTGCCCGAGCTGGTGCGGCGCGTGCTGCTGCGCCCCGGCATGCGCCCGCTGCCCGGCGCCGAACGCGCCCTGGACTACGCGGGCACCCCGTTCCCGCAGCACTACGCGGTGCGCTCGGGCCGTCCCGCCGTAGCCGCGAACTGACCCCCCACGACGGCCGGCGACGCCCCGCGCACCGGCCGGCGGCCGCCGCCCACCCGGGGCCCCGCCGGGACAAGCGCACCCCGCCCGAGCGGGACCGGTACCCGCGCGTGAACCCCGACCCGGCTTCGTCCCGACCCGACCAGACCCGACCGCGACGCCCACCCGATCACGATCCCGACCCAGCCGCGAACCCCACCCGAGCATGACCGAGGACGACCGCGCACCCCGCCGGACGCCACGCACCCCACGACCACGACCGCCCGTACGTGCGGCCCCGCGCCTCGCCGTGGGGTGCCGGCCCGCGAACCGACCGGAGGACCCATGACCGTCACCACTCGTCCGCCCCAGACCCGGGCCGTGCCGTGGACCGGGAACCGGGACCGGTCCCGGGACGGCTTGCGCAACCGCTTCGAGACGCATCTGCTGACCCACTACGGCCCGGCCTGGCAGGCGGTTCGGCGCAGCCGGTGGCTGCAGCGCAGGCTCAACTCCAAGCTGACCGACCTGGCCGTGCTGAAGGCGCCGACGCGCCCCAACCCGCTCAGCACCAAGGCCCCGTACACCTCCTGGGACTCGCTGACCGACCGTTCCTGGGTGGGCCGGCACCTGCCGCCGGCCGCGCCGCGGAAGGGGCTGCCCGCCCCGGAGAAGGTCGCCGAGCTGTTCCGCCGGGAGGGCGACGGCCGCTTCTGCACCCGGTCCAGCGCGCTGCTGCCCGCGTTCGCGCAGTGGTTCACCGACGGTTTCCTGCGCGGTCACGCGGCCACCGGCGACCCCCGCCGCACCGACTCGCCGCACACCCTGGACATGTGCCAGTTGTACGGCGACCGCGAGGAGGTCACCGCCTGTCTGCGGACCTTCGAGGGCGGCCGGCTGAAGAGCCGGATCATCGACGGGGCGGAGTTCCCGCCCGCCCTGTGCGCGGACGGGAGGATCACGGAGGAGTTCCTGGCGATCCGGCCGGTCCGGTTCGACGAGGTGCCGGAGGAGTACCTGGACACGCTGTTCGCGTGCGGCGGGGAGCGCGTGCACGCGCACATCGGTCCGATGGCGCTGAACGTGCTGTTCCTGCGCGAGCACAACCGGCTGGCCGGGATCCTCGCCGACGCCCATCCGGACTGGGACGACGAGCGGATCTTCCAGACCACCCGCAACACGCTGATCGTGATGATGATCCGGGTGATGCTGGAGGAGTACATCAACCACATCACGCCGTACCACTTCGGCTTCGTGCTCGATCCCGTGCGCACCGACCGCGGGGTGTGGCACCGGGAGAACTGGGCGACGATCGAGTTCAGCCTCGTCTACCGCTGGCACAGCCTGATCCCGTCGACGTACACCATCGCCGGCCGTCCGGTGCCGCTCGCGCGGACGATCGCCAACGGGCGGCTGGTCGTGGAGCGGGGGCTCGGGCCGCTCTTCGAGGACCTGTCCCGTCAACCCGCCGGCCTGTCCGGCCTGTTCAACACGGACGAGCTGCTGCTGCCGATCGAGGCGCGCAGCGTCGCCGTGGGCCGGGAACTGCGGCTGGCCTCGTACAACGACTACCGTGCCTACTACGGGTTCCCCCGGGTCACCGACCCGCGGCAGATCTCCGGCGACCCGCGGGTGCGGGAGGCGCTGCTGGACGTGTACGGCGACGTCGACGCGATCGACCTCTATGTCGGCCTGTTCGCGGAGGAGCCGGAGCCGGGCGCGATCTTCGGGCGGCTGCTCGAACGCATCATCTCCGTCGACGCGTTCTCCGAGGCGCTGAACAACCCGCTGCTCTCGCCCCGCTTGTTCGGCCCGGCCACCTTCTCCCCCGAGGGCCTGCGCGCCGTCCGCGAGACACGCAGCTTCTCCGACCTGGTGCACCGCAACCTGCCGGAGGACAAGGCGCGTTACGACGTCTCGCTCGGCCGGACCGCCGCCGACGCCCGGGCTGCCGTGGGCCGCTGAAACCCGTTCAGTCCCCGGTGCGGGCGTGCGCGAGCAACGCCTCGGCGGCGGTGCGCAGGTGCTCCGCCGCCGTGACGCAGGCGGCGGCCTGCCGCTCCAGTGCGGGCCGGCTCCAGGCGGGGCCGGCCCGGCAGCCGTCCAGGGTGGCCGCGGTGGCGCGCAGCCGCCGGGCGTACTCCTCCATCAGCTCGGCGTCCGACCGCAGCGAACCGGCGTGGTCGAGGAGTTCGGTGTCGTACGACCTGACGTCGGCGGACTCGGTCACCATGACATGCTCCCGTGGGCGGTGGGGTGGGGGCGCTCAGCGCGGCAGGACGGCGCCGGCGCTGCGGTGCTGCATGAACTGGGGGCAGGTGAGGACGAACCGGGGCCGGGTCCCGTCCAGGCCGAGCCGGCGCAGCTGCCCGGCCAGGGGTTCGGCCGCCCCGGTGTCGAGCCGCAGCCGGATGCCGGTGCCGGTGTGCAGCCGCAGCCTGCCGTGGGCCCGGACCAGGGTGCGGATCGTGCTCTCGCCACGGCGGCCGTAGAGGATCCAGTCGGCCTCGGGACAGCGCACGCCGCGCCCGAGGCGGCCCTCGACGGCGAGGCCGAGGTCCGGGGAGCGGACGCCGATGTCCCGGCCCGTCAGGTCGGCCTCGGCGGTCACCCGGAGCGCGGGCTGACCCCAGATCTGCTGGGCGACGGCCCTGGCCTCCTCGCTGGTGACGGCGAGGCAGAGCACGTGCCGGCCGGTGCGGCGCAGGTCGACGCGGCGCAGCAGGTCCAGCGCCACGTCGTAGGGGTGGGGCCGCCACAGGTCGTCGACCAGCACGGACAGGGCGATCTCGGTGTACGGGCCGATGGTGGTGCAGCGGTGCTCGTACAGGGACAGCACCGCCATGGCCCGCCGGCCGAGCCGGCTCGGCGTCATCCAGGTGACGTCGGGCAGCAGCCCGCGGGCCGCGTCGGCGTCGACGGGGAAGCACAGGTGGGCGGCGGAGGAGTCGTAATAGCGCACCGGCACGTCGACCGGGCCGGCCGTGGTGGGCACCGAGGTGGTGGGCAGGGTGAGGAAGGGGTAGCCCTCGGGCGGGTGGGCGCGGTCCTTGAGCTGGTACGCCTGCGTGCGCACGACGGGGCCCCGGTAGGGGGCGAGGGCCTCGTCGACGCGCTCGCGGGCCTCGGGGATGACGGTCCTGAGGTGCTCGATGTACTCGCGGAGCATGTGGCACAGCGGGAACTCGTGGGTGGGGCCGGTGTAGTCGACCTCGTACCAGTTCGGGTGCGGGTCGAAGGCGGAGCCGGCGCCGCGGCCGTCGAGGACGGGCACGATGTCGTGCTGGTTGGTGATGCTGGCGACCCAGGTGCGCGGGTCGGCGGGCTTCTTGTTGTCGACCGGGGAGCCGACGGCGATGACGTGGGTGACCCGGTAGGTGCGGCAGAACTCCTCGTCCTGGGCCAGGTTCATCACCGCGATGCCGCCCTCGCTGTGCCCGATCAGCGCGAGGTCGGCGCCGCGCGGGATGCCGTAGTCCGCCAGGGCGAGCAGGATCGAGCGGGTGTAGGGCGAGTCGGTCATGAACAGGTTGCGCCAGGCGCCGACGAAGTCCTGCGGGGAGTCGTTGCGGGGGCGGCCGGGTGCCATGCCCGGTGCCTGGAGGACGTAGCGGACGACGCCGTCCGGGCCGCGCACGTTCTGCAGCAGGATCCGCCCGTCGGTGGAGAGCATCTCGATGTTGCGCAGGAAGCCGAGGAAGGAGCCCCTCGGGGCGATGACCTGGCGTTCCTGGTCGGTGAGGCCGACGGCCTCGGCGGCGCCGTCGCCCTTGTCCATGCCGGCGAGATGGGCGGCGCTGATGCCGTGCAGCGGGTCGGCGGACAGCTCGCGGCCGGTGGCCAGCGCCCAGCCGGTCGCGTCGTTCTTCGGGTCCTCGTCCAACAGGGCGCGGATGGCGAGGAGTTCGGCCATCACCGGGGCCAGCCCGGACAGCGCGCGCTGGGCGCCCTGGTCGCGGAACAGGGCGCGCAGGGCGCGTACGGCCGCCAGGTCCTTGTCGGCGGTGACGGCCTCCGTCAGCCGGCGCATGCCGGGGTCGCGCTCGAACTCCGGGTGGTCGACCAGCACGGCGGCGATCCGCAGCCGCAGCGAGGTGACCGCCACGAGGGCGGCCAGGCTCTCCCGGCCGAGCACCTCCGCGGCGGCGCCGATCACGTGTCCCATGCCGTTCGGGGCGGTGATCGCGGAACCGCCGAGGCCCTGCTTGGTGGTCAGGGCCCGCAGCAGCGCCCACTGGGCGGTGAGACCGGTACGGGGGCGGCGGCGGGCGGAGGCGGTGAGGGCCGGGGCGAACAGCGCCGTGCTGGTGCGCTCGGAGACCGCGCGGATGCCCTCGGCGACGTCGACCACGTCGCGGGCGCACCGGCGCAGCAGTTCCCTGGGGTCCTGTCCGTCCGGCGCCGGCCGTCCGGGTGCGCTGCCGTCCGCTCGCATCCGACACTCCCTCGGCTCGACGACTCGGGAACAGGGCTTCGGCCGCGTCCGTCGGCGCGGCCTCGCTCCCATGGTCGGCCAGGGCGTGCGCGCCCGCACCTTCATCCATCCAGGTAGAGGATGCCGCCGGGTGCCGTACCGCCCGCCGAGCCTGGGCTTCACGGGCATATGGCTGCCGCATAATCGCCGCACATGACTCCCTGTTTCTCCCCGCCTCTCCCCGCGGGAGGCGCGCCGTGACCCTGTCCCCCGAACGCCCCGAGGGCCTGGGCACCCCGCTCCCCCACACCGTGCCGACGGGGCTGACTCTGCGCACCAACACGCTGCTCGCGATCGTGGTGTTCCCGCTGGCCGTACTGGTACTGGCCCTGCCGGTCGCCCTGGCCGGCGGCTGGGGGCCCCGCTGGTACGACGTCGTCCTCGGCGCCGGGATGTACGCGCTGTCCATCATGGGCATCACCGCCGGCTACCACCGACACTTCACCCATCTGTCGTTCAAGGCGAAACGACCGCTGCGGTTCGCCCTCGGTGTCGCGGGCGGACTCGCCATGGAGGGCCCGGTGACCCTGTGGGTGGCCGAGCACCGGCGCCACCACCAGTACGCGGACCGGGACGGCGACCCGCACTCGCCGTGGAAGTACGGCACCGGCCGGCGTGCGCTGCTCAAGGGGCTGTGGCACGCCCAGGTCGGCTGGTTCGCCTCGGGGCTGCGGGCCCACTACCCGCGCTACGCCCCCGATCTGCTCGCCGACCCGGACGTACGCCTCCTGGACCGTTGCTACCCGCTGACCATCGCCGTCTCCCTGGGCCTGCCGCCGGTGCTGGTCCTGGCGGTCACCCAGGACACCCGGTCCGCGCTGGTCACCCTCTTCTGGGCGAGCCTGGTCCGGTACGCCGTCGTCCACCACGTCACCTGGTCGGTCAACTCCGTGGCCCACGCCTTCGGTCCGCGCCACTACACCACCCGCGACCAGTCCCGGGACGTGGGCTGGGTGGCGCTGCTGACCTTCGGCGAGGGCTGGCACAACCTCCACCACGCCGACCCCAACAGCGCCCGGCACGGCGGGCTGCGCGGCCAGCCGGACCTCACGGCGTGGCTGATCGCGAGGTTCGAACGGTGGGGCTGGGCGTACGACGTGCGGTGGCCGGACGAGCGGCGGATCACCGCGCGGCTGCGCGAGGAGGTCGCGGGCCGGCGGAAACCGCACCGTCAACCGCCCGTGAAGTAGCGGGTGAAGGGGGAGGCGTCGACGGCGAACATGCCGGTGAAGGTCTGGTTCAGCTCGTAGACCAGCAGCACGGTGAAGGTGATGAGCGCCGTCAGGCCCATCACCATCACCACATGGGTGAAGCTGCGCCGTACCCCGAACATGAACATGAAGACCACGGTGAGCACACCGCCGACGATCAGTCCGAACCAGAGCACGGATGACAGGGCGTCGGTCACGTCCGCCTCCCGGCCGCGCCGGGCGTCGTCCAGCGCGCTCAGCTGGGCCAGGGTTTCCTGGAACGTGGCCTGCTGCGCGGGGGTGGCGTCGGCGGGCACCTGGCCCGCCGCCCGCAGGTCGTTCAGCAGGTCCCAGCCGCGCCGGCCCGGCGGCTCCCCCTGCGCCATCGCGGGCCACTCGGCGGACAGGACGTGGTGCACGTACGCGTCCACGGCGTCCCGGGTCCGCTCCCCCTCCAGCGCCGGCAGCCCCGCGGACAGCAGCCGGATCTGGTGGGCCGCACTGGCCTCGGCCTGCACATGGCCCACGGCGCCGGACCTGGTCTCCCACACGGACACCATCGAAAGACCGAGGACGAGGGCGTACAGCACGCCGACCATCATGGAGATGTACTCGGCGACGTCCTCGCGGGGTTCCTCGTCAGGGCCGGGGGGCCAGTAGTGGTGCCGGATCACCACGATGCCCGCGGCCACCATGGCGATCCCCACCACCACCGCGAAGGTCTCGATCATCGGCTCGTCTCCTGTCGTGTCGGTACGTGCTCTGTGCGTGAACGGTCCTCGCCTGTCGCCTACTTGCCGATGCGCCGCGAGCCGAGGAGGGCTGCGGCGAGGGCGGCCGGGATCAGCATGAGAAGCAGCAGGGCGAGCAGCCCGAGCCCGGTCGGCCCGCCACCGGGGCGGACGAACCGGGTCAGGATGGAGGCGTTCGGGGGGCGCGGGAGCGGGGTGCGGGGGGCTGGGGAGTGGGGGGACGTGGAGTTGGGGGGTGGGGAGTTGGGGGGTGGGGAGTTGGGGGGCCGGATGGCCGGCGTGGTGACGGGGGTGGTGGACGGGGGGCGGCTCGGGGTGACGGAGCGGCCGCCGGTTGCCTCGCCGGTCGTTGCCTCGCCGGTGGTGGACTGGCCGCCGCTCGTCGTCTCGCCGCCCGTGGACTGGCCGACTGTCGCTTGGCCGCCGGTTGTCTCTCCGCCGGTTGTTCCGCCTCCCGTGGGCCCTTCGGTTGCTGTGCCGGCGGTCGCGGCACCGCCGGTCGCCGTTCCGCCGGCCGCGAGGCCTGTGGTGGTGCCTCCCGCGGCGGCGGCAGCGCCGGCGGTTCCGGCTCCTCCTGCGGCGGCTCCTCCTACGGCCGCCGCACCGCCGGCTGCGGCTCCAGCTCCCCCTGCGGCCGCTCCCCCGCCGGCGGCTGCTCCGGCGCCTGCGGCCGCCCCGCCGCCGGCCCCGGCACCAGCCCCGGCTGCCGCTCCTGCGCCTGCACCTGCACCTGCACCCCCTCCCGCTCCCGCTCCGCCCGCCGCAGTGCCCACGCCGGCCGCCCCTCCGGCACCGGCCGCCGCAGCGGCTCCGGCACCTGCCCCGGCGACCGCTCCGGCTCCGGCTCCGGCTCCGGCTCCGGCCGCCGCTCCCCCTGCTGCGGCAGCCCCGCCCGCACCGGCCGCAGCTCCGGCGCCCGCGGCCGCTCCTCCGGCCGCACCACCTGCACCTGCTGCGGCTCCTCCAGCTGCCGCACCCGCACCGGCTGCCGTACCGGCACCGGCCGCGGCACCACCCCCGATCCCCGCACCGGCCCCGACGCCCGCAGCGGCTCCTGCCACCGCACCAGCTCCCGCAACACCCCCTGCCGCCGCCCCCGGAGCGGCAGCGGGCGCGGGTACTGCCAGCCCGGGTACAGGGGCGCCCGTACCGGCCGGAGGCAGCGGCGGGGGCGGAGGAAAAACGCCTCCCGGCGGCACCGGCAGCACCGGAGGCGCGGGAGGAGGCGCGGGCACAGGGGGCGGCACGGGCGCGGGAACGGGAGGAGGCGGAGGCGCGACCGGGGGCGGCGGGAGGGCCGGGGGCGGAGGAAGGACCGGCGGTGGAGGAAGGACCGGCGGTGGAGGCGGAGGCGGCGGTACCGGCGCCGGAGGCGTGGGCGGCTCGGGCAGGGTGAACTCGCCGGTCGCGTGGGCCTTGAGCAGCGGCGGCCACTCCGGGCAGCCGTCGGGCCGTAGCGTCTTGAGCCGGTCGCTGCCCCTCACCCACCCCTCGCTGAGGTACCGGCCCGGGAACAGCTCCATGGTCGCCACGCACCGTGCCGTGCCGCCGGGTTCCAGGCTCGGGACGGTGTCGCCGCCCCACGCGCAGACGATGGCGGGCGGCTGGAGGACGGGGTCGGTGAGCCGGAGGTCGAACACCGTGCGGTTGCCGGTGTTGGTCACGTCGTAGAAGACGGTGGCCACGCCCAGGGCTTCGGCGCCGGTCGTCACGGTCTCGGTCAGCTCCAGGTGCCCTCCGACGCCGGCGTACCCGGAGCGGGCGGTGGCTCGGGACTCCACGCCGAGGGAGGGGACGCGCCCGACGGCGGTGACGTCGGCGATCCAGGTGCCGGGTCGGGCGGTGGCCCAGGCGGTACAGGTCGCCGAGTCCAGGCCGCGGAGCATCGGCAGGTGGTCGCCGCCGCCGACGCAGCGGATGTCGGCGTCCGGGAGGCCCGGGTCGCTCACCCGCACGTCGTACAGGTCGGCCCCGGTGCGGTTGATCAGGCGGTACGTCTTCTCCAGCGGGCGGCCGACGCGGATGCCGGGGTGGGTCGCCTCCACACCCGGTCGGGTGTCGACGGCGACCCGGAGGGCCAGCCCCTGGTCTCCCGCGCCGTCGGCGACGGCACGCTGCGGTGGCCCGCCGTACGCGGCCATGAGCAGCGGCAACACCGCGGGGAGACGTGTCCCGAGGGCTCGCCAGCACCTCCCTAACTGTCCTATGAACACACAAAGAGGAGTAACAGAGCGTTCTGCGGGCGGGCTTCGACCCACGCCGGTCACCGGCTGTGACCGTACGAAGATCACTCCGGTGGCCGCGCGACGGCGCCGGCCACCCTCAACCGCCGGGCATCAGGCCCGCCGCGAGCGTGGCGCCCAGTTCCCAGCAGGCCTCGGTGTCGCTCCTGCGCGGCTCGCCGGTGACGGTCACCGGATCGGACGCCCGGCGCCAGCCGAGGCCGGTGGTGACGGTGTCGATCGAGCGGACGGCGCCGGTGACGTCGTTGCCGCCGTGCACGTAGTAGCCGAAGGGGCGGCCACGGGTCTCGTCCAGGCAGGGGTAGTAGATCTGGTCGAGGAAATGCTTGAGGGCGCCGGACATGTAGCCGAGGTTGGCGGGCGTGCCGAGCAGGTAGCCGTCGGCTTCCAGCACGTCGGAGGCGGTGGCCGACAGGGCCGCCTTGCGGACGACGCGGACGCCCTCGATCTCCGGTGTGGTGGCGCCCGACACGACGGCCTCGAACAGCGCCTGGCAGTGGGGCGAGGGAGTGTGATGGACGATCAGCAGGGTAGGCACATGCGGCACCCTGCCGTGCGTCCGCGGCCCGTGGCAAACGCGGGCCGCGGCCGACGCCGCGAGGGCACACGGGGGGACGGGAGGAGTCGTGGTGAGCGAGAAGGACCGCCGGGCGCCTGCCGCCGTGGTGTTCGACGCGCTGGGGCTGGAGTACGAGCGGGCGTTCGCCGGCTCGGCACCGCACCAGGCGTCGCTCGATCGGCTCCTGGAGCTGCTGGCGCCGGACAGCCTGGTGCTGGACGTGGGCAGCGGCACGGGACGGCCGACCGCGGCGGCGCTGGCCGGGGCCGGGCACCGGGTGCTGGGCGTCGACGTCTCCCCGGTGATGGTCGAACTGGCCGCCCGGCAGGTGCCCGACGCCGAGTTCCGGCTCGCCGACATCCGGGAGACGACGCTGCCGGAGGGCTCCTTCGACGCCGCGTGCGCCTACTTCTCGCTGCTCCAGATGACCCGCGCAGAACAGGCCGCGGTCGTGGCGAAGCTGGCCCGGGCGGTACGGCCCGGCGGGCTGGTCGTGCTGGCCACCGTGCCGCTGGACGTGGAGGACGTCGAGACCGTCTTCATGGGGCAGCCGGTACGGGTGACGAGCTTCGCCGCCGAGGCGTTCACCGAGCTGGTGTCCGGGACGGGCCTGACGGTGCTGGCCGAGGAGCACGAGGTGTTCACCCCGCCCCACCCCGACGCCACACCCGAGCCGCAGCTGTTCCTCCTCGCCCGACGTGCGGCGCGGTGACCCGCGGTCGCTGAGCCGGATTCCCGTTCGGCGCTGTCGGTGCCCTCGGTTACAGTGACGGCTCTGAACCGAAGGGGAGGCAACGGTGCAGGTCAGGGTGGGGACCGTCGGAGGCCGTCTGGTCGTGGCGGCGGCGCTCGCCGCGCTGCTCGGCGGCTGCGCCGGGTCGACGGACGGCGACAGCGCGGGGAAGAAGTCAGCGAGCCCGCCGGCGGACGCGGGGACCGAGGCCACGGCGGCGCGCGGCGGCACGGTCGGCGCTGCCGGTTCGGCCTGCGAGCTGCCCGTCAGCTTCGCCGTCGCCCGGCACTGGAAGGCCAGGTCCATCGACGCCGACAAGGAGCTGTCCAAGGGCTCGAAGGGTGAGGACGGCGACCTGGGCGGGGCCCTCGCCGACGCCTTCCTCCGTCAGGGTCCGGTCACCGCGGCCTGCGAGATCGACGCCAAGCCGGCCGGCAACATCGGCTTCCTGCGCGTGTGGACCGGCAGGCCCGGGAACGCGGACACGGCCGGTGTGCTGCGCGCGTTCGTCGCCGCGGAGGACAACGTCGGCAAGGCGAGGTACCACTCCTTCCGGACCGGTGGTGGCGTCGACGCCGTCGAGGTGGAGTACCTCTACACCAGCAAGCTGCTGGGGGAGACGAAGAAGGAGAGCGCCTTCGCGGTCGCCACGCCCGACGGCCCGGTCGTCCTGCACCTCGGCGGCATGGACACCCAGGAGCACGAGGAGATGCGGCCCGCGTACGAACTCGCCAAGCGGACCCTCGACCTGACCTGACCTGACCTGACCGACCGCGTCCGCTCAGTCCGGGGCCGTGGTCCGGCCCAGGTAGGTGAGCGGGCCGGCGTCCGCGACCGGGATCCGGTGGAAGCCGACGCGGTCGTAGAACGCCCGGGCCCCGGTGTTGGCGGTGACCATGCCGAGGTGGACCGCCCGGACGCCCCGCCGGTGCAGGGCATCCAGGAAGGTGCGCAGCAGGCGGCGGCCGTGGCCCCGCCCCTGCCAGGCCGGCAGCAGGTCGATGTGCAGGTGGGCCGGGTAGCCGGCGACTTCGGGGACGAGCATGCGCTCCGGGTGGTGCAGGAGCCGGATCATCCCCTCGGTGGGCGTCCGGGGCGGCCCGGCGGGTTCCGGATAGCGGCCGGCCAGCCGGGGGATCCAGTCCCGCCGGAAGTCCGCGACGAAGCGCTCGGTGTCGGCGGTGCCGACGACGTACCCCACGGCCCGGCCCGTGCCGTCGTCCAGGACGAAGGCGAGGTCCGGGTCGAAGTGGCAGTACGGCTCGGCGAAGATCGACGGCATGAGCCGCTGGTCGGTGTAGACCGCCCGGGAGTCGCCTCCCTCGTGCGCGGTGCGGACGCAGACGTCGGCCACGGCGTCCCGGTCGGCGGGACGGTACGGCCGGGTCACGGGGGCCTGGGAGAAGCTCGGCATACCCGCATCCTGCGCGCTATGGGAGCGCTCTCACAAGGGTGTGGCTCGCCGTGACGGTACGGCGGCCACCCCCATGTGACGGTCAGTAGCGCAGGCGCCTGGCCCGCAGGAGCATGAACAGGCCGGACAGGGCGAGCAGGGTGCCCATGGCGGCGGGCCACAGATGGGCTCCCGTCTCCGCCAGGCCGCCCTGTGCGGCCTGGGGTTCGGGCTGCGTGGACGACGGCGGAGCGAAGGCCGCGGCGGTGACCTCGGCGGGTGCGGAGGAGGCGGGCGTGGCCACAGGAGGCGTCGTCCGGGCCGGCGCCGAACGGGCCGGTGTGGAGCGGGGTGTGGCGGGCTCGGTCGGCGTGGCCTTGCCGTCCGTGTCGCCGCTGCCGCCGGTGCCGTTCGTGCTGTGCGTGTCGTGCTTGGTGGTGCGGGCCGGTGCCGTCGTCGCGTCGAGACGCGGGGCCTCGGCGGGCCGGGAGGCCGCGGGCGGCGCGGACACGGTGGTCCCGCTCCCGCCGGGCTGCCCGGCCGTGCCGTCAGCGGGCTGCTCGGTGTGGCCGTAGCCGGGGGCGGCCGAGGCGGGACTCGTGGTGGGGTTCGTGGTCGGAGCGGTGGGGCTCACGGTCGGAGTCGCCGTCGTACCGGAGTGGTCCCCGCCCGGCGCTCCGCAGGCGCGGCCCGAGTTGATGCAGTCGACCATCTCGCGCATCAGGCCCTCGTCGAAGACGTTGATGAAGTCGCCGTGGTCGGTGACGGGCTTGTGCAGCTGTTCCGGGAAGGAGTCCACCGCGAACAGCGGGACCGTGCGGCCGCCGTCCGCGAGGCTCGGCGCGTCGACGTCGTAGACGATGCGCTGGACCAGCTGCGGGATGGGCCGGAAGCCCGCCGGGCAGGAACCGTCGACGGCGGTGAAGGCCACGTGGGTGCGGTGGTTGGCGCTGTCGATGTCGCGGCCGTCCCAGCAGCTCTGGAACCGGAAGGTGCGCACGACGTCGCTGCCCGGCGGGCACAGCGGGTACTTGTCCTTCAGTTGGCGGTTCTCGTAACCGGTGCAGCTCCAGGACGCGTTGGCGTTGCCGGGGCCGTTGACGAACGCCTTGGCGTCGCCGGTGATGATGCGCAGGAACCGCGGCATGGCGGTGACCTTGCCACGCGGGCTGCCCACGAACGTCAGCGTGACCTGCTTGGGCGTGACGATCTGACCCGCGTTGCCCTCCGTGCCGCCGCCGGGAGATCCGGCGTCCCGTTCCCGGGTGCCGTTCTGCAGGCGCAGCACCGGCCAGTAGTACGTGGACTTGTCACCCTGGTCGACACAACTGGTGCCGGCCCGCGCCAGGTCGTCGTCGCTCGCGAAGGCGTTGTTGCCCTGGTTGCCGACGTAGTCGTGGAAGTGGTGGGCGCCGTTGGAGACGCCGGGGGCGACGATGACGTTGTCGGAGTTGAACAGGCCGTTGGCGTTGACCCCGCACTCGGAGGTGAAGCTGCCGCGTGAGGCGTCGGCCTGCGGGGGCGGGGCCGGTGCGTCGGGCTGTACGGCGGTGATGTCGGCGTAGTCGGAGACGACGGGCCCGTTGCCCCCCTGCCCCGCGCCGCTCTGTCCCGTGCCGCCCTGACCCGCGCCGCTCTGCCCCTGGCCGGTGCCATCCTGCCGGCCGTCGCCGGTCGGCGCGTCGGCGGCCTGGCCGGTGTCGCCGGGGCGCAGGGTGCAGGCGGCCAGGGAGTCCAGGCCCTGCGGGCGCTCCCCCACCCGGTCGATGGCGTCGGCGATCCGCCCGATGGACGCCGACCGCTGCTCCTTCAGCGGCCGCATGATCGCGGCGTCGAGGGAGCCGGTGTCCGGGCTGCCGGTCTGCCCCGCCTGTCCGGCCTGCTGGAGTTGGCGGTAGGCCGCCGCCGTCTGCTGGTCGAGCCGGGCGAGTTCGCGGTCGACGTCCGCGCGGGCCGCGTCCGGTACGGCCGTCAGCCGGCTGCCGATGTCGGGGCAGTCGATGGTCGCCATGCCGGCGGACCGGAGGTGTCCGGCGGTGTCCGTGCCGGAATTGCCGCCCCAGCCCGTGCTGGCCGAGGCATAGACGTTCGCCGTGACGAGGCCGGCGCCGCCCAGCATCAGGGCGACCGCCGCCAGGGTCGCGCGTCGGGCACGGGTCGGGCGTCTGCGGCTGTTGCGTACCAAGGTCGTCCCCTGCGTGTGAGCACCGGTCGGGCATGGAGTTCCCCGGCTTCATACGGAGGGCGGAGCCATCGTGTTCAACGGACGCGCGAATTCACCGGGATCTCACAGGCAACCAGGGTCCCCCGCCTTTCCCCGTCGAACATCCCGGCGAACATCACGAATATGTATCGGACATTTCACACCTCAACCTTCACACGAGGCACACACGTTGGCTAGGTTGACGCGAGGCCGCCGCCCGGCTCTGCCCCGGCGTGCCGCTCAACTGCCCTGCGGGGCAAGGAAGGAGCACGTCTTCCATGGCGCCGGAAAGCCGCGACGAGGTTCGGCAGCGCATCGCATCGCTTTACGACCAGGCGGAGAACGCCACCGGGAACTTCAACGCGACCCGGGCCATGGCCGCCCGCACACGGTCCCGTGGCGTCCCGTTGGCCAAGCGGGCGGGCCGGCGTCCGGATCCGGGGCTCGACGAGGTCGCCCGGCAGTGGTTCGACACGGCACGCGCCAAGCTGGGCCCGAGCGTCCCGGCCGTACTGCCCGCCGACCGGCTTCCCGACGTCCCTCCGACGCCCGGCCGTTCGCCGGCGCGGATGGACGGTCCGTCCGGGGCCGACTGGGAGGTCCGGGCGCTTCCGGCCGGGGACGAGCCCCTCGCCCTTCCGGGCGGTGAGCGACCGGCCCTGCCGTCCGCCCAGCGGCCCGAGCCCCTTGAACGGGGCCCCCGCGCGGTGGCCGGGCTGCCGCCCGGCTCACCGGCGGACGTGACGAGTCGGCCCGTACAGGCTCTGCCGAGCGGGCAGATGGCGCTGCCCGCCGCGACGGGCGGTACGACGAGCCTTGAACTGCCGGGACACGCGGTGGAGTTGCCCGGTACGGGCATGACGGAGCCGGGCGGGTGGGGTACGCCCGGACCGGCGAGCCCCGCCGCCCTGCCGGTGACCGCGGGAGCCACCGCACTGGAAGCCATAAGGCAGGCGCCGACAGGGACTCCTGTGCCGGCGCCCACGGCGGGCCCCCTCCAGGCAGCGACGGGAGCCCGGTTCGAGGCGCCGGTGGCAACTGCGGTGCAGGCGCCCCTGCAAGCTGCCGTACAGGTGCCGATGGAGACTGCCGTACAGGTGCCGGCCGGGGCCCCCCTCCCCGTGCCGACGGCGGCCCCGGCGCCCATGCCCACGGCAACCCCCGTACAGGCACCGCCGACAGGCCCCCCGGTGCAGCTGCCCAGGGCTCTGCCCGGCACCGCCGTGCCCGGGCGCCTCTCCCCCGCCGCCGCCAAGTCCGGCGCCCGGTGGAAACTCGACAGGACGCGCGACCTGGTTTCCCGGCGCACCGCCGTCCAGCCCGCGTGGGCGGCCGGGACCGGGGCGACGGGACAGTGGCAGCAGCCGCAGTGGACGGCACCGCCGATGCCGGCCACGGCGGCGCCGGCCGCGGGCCCGCAGCCCCCCGTCACCACTGCCCCCGTGACCGACACCGGCTCCCTCACCGCACTAATTGGCACCGGGTCCCTCACCTTCCCCGCCACCGCCCCCCTCGCCACGTCCACCCCCGAGTCGGCGCGTGGCCCGCGTGCCGCGAAGGCCATCGCGTTCGCCCGGGCGCAGATCGGGAAGCCGTGTGTCTGGGGTGCGATGGGACCGGGGTCGTACGACTGCTCCAGCCTCACCCAGGCCGCGTGGCGGGCGGCCGGTGTCACGCTGCCGCGCGCGGCGCACGAGCAGGCGCTGGCCGGCACCCCGGTGACGCTCGGCGGTATCGAACCCGGTGACCTCGTCCTCTTCTTCGACGACGACCGGCACGTGGGCCTGCACGTCGGCGACGGCATGATGGTCCACGCCCCGGGACCGGGGTCGTCCATCCGCGAGGAGTCGATCTACGGTGCCGGCGAGGCGGCGATCCACCGGGTCGTCCGGCCGGCCTGACCCGGGTCAGCCCCGGCGCCGCCGGGCGCGCCGGCTCGCGTAGTGGTCGAGGAGGGTCTCCTCGACCGGGCGGTAGGTGAGGCCCAGTTCGCGGATGCCGCGGCTGTTGTCGACGCGGAAGCGGATGCCGAGGTGCCGCCGGATGTAGTCCTGGGTGAGCCCGAACGCGGGGCCCAGGACGCGTACCGGCCAGTGCGGGAGCCGGGTGCGCGGCAGCCGCAGGTCGCGGGGGTGGCGGGCGAGGACGATGCGGGACATCTCGTGGAACGACGTCATGGTCTCGGCCGCCACGATGTACCGCCCGTGCGCCTCGGGGTTCTCGGCCGCCGCGATGTGGGCGTCGGCCACGTCCCGGACGTCGGCGGTGGTGAAGCTGAAGTCCGGGGCGCCGTAGCAGAAGCAGCCCCGGAACAGTTCGTCCAGCAGGAAGAGGCTGCCGGAGTCGGAGGCGGGGGTGAACGAGGGGCCCAGGATCAGGCCGGGGTTGATCGACACCAGGCGCCAGCGGTCCTGCGCGGCGGCCGCCGCCCACGCGGCGCGTTCGGCCCGCGTCTTGGCGTAGTGGTAGGGGTTGTCCGCCACCGTGCTGGTGGTGTTGAAGTACCGCTCCGACAACACCTGCCCGTCCATCGCGCGCACGTCGGCGTAGTCCCCGAAGATCGCCCCCACGGTGGAGGTGAACACCAGGGTGCGCACCTCGGGAGTCCGGCCGACGGCCGCCAGGACGTTGCGGGTGCCGGTCAACGCCGGTTCCACGACGTCCCGTCGCCCGTCCCGGATGCGCTCGGGCATGAGGAACGGCGAGGCGACGTGGAAGACGGCCGAGCAGCCGTGGAAGGCCTCGTCCCAGGGGCCGTCCGCCAGCAGGTCCGCCTCGAAGAGCCGCAGCCGACCGGGGAACGCCTCCTGGAGCTCCCACAGCGGGCGTACCTTCGGCGCGTCGGAGGCCCGGCGCACGGTGGTGTGGACCCGGTAGCCGCGCTCCAGCAGACGCCGGACCAGATGGCTGCCGACGAATCCGCTGCCACCCGTCACCGCCACGCTCTCCCCCGCGCCCGCGCTCTCGCCCACGCTTCCCTCCCCTTCCGTCGTGTACAGGACAGGTTGGAGTACGGGGTCGACGGGAGGGAACAGGGAGGCGGCTTCGGATGCGGGCCGGCGGCGATCGCCCATAAGTCACCGCTGGGCATGTCATAAGATCGCCTTATGAGGTCATAGACCGGACCCGCGTACCAACTTAGGGCTGCCTTAGTTTAGGCTTCCTGATCACGTCACCCATTCGCCTCGAAGGGAACCTGATCATGCCGCGCCCCCTGCGGGTAGCCATCGTCGGAGCCGGCCCCGCCGGGATCTACGCCGCCGACGCCCTGCTCAAATCCGAGGTGGCCGCCGAACCCGGTGTGTCCATCGACCTCTTCGAGCGGATGCCCGCCCCGTTCGGCCTGATCCGGTACGGCGTCGCGCCCGACCACCCGCGCATCAAGGGCATCATCACCGCCCTGCACCAGGTGCTCGACAAGCCACAGATCCGCCTGTTCGGCAACGTCGACTACCCGGCCGACATCAGCCTGGACGACCTGCGGGCCTTCTACGACGCGGTGATCTTCTCCACCGGCGCGATGGCCGACCGCGAGCTGTCGCTGCCCGGCATCGACCTGGACGGCTCCTACGGCGCCGCCGACTTCGTCTCCTGGTACGACGGCCACCCCGACGTGCCGCGCACCTGGCCCCTGGAGGCCGAGAAGGTCGCCGTGCTCGGCGTCGGCAACGTCGCCCTGGACGTCGCCCGCATCCTCGCCAAGACCGCCGACGAACTGCTGCCGACCGAGATCCCGCCGAACGTCCACGACGGTCTGAAGGCCAACAAGGCCACCGAGATCCACGTCTTCGGCCGCCGCGGCCCGGCGCAGGCGAAGTTCAGCCCGATGGAACTGCGCGAGCTGGACCACTCCCCGAACATCGAGGTCATCGTCGACCCCGAGGACATCGACTACGACCAGGGCTCGATCGAGACCCGGCGCGGCAACAAGCAGGCCGACATGGTCGCCAAGACGCTCGAGAACTGGGCGATCCGGGACGTCGGCGACCGCCCGCACAAGTTGTTCCTGCACTTCTTCGAGTCGCCGGCCGAGATCCTCGGCGAGGACGGCAAGGTCGTCGGCCTGCGCACCGAGCGCACCGCCCTGGACGGCACCGGCAACGTCAAGGGCACCGGCGAGTTCAAGGACTGGGACGTCACCGCCGTCTACCGCGCGGTCGGCTACCTCTCCGAGAAGCTGCCCAAGCTGCCCTGGGACCTCGACTCCGGCACCGTCCCGGACGACGGCGGCCGGGTGATCGAGGAGGGCGGCACCCACCTGCAGTCCACCTACGTCACCGGCTGGATCCGGCGCGGCCCCATCGGCCTGATCGGGCACACCAAGGGCGACGCCAACGAGACCGTCGCCAACCTCCTGGACGACTTCGCCCAGGGCCGGCTGCACACTCCGTCCGCACCCGAACCGCAGGCCGTGGACGCCTTCCTCGCCGAGCGGAACATCCGCTTCACCACCTGGGAGGGCTGGTACAGGCTGGACGCCGCCGAGCGTGCCCTGGGCGAGCCGCAGGGCCGCGAGCGCGTGAAGCTCGTCGAGCGCGAGGACATGCTGCGGGAGAGCGGCGCGTAGCCCCTGGGAGGCCCGGGCGGCCGGTGGCGGCGGACGCGGCCGGTCGCCCCGGGCCCTGTGGACACCCGGGGCCGTCTCCGGGGCCGTAGCGCGGGAATCCCCAAGGCGCCTGCGGGGCAGCCCTGTTAGGGTCCTGCGGTGTTCTCGCTGACCGAACCCGCCCTCTTCGCCCGCCTGCGCGAGGCCCGTCGCGTGCTGGTCGCCGGCGCCGGCGGCGGCTTCGACGTCTACGCCGGACTCCCCCTGGCCCTCGCGCTGCGCTCGGCCGGCAAGGAGGTGCACCTGGCCAGTCTGTCCTTCGCCGACCTGTACGGCCTCGACCTGGACAGCTGGGTCGAGCAGGACGTCGCCGCCGTCCGGCCCGACACCCCGCTGCGCGGCGACTACTTCCCCGAGCGCTCCCTCGCCCGATGGCTGCGCTCACGGGGCCTGCCCGACACCGTGTACGCCTTCCCCCTCACGGGCGTCGGACCGCTGCGGGCCGCCTACCGGGCGCTGTGCGCGCACCTCGGCGGGGTGGACGCGATCGTGCTGGTGGACGGCGGCACGGACATCCTGATGCGCGGGGACGAGCACGGGCTCGGTACGCCCGAGGAGGACATGGCGAGCCTGGCCGCCGTCGCCGGTCTGGACGAGGTGCCGGACCGGCTGGTGGCCTGCCTGGGCTTCGGTGTGGACGCCCACCACGGCGTCAACCACTCCCTGGTCCTGGAGAACCTGGCCGCCCTGGACCGCGCGGGTGGCTACCTGGGCGCGTTCTCCCTGCCGCGCGACAGCCCCGAGGGCGCCGCCTACCTCGACGCCGTGGACCACGCCCAGCGCTGCCACGCGAGCCACCCCAGCATCGTGCACGGGTCCGTCGCCGCGGCGGTGCGGGGTGACTTCGGCGACGTGCGGTTCACCGAACGCACCCGGGGCAGCGAGCTGTTCGTCAACCCGCTGATGGCGCTGTACTTCTGCGTGGACCTGCCCGCGCTGGCGCACGCCAACCTGTACCTGGACCGGCTGGAGGAGACCGTGCTGATGCGCCAGATCAGCACGGCCGTCAACGGGTTCCGGGAGGAGCTGCCCCGGCAGCGGCCGCCCCGGGCGTTCCCGCACTGACACCGGCCGGCGGCCCCGGCGCGGAGGTGAACGGGGTCCGCCCCTGAGCGGATGGACGGGTGGACCCCGTTCACCCGACAGTGTGGGCGGCGCCCGGGGCGGCCGGGCACGGGTGAACCGCGCTCACCTGACGCGCTCCGCGCACACCCCGGGCGTACGGCGCACACCCCGTGCGCCGGTCGCACCTCCGTACGACGCGCGGGGCCGGGCCCCCGGCCGCCGCATCCTCCCGCCGAACGGTGATACTGGGAGGCTCAACCGCCCCCATCAGCAGATTGGCTCATGTCGAACTCCGCCACCGACCGCGCCACCCTTCCGCAGACCCTCTGGGCGGCCCGGGGCCGCCACACCGGTCCCGCACCCGAGGAGGTCGTCCGCCGCACCCTGCAGCGGCACAAGAACAGGGGGGACATCGACGATTTCGCCGAACCGCCCGCGGCCGGGGACCCCGGCCGGCGGGTCTTCGAGGCGCGCTGGCGGGCCGGCGGCACGGTGACCGTGCGGGCCCGGCTGACCCTCGTACCGCGCCAGGGCCGGCCGCAGGGCCACGAGTGGCGGCTGGTCGCGGAGGCGGAACGGCCGTGGGACGACGCCTGGCCCTCGCCCGCGACCCTGTTCTGGCCCGAGGACGGCTCCGCCGAGGGCGAGGACGGCTCCTGGGACCACCACCTCACGGTCGACGGCCTGCGCCTGGGGCAGGTCAACGCGCTGCCCGAGGACGACAGGGAGATGCGGCGCCGGCTGCGGGACGCGGCCCGGGAGGCGTGGTGCGTGCACGTCGTCGTCCACGAGGCGATGACGCCCGACGAGCGGGGCCGGCTGCCGCTGGCCCGGCTGCTGCCACCCGGGCTGCGGCACCGCGTGGTCGAGCACCGGGCCACCCCGCAGCAGCTGCGCGCCGTCAACTGGGCGCTGAAGGACCTCGGCGTGGAGGTGCCGCGCGGCGGCGCCGTACTGCTGCCGCCGGATCCGGCGCCGAAGGACTACGACGGCCGGGAGCACAGCGTGCGCAGCGTGTTCCTGGACGGCTCCGAGCCGGCCGGGCTCGTCGCGGCGCTGCGGCACTTCGTGGCCCTGCCCCGGCCGCTGCCCGAGGGCGTCGCGGAGGCGCTGACGGACCTGCGGGACAACTGGACCCTGCTGACCGTGCGGGAGCAGCTGGAGCGCGAGCGGCGGCTGGTCGCGATGTACGCCGAGGCGCTGGAGGCGATGACGAAGTCCCGGGACCTGTACAAGCAGGCCGCCGAGCAGGCGCTGGAGGCCCTGGCGGCCTACCGCGACGTGCCCGCGCCCGCGCTGCCCGAGCAGCGGCCCGTCCCGCGCACCCCGGGGGCATTGCAACAGCTGACGCGGACACTCGACAGGTTGAAGCTGACGGCCAGGGGGCGGCAGCAGCCGGAGCCCGCCGCGGGCGCCTCGCCGAACGGCACCGCGCGGGAGACGGACGACGGCAAGGACAGGGACAGGGACACCGAGGGCGCCCACGACAACCGGTCGTAGGCGGATTGCGACCAGGACGAGGAGCCGGGATGGACACGACCACGACCCTGCTGGTGATCGGCGCCGTCGTCGCCGCGGTGCTGCTCGCCGTCGCGGTGGGACTGCTGGTACGGCTGGTGCGCACGCGGCGGACCCTGCGGCGGGCCGGACTGCCGACAGGGCCGCGGTGGGTGTTCTGGGGCGCGATCGCGTATCTGGTGCTGCCCACCGACCTGCTGCCCGACCCGGTCTACCTGGACGACATCGGCGTCCTCCTCCTGGCCCTGCGCAGCCTGCACGCCGCCCGGCCGCTGCCGCGGGAGACCGCCGGGTCCTGACCGGCCGCGCGGGGGCGTCCAGGTGCGTTCCGCGCGTCTCGTGGCGCATTCTTGCTGTGTCATCCACCCGGAGGCGCACGGGACGAGGTAGGGCCGATGGCCGGGAGCGACGAGCGGGCCGTCCGTACGCGGGCCCGGCTGACCGCGCTGCTGGCCGACGCCTCGACCGGCGCCCTCACCGGGGCCGGCGGCCGGGTGGCGGGGGTGTACCTGCGGTCCGGCAGCCCGGGCCTGCTGCGCCTCGCGGTGCTCGTGGGACTGCCCGGCCCGCTGTTCAAGCCCTGGTGGCGGCTGCACGTCGACCGGCCGTTCCCGGTCGCCGAGGCCTACCGGCTCGGCACCCAGGTGATCCTCCCGAACGCCACCGAGACCATGCGCCGCTATCCCCAGTTCGCGGCCGGTCTGCCCTTCCCGTTCGGGTCCGCGCACGTGCCGGTGCCCGGCCGGACGGAGCCGCTCGGCGTGCTCAGCGTGCTGCACCCGGCGGTGGCGGACACCGTGGAGGAACTCGTCGACCGGGAGGTGCTCACCCGGCTGACCGACGGCCTGGGCGCCGACCTGCTCGGCCTGACCGACGGCGACGAGGACGCGGTGTCCTGGGACGCGGAGCCGCTGTGCCTGCGGCCGCCCCCGAGCCGGCCCGCGCGGGCCGCCATAGGACGGTTCAGCTGGGACCCGACGAGGTCCCTGGTCCACGCGGACGACCGGCTGCACGCACTGCTCGGTCTGCGGCCCGGCGAGTTCGCGGGGACGGCGGCGGCGCTCGCGGACGCCGTGGCCCCGGCCGACGCGCACCGGATCCTGGCCGCGCTGCGCGACGCCGCCGCCGGGAAACCGCCGCTCGCACCGCTCGGCCTGCGCGCCCGGGACGGCACACCGCGGCTGCTGGACCTGCGGCCGCCCGACCGGGCGGGGCCGGCGATCGGCGGGGTGGTGTACGACCCCGGTACCTCCGCCGCCGCGGACGGCGCGGCCGACCTGCTGCCGCAGGGCGTGTTCTGCCTGGACCGGCTGGGGCTGCTCGTGTACGTCAACCCGGCCGCGGCCCGGCTGACGGGCCGGCCGCGGGAGGCGCTGCTCGGGCGGCCGTTGTGGGAGGCGCTGCCCTGGCTGACCGGGCCGCCGTACGACGACCATCTGCGCGGTGCCCTGCTCTCCACCGAGCCGGTGCACTTCCACGCCCGGCGGCCGGCCGGGGAACGGGACGCACCCGCCGAGGGCGACTGGCTGGCCGTGTCGGTGCACCCCGGCCCGGACCTGCTGGCCTGCACCCTCGTCCCGGCCAGCCGTGTGGACGCCACGTGGGAGGCAGCCCCGGACGCGCCCGTCGCGGCGGGCGCACTGGCCCGCGGTCACGCGATGACGCCGCTGTACCGGCCGATCGCGCTGGCCATCGCGCTGACGGACGCGGTGACCGCCCGGCAGGTGTCGGAGGTGGTGATGCAGGAGCTGCTGCCCGCGTTCGGCGGCCGGCGGCTGGCCATCTACCTGCTCCAGGACCGGCATCTGTACCTGGCCTGGGAGACCGGGTTCCCGCAGGGCTTCCTCGTCGCGTTCGAAGGCGTCGGCCTCGACGCCCACCTGCCCGGGGTGGAAACGCTGACCACCGGCCGGCCGCTGTTCTTCGAGTCCATGGGGCAGATCGCGGCGGGCTACCCGGGCATCGCGCTCGACGCGGACGAGGGGGCGCGTGCCTTCCTGCCGCTGATCGCCTCCGGCCGGCCGGTCGGCTCCTGCATCCTCGGCTTCGACCGCGAGCGCAGCTTCAGCACGGAGGAGCGCACGGTCCTCACCGCGCTCGCCGGGCTGATCGCGCACGCGATGGAGCGGGCCCGGCGCTACGACGACGAGGCGGCCCTCGCCCGCGGCCTGCAGCAGGCGCTGCTGCCGCGGCGGCTGTCGGCGCATCCGCGGGTGGAGACGGCGGGCCGCTATCTGCCGGGCACGCAGGGACTGGACGTGGGCGGTGACTGGTACGACGTGGTCGAGGCCGGGGACGGGCTGGCGCTGGTCATCGGCGATGTGCAGGGGCACGGGGTGCAGGCGGCGGCCACCATGGGCCAGCTGCGCAGCGCGGTCCGCGCGTTCGCGCTGGGCGACCGGCCGCCGGACGAGGTGCTGAGCGGCTCCAACCACCTACTGATCGACCTGGATCCGGGCCAGTTCGCCAGCTGCTGCTACCTGCGCCTCGACCCCGCCACCGGCCGGGCCCGGATCGCCCGGGCCGGCCATCTGCCCCCGTTGCTGCGGGCCCCCGACGGCGACACCCGGGCGCTGGACATACCCGGGGGTGTCGTCCTCGGGGTGGATCCGCAGGCCCGGTACCCGGTGACCGAGCTGCTGCTGGAGCCGGACGCGATCCTCGCCCTGTACACCGACGGCCTGGTGGAGCGGCCCGGCGCCGACGTCGACGACGGCATCACCGAGCTGCGGCTGGCGCTCGCCAGGGCCGGTGCCGCCGCCGGCCGGCGCGGTGGGCGGTCCCTGGCCGGGGTCGCCGACCGGCTCACGGCCACCGCCCGGCACGCCACCGACCGCCCCGACGACGTCGCCCTCCTGCTCGCCGCCCGCCGCGCGCTCCCCGGCCCCTGAACCCGGCCGCGCCGGCCCCCGGAACTCCGGTCGGCGGCCGGTGGCTCGGGGGACGGTCTCGCCTGAAGGCGCCGGGCAGTGTAGACATGGGCACATGGTGCGACTGCCCGGCCGGCCCGTGTCTCGGCCGCCCCGTTCTCTCGGGCACCCGCGCGCACCGCACAGCCCGCCGCGGCAGCCGGGCGGCCGGGGCAGTCGGCCGGGGGTGCTGTGGTCCGCGGTGACCGGGCGCAGTGTGGCCGGTCAGGTGTTCCTCCTGCAGGTGGTGATCGTGCTGCTGCTGGTCGTCTCGGCGGTGGTGGCGCAGGTCCTCCAGGTGCGGCACGACAGCGACACGGAGGCGACGAACCGTTCCCTCGCCGTGGCCGAGACCTTCGCCCACGCGCCCGGCACGGTATCCGCGCTGCGCTCCGCGGATCCCACGGCCGTACTGCAGCCGCGCGCGGAGGCCGCGCGCAGGGCGGCCGGGGTGGACTTCATCGTGGTGATGAACACCGACGGGGTCCGCTACACACATCCGAACCCGGACCGCATCGGCAAGAAGTTCGTGGGCACGATCGGCCCGGCGGTGGCGGGCGGCACGGTCACCGAGCACATCACCGGCACGATAGGACCGCTGGTGCAGGTCGTGGTGCCGGTGAAGGACGCCGCCGGAAAGGTGGTGGGCCTGGTGTCGGCGGGCATCACCACGGCGCACGTCGGCGGGGCCGCCGACCAGCAGCTGCCGTTGCTGCTCGCCGCGGCGGCCGTGGCGCTCGCGCTGGCCACGGCGGGCACGGCGCTGGTCAGCAGGCGCCTGCTGCGCCAGACGCACGGCCTCGGGCCGTACGAGATGACCCGGATGTACGAGCACCACGACGCGGTGCTGCACGCGGTCCGCGAGGGTGTGCTGATCGTCGGCGGCGACGGCCGGCTGCTGCTCGCCAACGACGAGGCGCACCGCCTGCTGGACCTGCCGGCGGACGCCGAGCGGCGGCATGTGCGGGAGCTGGGCCTGGACGACGAGACGGCGGGGCTGCTGGGCTCGGGCCGGGTCGCCACCGACGAGGTGCACCTGGTCAAGGACCGCCTGCTGGCGATCAACCAGCGCCCCACCGACCTGCGCGGCGGCCCGCCCGGCAGCGTCACCACGCTGCGCGACTCCACCGAGCTGCGTGCCCTGTCGGGGCGGGCGGACGTGGCCCGGGAGCGGCTGAACATGCTGTACGACGCCGGGGTGGGCATCGGCACCAGCCTGGACGTGACCCGGACCGCGGAGGAACTGGCCGAGCTGGCGGTGCCCCGGTTCGCGGACTTCGCGACGGTGGACCTGTTCGACGCGGTGCTGAGCGGTGAGGAGCCGCGGCCCGGGACGGCGCTGCGCCGCACGTCCTGCGCGGGCGTCCGCAAGGACTCCCCGCTGTACCCGGTCGGCGAGCGGATCCGGTTCGTGGCCACCTCGCCGCAGGCCCGTGCCCTGACCACCGGGCAGTCGGTGGTGGTGGAGCGGCTGCGCGACGAGCCCGGCTGGCGGGCGCAGGACCTGGAGCGCACCGACCGGGTGCTGGCGTACGGCATCCACTCGCTGATCACCGTGCCGCTGCGGGCGGGCAGTCTGGTGCTGGGCCTGGCGAACTTCTGGCGCGTGGAGAAGCCGCAGCCGTTCGACTCCGAGGAGCTGGCGCTCGCGGAGGAGCTGGTGGCGCGGGCCGCGGTGTCGATCGACAACGCCCGGCGGTACACCCGCGAGCACAGCATGGCGGTCACGTTGCAGCGCAGTCTGCTGCCGCGCACCCTGCCCGAGCAGGGCGCCCTGGACCTCGCCTACCGGTATCTGCCGGCGCAGGCCGGCGTGGGCGGCGACTGGTTCGACGTGCTGCCGCTGTCGGGTGCCCGGGTGGCCCTCGTCGTCGGGGACGTGGTGGGGCACGGGCTGCACGCGGCGGCGACCATGGGCCGGCTGCGTACGGCCGTGCACAACTTCTCCTCCCTCGACCTGCCCCCGGACGAGCTGCTCGGTCTGCTGGACGAGCTGGTCGGCCGGCTCGACCAGGACGAGACGCCGGCGACGGGCGGGGCCGTGGTGACGGGGGCGACCTGCCTGTACGCGATCTACGATCCGGTGTCCCGGCGGTGCACCCTGGCCCGGGCCGGCCATCCGCCGCCCGCGCTGGTGCACCCGGACGGCTCCGTGGAGTTCCCGGAGGTGCCCGCGGGTCCGCCGCTGGGCCTGGGCGGGCTGCCGTTCGAGACGGCCGAGCTGGAGCTGGCGGAGGACAGCCGGCTGGTGCTGTACACCGACGGTCTGGTGGAGGACCGGGAGCGGGACATCGACGAGGGGCTCGCTCTGCTGCGCGAGGCCCTGCTGCGGACGCCGGGCTCCTCGCCCGAGGACACCTGCCGTACCGTGCTGGACCGGCTGCCGGCCCGGCCGAGCGACGACGTGGCGCTGATCGTCGCCCGCACCCGGGTGCTGGGCGACGACCGGGTCGCCCAGTGGGAGGTGCCGTCCGACCCGGCGGCGGTGTCGGAGGTACGGGCCTCGGTGACCCGGCGGCTGGCCGAGTGGGGCCTGGAGGAGCTGGCGTTCACGACGGAGCTGATCCTGAGCGAGCTGGTCACCAACGCCATCCGCTACGGGCGCGACCCGATCGGGGTCCGGCTGCTGCGGGAGCGGACGCTGATCTGCGAGGTCTCCGACAGCAGCACGACCTCGCCGCACCTGCGGTACGCGGCGAGCACGGACGAGGGCGGCCGGGGCCTGTTCCTCGTGGCCCAGCTCGCCGAGCGCTGGGGCACCCGGTACACCCCGCACGGCAAGGTGATCTGGGCGGAACAACCGCTCCCCTGAGGTCCGGGGGGTGCGGGACGTCCGTGGGGGCGCGGGTGCGGGCCCGGCGGCCGGGCACGTGTCCGGTCCGCCGGGCCCGTTCCGGGTTCCCGGTTCGCCCGAGCGGGGCGGTGAGCGGCGCGGTGGTCAGCCGCCGTTGAGCCGCGCCCGCAGCAACTGCTTGCCGATCTCGGCGCCCTTGCGGCTGTCGGACTGGGCCTTGCGGAACAGCTCCGCGACCTCGTTGTCCTTGTCGCGTTCGGCGTCCTGGATGTACTGCTCCAGACGCAGGGCGTTGCTCAGGCACGCCTCGACGTACCAGATGAGGTTGTAGTCCTTGTCGCGGGTGCCGGTGACGTCGCCGGTCTCGCTGGTGCTGGTCATCGGGGGTCTCCTCCTTCTGTCGACCCTGTGTCGGTTCCGCTTTCGACAGGGCCCCGGGTACCCGTGCGGCCTGGCCCCTACTCGCCGCTCACCGGGATGGTTCAGCCGAGGGCCCGGTCCAGGTTGAACGCGGCACTGATCAGGGAGAGGTGGGTGAACGCCTGCGGGAAGTTGCCCTGTTGTTCGCCGGTGCGGCCGATCTCCTCGGCGTACAGGCCGAGATGGTTGGCGTAGGTGAGCATCTTCTCGAAGGCCAGCCGGGCCTCGTCGAGCCGGCCGGCCCGCACGAGGGCCTCGACGTACCAGAACGAGCAGATGGAGAAGGTGCCCTCGTCGCCGCGGAGGCCGTCGGGGCTGGCCTGCGGGTCGTAGCGGTAGACGAGGGAGTCGGAGACGAGGTCCTCGGTGAGGGCGTCCAGGGTGGACAGCCACTTGGGGTCGGTGGGGGCGATGAACTTGGCGAGCGGCATCATCAGCAGGGAGGCGTCCAGGACGTCTCCGCCCTCGTACTGCACGAAGGCGTTGCGGCGCTCCGACCAGCCGCGGTCCATGATCCGCCGGTAGATGGTGTCGCGGGCCTGGCGCCAGCGGCGGTGGTCGGCCGGCAGGCCCCGGTGGGTGGCGAGGCGGATGGCCCGCTCGATCGCGACCCAGCACATCAGCCGCGAGTAGAGGAAGTTCTTCCGCCCGCCGCGGGTCTCCCACACGCCCTCGTCGGGCTGGTCCCAGTGGTCGCAGACCCAGTCGACCAGGTCGCACACGTCGTCCCACTGGCCGCTGGAGATGGGCTGGGCCCACTTGTCGTAGAGGTAGATGGAATCGATCAGGGCGCCGTAGATGTCGAGCTGGAGCTGGCCGGCGGCGGCGTTGCCGACCCGGACCGGGGACGAGCCCTGGTGGCCCTCCAGGTGCGGCAGCTCGCGTTCGGGCAGGTCGGCGCGGCCGTCGATGCCGTACATGATCTGCAGCGGGCCGGTGCCGTCGCCGCAGCCGGGGCTGATGTGGGTGGTCAGGAACCGCATGAACGCCTCGGCCTCGCCGCTGAAGCCGAGCCGCAGCAGCGCGTAGACGGCGAAGGCGGCGTCCCGCACCCACACGTACCGGTAGTCCCAGTTGCGCTCGCCGCCCAGCTGCTCGGGCAGGCTGGTGGTGGGGGCCGCGACGATGGCGCCGGTGGGGGCGTAGGTGAGCAGCTTGAGGGTGAGCGCGGAGCGGTGCACCATCTCGCGCCAGCGGCCCCGGTAGCGGGACTGGTGCAGCCAGTGCCGCCAGTAGGTGACCGTGGCGTTGAACTCCCGCTCCGCCTCGGCGTGGGCGCAGCCGCGCGGGGCGATGGCGCCGTCGACCTGGTCGAGGGCGAACACCGCGGACTCGCCCTCGCTGAGCTTGAAGTCGGCACGGGCGTCGCGGTCGTCGCACTCCAGGGCGACGGTCGAGGTGAGCGCCAGCGTCTGGGCGGGCGACTCGAACACGACCAGGCCGTCCAGGGTCCGCACGGTGTGCGGGGCGGCGCCGTAGTCGAAGCGGGGGGCGACCAGCACCCGGAAGGGGACGGTGCCGCGGACGCAGACCACGCGCCGGATCAGCCGGTGCCGGCCCGAGTCGCCGCTCTCCGTGACGACCGGCATGAAGTCCTGCACCTCGCCGACGCCGTCCTCGGTGTAGAAGCGGGTGATCAGCACGTTGGTGTCGGGGAAGTAGAACTGCTTGGTGCGGGCGCGTACGGCGGCGGCCAGTTCGAAGCTGCCGCCGCGTTCGGCGTCCAGGACGGCCGCGAAGACGCTGGGGGCGTCGAAGGACGGGCAGCAGTACCAGTCGATCGTGCCGTTGCTGCCGACCAGGGCCACCGTGCGCAGGTCGCCGATGAGCCCGTGTTCGGCGATGGGCAGGTAGCGGGAGACGCGGGGAGCGTCCTCGGGATACGGCGTCTGGGCCATCGGCGGCCTCCCGTGAGGGGTGCGGTCCGGTGTGGGGTGTTTTCCCGCTTTCGGATGTTTTCCAGCTTAGGAGGGAGTGGTTCCGTGTGGCCTGGGAAGGTGCTCCTCACCCCTGTCCCGGGGCGCTTCCGGATGCAGGCCGCGCCGGGTGGGGGAATGGTGAGAGTGTGCTCCGTTCGGAGGCACCGGCACGGATGCGGTCATCCGGACCGAGGAGGAGGCATCATGTCGACATCCACACCCGAAGAGTCCCGTTCGTCGGACGACGTCTGCACCCCGGACGCCCTGCTCCACTCCGCGCCCCCCGGGGACGTCACCCCTGAGGACCTGGTGATGGCGGCGGGCAGGGACGTCAACCCGAAGACGCTCGACTGGGCGCGTCGCAAGCTGGAGTCGGAGGGCTCGGCGGCCATCGAGAAGCTGCTGCCCTGAGGCGGTCCGGGGAACAACGGGGACACCACGGGGAAACCGGCCGGGCGTACGTACGCCCGGCCGGTGGTGTGCCCGGGGGTTATTCCGGCAGGTCCGTCTCGTCCGGTACGACGTGCATCGCCGCCTCCTCGGCACCGGCCGCTCCCCCGTCGATGCCCACGTCCCGGGCCACCTCCTCCTTGGTGGTGTCGGTGTGGGCACCCTCGTCCGGGGCGACGAGTCGTCCGGCGCGGGATGCGCCGGCCTCGGGGTCGACCGGCTCGCCCTCGCCGCCGGGCAGGTCGCCGACGTCGTCGCCGGGCGGCGCGGTCACGTCCGGGACCTCCTGGCCGAGCCGTTCGTCCAGGGTCTCCCCCTCGTGCTGCTCGGCGGCGGTGGTGCCGTGCCGGGTGACGCCGAGCGGGCGTTCGGGCGGGGAGTAGCCCTCGTCGAGCATGTCGTCGTAGGTGCGTTCACCGACCGCGTCCTGCAGGTCCAGGGGCCCGGCGTCCTCCTGCTCCTCGTTGGTGCCGGTGGGCTGGTAGGCGTCGTCCGCCATGGGGGTCTGCTCGGACTGCTGGTCGCTCATGGTCGTCTCCTCCGGGAGTTCTCGGGGTTCTCGGACGGTCCTGGTCCGCGTTTCCCGTGGCCGGATCATTAACCCCCGGTGCTCACAGGGCCTTGCGGCGCACCAGCACCCCCAGTACCAGCAGGCCGGGGAGCAGGGGCAGCCACACGGTCAGCAGGCGGTAGCCGAGCACGGCGGACGCGGCGGCGGCGCCCGGGGTGCCGGCGGCGGTGAGGGCGAGGGCCAGCGCGGCGTCCAGCGAGCCGAGGCCGCCCGGTGTGGGCAGCAGGGCCGCGGCGCTGCTGGCCGCGAGGTACAGCAGGGCGACCTGGAGCGGGCCGAGGGGCAGACCGACGGCCCGGGTGACGGCGATGAGGACCAGTGCGTGCAGCAGGGCGAAGGCCGCGGAGCCGCCCCACAGGGCCGCCGCGCGGACCGGGCAGGCGTGCAGCGCGCGGATGTCGGCCAGGACGGCGGCGAGCGGCCGCCGGCAGCGCGGCCACAGGGGACTGGCGAGCAGGGCCGCCGCGAGGACGGCGACGCCCAGGGCGACGGCGACCGCCGTCGGCGGGATGTGCGGCAGGTGCAGCAGGCCCGGGCAGGCGGGGGCGAGCAGCGCGAGCAGGGTCAGGCGGGCGGTCGCACCGGCGGCGGCCTTGACGGCGAGCGCGCCGGCCGAGCGCCCGGCCGGCAGCCCGCAGCGCATCAGGAACCGCAGGTTCACCGCGCCCGCGCCGAGCCCCGCGGGCAGCAGGTGGTTGGCGGCGGAGGCGGCGAACTGGGCCGCGAGCAGCCGGGGCCCCGGCAGCCGCGGGACGACGGCGCCCTGCTGGGCGAACGCCGAGGCCACCCAGGTGCCCAGGGCCGCAGCCGCGCCGACCAGCAGCCAGCCCTGGTCGGCGACGGCCAGCCGGTCGGCCCCGCTCTCGACGGCGGGCCAGTGCCGGCGGCCCAGGTACACCGCGCCGAGCAGGACGGCGAGGCAGACGCCGGCCTGCCAGCGGGCGTGCCGGCGGCCGAGGCCGGCGGAGAGTGCGGGCGCCGTCATGAGCCGGCGCCCGGTACGGCGTAGTAGACGCGCATCGTGCCGGAGGGGACGGACGGCCAGTCGCGGGCGTAGCGGGGCGGCGCGGAGCCGGCCGGGACGAGTACGGCGACCGGTGTGCGCCGGGCGGCCCCTGTGATGCCGTCCTCGGTGGTGTTGGCGTTGGGCCCGGCCGTCGCGACCGAGGCGCAGCCGGCGGCGAACGCGATCGGCGGTGCCTCGGCGCCGGCGACCAGGCAGGGCGGCCGCACGCCGGTGCGGCGCAGGTCGTTCGCGGTGCGCGCCCACTCCCGGTGGGCGGCGGTGGTGGCGTCCACGGTGTGCCGGAGCACGGCGAACTGTACCGCGAGGTGCACGGCGAGCCCGGCGCAGACCAGGACCGCACCGACCGGCCGGGCCCTGGGCAGGGTCGCGCGCCGGGGCAGGTGCGGGACCGGCACCGGCGCCACAGCCGGGCGCGGGGTGGCGCGCCGGAGCCGGCGGGGCGGGCGCGGCGGGGCCGTCGCCAGGTGCAGGAGGGCGTCCGCGACCGGGAGGGCGAGCAGGGCGTAGGCGGGTAGGAGGAAGCGGGGGGCCGCGTAGCCGATCAGGAAGAGGTAGGGGAAGGCGGCGGTCGCCGCGCAGCCGAGCGGGAGGGCGGTGGCCGTCGTGCGCCGGGCGCGGACGGCGACGGCCAGGGCGAGCGCGGCGAGCAGGGGCAGGGTGCACCACCAGAGGGTGAGCAGCGGGTGCGGCAGGGCGCCGGTGCAGGGCCGGCACAGCGTGCGCCCGCCCAGGCTGCGCAGTTGGTCCACGACGGCCAGGTGCCAGCCGAGGCCGCCCTGGATCGCCGAGCCGTCGGACAGCCGGCGCGCCAGGCCGCCGTAGCCGGTGTACGCCTCGACCAACCACTCGGCGGCACCGGCGGCGAGCCCGGCCGACAGGACGAGCAGGGCCCGCCGGTGGTCCCGGGCCAGGCCGAGGACGAGCAGGGGCAGGGTCACCCACACCGCGTCCATCGGCCGCATCCACGCCATGAGGGCCGCGCCGCCGGCCACGCCCCACAGGGCGGTGGGCCGGGTACGGGCGCGCAGGAAGCAGCCGGTGGCGGCCAGGGCGCCGACGGCGACCCAGTAGTTGGGCATGGCCTGCGGGCCGTAGAACAGGGTCACCCACAGGGAGGCGAACAGGGCGCCGCCGAGGGCGAGGACGCGGGTGGGGAACAGTCCGCGCCAGGCGCGCAGGGCCACGAACAGGGCGAGCCCGGAGAGCAGGGCGAGGTAGACCCGCAGCAGGGGGGTGGACGACGACCAGGCCGCGACGGGGGCGACCAGCAGGGAGATGCCCCGGGCGCGGGGCGCGCTGAAGTAGGCCGCGGGAGCATGGCCGCTGACCTGGCTGACGTACACCGACTCGTCCCAGCCGAGGCCCATGCCCGGCCGCACCAGGAGCAGTTGGGCCAGGGTGAAGGCGGCGGCGACGGCCGCCGGTGGCCAGGCGGAGCGGGGCGGGCCGGCGGACGCACGCCGCGGACGCGCGCGGCGGGCCGTGTCGACTGTCGCGTGCGCGCTGCCGGCCATGACCACCCCTCTGTCCCCTGCGAGTCGTAGGGCCCACCGTCACCCATGGGCTGCGGGGCCGAGGGAGGGGGCCGGGGAACACCACCAACCTAACCACGTCCGCCCGGCGGTGCCCGGCAGACAGGGCCATCCGGCCGACGGCCCTACGCGCTGTAAGGTTGGGGCATGGCTGGCACAGGGTCCCGCGGCAGGCCGGAGCGGCGCAGCGCCGGGGCGCTGGAGAGCGAGGTGCTGGCCGCGCTCTGGGCCGCCGAGCGGCCGCTGACGCCGGCGGAGATCCAGCAGGGCATCGGCGGCGGACTCGCCTACAACACGGTCCACACGATCCTCAAACGCCTGTACGACAAGGGGCTGGTGCTGCGGGACGCCGACGGGCGGCGCGGCGCGTACCGGGCCGCCAAGAACGCGGCCGAGCTGACCGCGGAGGCGATGCACGAGGCCCTGGACCGGGGGCCGGACCCGATCGCCGCGCTCCGGCAGTTCGTGACCGGGCTGAGCCCCGAGCAGGAGCGGGCGCTGCGCGACCTTCTCGCCGGGGGCGCGTGAAGTCCGCTCGCCCCCCGGCACGTGAGGCGCACGCGCCGGGGGGTCGTAGGGCTCGTGTGCCGGGATGCGTGAGGCGCGCCGCGTCCGCCCCGCCGCTGTCGGCGGCCGCGCTCAGCCGGTGCTCGGGGCGCGGTGCGGCGGCTGGGCGGGGGTGGGGCGGCGGAGCGCCGGCGGGACGGACCGCACGGCCGGCTCGTCGGTGCTGACCGTGAGGGCCTCGCCGTGGTGGCTGAGCCGGAGCGGCGGGCCGTCCAGCAGCACGTACGTCACCTTGTCCGCGCCGATGTCCACGCGCAGCCGGCTCCCGCGGAACTGGACGTGGAAGGCGAGCCTGCGCAGCCGCTCGGGCAGGCGGGGCGCGAACCGCAGCCGCTCGCCGGCGCGGCGCATCCCGCCGAAGCCCGCGACCAGGGCCATCCAGGTGCCGGCGAGCGAGGCGATGTGCAGCCCGTCCCGGGTGTTGTGCTCCAGGTCCTGAAGGTCCATCAGGGCGGCCTCGCACGTGTAGGCGTAGGCGAGGTCCAGATGGCCGGTGCGGGCGGCCATGACGGCCTGGCAGCAGGCCGACAGGGAGGAGTCGCGGACGGTCAGCGGCTCGTAGTAGGCGAAGTTCCGGGCGATCTGCTCCTCGTCGTACCGGTGCTCGAACCAGTCGCCGCACGTGTACATGGCCAGCACCAGGTCGGCCTGTTTGACGACCTGCTTGCGGTAGAGGTCGAAGTAGGGGAAGTGGAGCAGCAGCGGGTACTGGTCGGGGCGGGTGCCCGCGAAGTCCCAGCGCTGGTAGCGGGTGAAGCCGGCGTGCTGTTCGTGGACGCCCAGCTCGTCGTTGTAGGGGACGTGCATGGCGTCGGCGGCGTCCCGCCAGGCCGCGCTCTCCTCCTCGTCCACGCCGAGCCGCCGCGCCTCGCGCGGATGGCGTGCCACGGCGTCGGCCGCGGACAGCAGGTTCTGCCGGGCCATCAGATTGGTGTAGGTGTTGTCGTCGGCGACCGCGCTGTACTCGTCGGGGCCGGTGACGCCGTCGAGGTGGAAGACGCCGTGCGCGTCGTGGTGGCCCAGCGACCGCCACAGCCGGGCGGTCTCCACCAGCAGTTCCACGCCCGTCTCCCGCTCGAAGGCGGTGTCGCCGGTGGCCTCGACGTACCGGACGACGGCGTCGGCTATGCCGGCGTTCACGTGGAAGGCGGCGGTGCCGGCCGGCCAGTACGCGGAGCCCTCCGGTCCGGCGATGGTCCGCCAGGGGAACGCGGCCCCGGCGAGCCCCAGTTGGACCGCGCGTTCGCGGGCCTCGTCCAGCGTGTTGTACCGCCAGCGCAGCGCCTCGGCGACGGCCTGGGGCGCGGTGTGGGTGAGCACGGGCAGCACGAACATCTCGGTGTCCCAGAAGGCGTGCCCGTCGTAGCCGGAGCCGGTCAGTCCCTTCGCCGGGATGGCACGCTGCTCGGCGCGGGCGCCGGCCTGCAGCACATGGAACAGCGCGAACCGGACGGCCTGCTGGACCTCCTCGTCGCCCTCCACCTCGACGTCGGCGCGGGCCCAGAAGTCGTCCAGGCAGGCCCGCTGGTCATCGAGGAGGCCCTGCCAGCCGTCGTGGCCGGCGGCGGCGAGCGCGGCGTCGACCTGGTCGGCCATCGCGGGCAGCGACCGGGTGCCGGACCAGCCGTGCGCGACCAGTTTCTCCACGCGCAGCGTCTGACCGGGCTCCAGGACGGAGGTGACGGTCAGCCGGGCGACGTCGGTTCCGCTCTCGCTGCGGGTGGTGGTGCGTTCGGGGCCGGTGACGGTGTGGTCGGCGGCCACGGCGACCCGCAGGCCGCTGCGCTTGGTGCGGTGCACCAGCCGCAGCCGGTTGCCGGAGGCGAAGTGGTCCTCCTGCTCCAGCGGGGACCTCAGCGCCCGTGCCGCGCGCGGGTCGCCGTCGGGCTCGGGCAGGCTCTCGTTGGCGACCAGCTCCGACTGGATCACCACCCGGCTGCGGTCGCCGACGGCCTCCACCTCGTAGGCGACGGCGGCCACCGCCCGCTGGGTCAGCGACACCAGCCGGGTGGAGCGCACCCGGACCGTGGACCCGGCCGGCGAGGTCCACTCGCAGGTCCGCTCCAGCACCCCGCGGCGCAGGTCGAGGACGCGTTCGTGGGAGACGAGCCGGCCGTAGCGCAGGTCGAAGGGCTCGTCGTCCACGAGCAGGCGCAGGATCTTGCCGTTGGTGACGTCGATGACGGTCTGCCCGGACTCCGGGTAGCCGTAGCCGGCCTCGGCGTACGGCAGCGGGTGCACCTCGTGGACGCCGTTGAGGTAGCTGCCGGGCAGGCCGTGCGGTTCGCCCTCGTCGAGGTTGCCGCGCCAGCCGACGTGTCCGTTGGACAGGGCGAACACCGACTCGCTCTGGGCGAGGACGTCGAGGTGGAGGGCGGTCTCGCGGACGGCCCACGGCTCGACGGCGTACGAGCGGTCGGTGATCACTGCTTGCCTCCCAGTTCGGCGAGGTCCTGTACGACGGTGTCGGCGCCGTGCTGGTAGAGCGCGTCGGTCTGGCCGACCCGGTCGACGCCGACGACGTACCCGAAGCCGCCGGCGCGGCCCGCGTCCATGCCGGCCAGCGCGTCCTCGAAGACGGCCGCGCGGGAGGCCTCGACGCCCAGGTCGCGGGCGGCGGCGAGGAAGGTGTCGGGGTGCGGTTTGCCCGGCAGGTTCCGCTCGGTGGCCACCACGCCGTCGACGCGTACGTCGAAGAGGTGCTCGGCGTCGACGGCGCGCAGCACGTCCCGGCAGTTGGCGCTGGAGGACACGATCGCGGTGCGCAGGCCGGCGGCGCGGACCGCCTCCAGATACCGGAGGGTGCCCTCGTACGCCTCCACTCCCCCGGTGCGGATCTTCTCCAGCAGCAGCTCGTTCTTGCGGTTGCCGAGGCCGTGGACGGTCCGGGCGTCCGGCGGGTCGCCGGGGTCGCCCTCGGGCAGCCGGATGCCGCGCGAGGCCAGGAAGGAGCGGACGCCGTCCGCGCGGGGGCGGCCGTCGACGTACTCGTCGTAGTCGGCGGAGGCGTCGAACGGGCGTCCCTGCTCGCCGTCGTAGTCGCGCAGGAACGCGTCGAACGTCTCCTTCCAGGCCGCCGCGTGCACGACGGCCGTCCGGGTGACGACCCCGTCGAGGTCGAAGAGACAGGCCTGGATGGTGTCGGGCAGACCGAGCTGAGTCATACCCAGGACTGTTCCCCGTACGGGGAACTCCAGTGGGTGGCGCACGCCACATGCCGCGCGCGGGGGCGGACGGGTGGTGGCGCGGTGGCAGACTCTGCGGTGTGCCGCTGACCTTCGACGACCTCCTCCTGCGCGCCCGCGCCCTGCCCCGGGGCGGCCGGCGCGCCCTGCTCGGCATCGCGGGCGCCCCCGGCGCGGGCAAGACGACGCTCGCCGAACGCCTGACGGCCGCGCTGAACGGCGACGGGCCGCCCTGGGTGGCGCACGTGCCCATGGACGGCTTCCACCTCGCCGACGCCGAACTGGACCGGCTGGGCCGCCGCCACCGCAAGGGCGCGCCGGACACCTTCGACGCGGGCGGGTACGCGGCGCTGCTGCGGCGGCTGCGCGAGGAGACCGGCGAGGTGGTGTACGCGCCGGGGTTCGAGCGGGTCCTGGAGCAGCCGGTCGCCGGCGCGATCCCGGTGCCGCCCGATACCCGGCTGGTGGTGACCGAGGGCAACTACCTGCTGCTGGACGAGGGTTCGTGGGCGCGGGTGCGGCCGTGCCTGGACGAGGTGTGGTTCTGCGAGATCGACGAGCAGGAACGCATCCACCGACTGGTCGCCCGCCACGAGGAGTTCGGCAAGGAGCACGCGGCGGCCGTGTCGTGGGTACGGGGCCCGGACCAGCAGAACGCCGACTTGGTCGCGACGACGCGACAGCACGCGGATCTGGTGATACCGGCCGGCGTACTGCGCTGAGGCGCGGGGGCGCGGGGGTGCGGGCGCGCTGGGGTGCGGGGGCGTGGGGCTCGGCGGCGCGAGGTGCGCGGAGGCGCGGGACGCGGGGTGCCGGGGCGCTCGGGGTCGCGGGACGCGAGGTGCGCGCGGAGGCGCGGGGCTCGGCGGCACCGGATGCGGGAGCACGGCGACGCGAGGGTTCGGCGGCACCGGAGCGCGGGGGACGGGAAAGCGGCGGGAACGCCGGGGGCGAGGCGCACCGCGTGGGCGGTGGCGTCTGGTTCTGTGTGGTGGGGGTGCGCGTTCACCCGGTGCACACTCCGCGGTCGCCGGAGGCCACCCGGGCGGACACGGACCGGCCCTAGACATGCACCCGTTCACCCCACCTCCCCAGCGTTTCCCCCGGGATCGCGCAACTGCGCACAGCGGAACCGGCGTTCACGGGGGCCCTTTTCGAGAGGCACAGGCATGTCGTCAACCGCCGGGCACCGTCCCCCCGTTCCGAACCGGCGCGGGTTCCTCACCACCTCGCTGGCCGCGTCGGCGGGCGTGCTCACCGTGCCGGCCATCGCCATCTGGCTGCCGGCGGCCGACGCGAAGGCCGCGACCGGGCCGGCCGCGTTCGTCGACGACTACCGGACCAACACCCCGGCCAACCTGACGCCCGAGACCAACGCGGTGGTCCGCGTCCTCGGCGGCTTCGGCCGGCTGTGGAAGACCGGCTCGGCGTGGAACACCGGCGTCCCGCTGCGCCCCGACATCCTCCGCGCCGACCTGCGCTACTGCGCGCGCGTCACCGCCGAACGCACCGACGCCCAGGCCCGGGAGGCGTTCGTCTACGACCGCCAGCACCAGAGCTACGCCGTGATCGCCGGCCTCGGCCCGCTGGCCGGCCCGTACCGGCAGGGCGCCCAGGCGGTCACCTCGATCACGAGCGCGCCCGACGGCACCCCCGCGACCACGGTCGACGACGCGGTCCCCGCGGACGCCCCCGCGGGCTCGGCCCTCGGCGCGGGCGCGCACGACTCGGCGCTGGGCAGGGTCGCCGAGCTGGTCGACACCCTGCGCGGCCCCTACGCCTCCGGCAACCCGGCCAAGGCCGCCTACCAGTACCCCCGTCCGTGGCGGCTGACCGAGGACAGCGAGGTCGTGGACACCGGCCGGACGGACGCGTACGGCTTCCCGGTGTACGCGTCCGACGTGGTCGTGGCCCCGCAGCTGCTGCGCCAGCGCGGCACCTCCCCCGCCGGGGACGGCGGTTTCCCCAGCGGCCACACGAACGCCTTCCACCTCGCCGCGCTGGCGTACGCGTACGCCGTGCCGGAGCGGTTCCAGGAGCTGGTGGCCCGCGCGTTCGAGCTGAGCCACACCCGGATCGTGGCCGGCATGCACCACCCGGTGGACGTCATCGGCGGCCGGACCATGGCCACCGCGCTCGCCGCGGCCACGCTCGCCGACCCGGCCAACGCCGGGCTGAAGGCCGCCGCCCGCGCCCAGGCGCTGGCCTACCTCACCGCGCGGACCGGCACCACCGCCGACACGCTCTACGCCTACGCCCACCCGGCCGACGACCCCTACGCCGACCGGGAGGCCAACCGGCGCGCGGTGCGGCACCGGCTGACGTACGTGCTGCCCCGGCAGGGCCGCGACCTGCCGCTGACCGTGCCCAAGGGCGCGGAGGTGCTGCTGGAGACCCGGCTGCCGTACCTGACCGCGGGCCAGCGCCGGGAGGTGCTGCGCAGCACCGGTCTGCCCTCCGGGTACGCGCTGCTGGACGGGTTCGAGCAGTGGGGCCGGCTCGACCTGTTCGCCGCGGCGGACGGCTACGGCGCCTTCGACGCGGCCGTCACCGTCACCATGGACGCGGCGGCCGGCGGTTTCTCGGCGGCGGACAGCTGGCGCAACGACATCGGCGGGCGCGGCGGGCTGACCAAGCGGGGCACGGGCGCGCTGACGCTGACCGGCCGCAACCGGTACACCGGCGGGACCGTGCTGGCCGGGGGCACGCTGGCGGCCGGCTCCGAGGACGCGTTGGGCCACGGGGACGTGCGGGTGACCGGCGGCACGCTGCGGGTGGCCCGGCGGCTGCGGCTGCGGGGCGCCTACGCGCAGGAGGCGGGCACCCTGGAGGTCACCGTGCGGGCCGGCGGCAGGGCACCGCTGACGGCCGGGTGCCGGGCCGTGCTCGGCGGCCCGGCGGTGCTGGCGCTGCGGCTGGACACCGAGCGGCCGCCGGCGGCGGGCAGCGTCCTGCCGGTCCTCGCCGCGCCCCGGCTGGCCGGGCGGTTCGACCGGATCGAGGTGAACTCCGACGCGCTGCGGGCCGTACCCGTGTACACGGCAGAAGGTCTGTCGGTACGACTCGTGCGGCGGTGACGTCCGCGGCGGCGGGAGCGGTGTGACAGCGGGGGCCACGAGCCGGCCCCCGCGCCCCCGTCGCCGTACGGCCGGTGCCGCCGCGGGGCGGATGATGGCGCGCGCACGACACCCGGTCCTCGCACCCGAGGCCCCCACTCAGCCGGTACGGCGGGCACCGGCCGGCCGGTACGCCCGGCTGCGCCGGCACCGGCGGTGGCTGCCGCCGCTCCTGGTCTTCCTGCTGCTCGCGCAGATGGCGGCGGCGATGGTCACCACGGCGGTCCAGCAGACCCCGACGATCGACGAGCCGGTGTACGTCGTCACGGCCACCGATTACCTGCGTGAGCACCGGGTGCGCTACAACCCCGAGCATCCGCCGCTCGGGAAGCTGCTGATCGCGGCCGGGGTGGCGGTGGCGGACCCGCACTACGACCCGTCGGGCACCGGCGACCAGGGCGAGGCGGGCCGGCATCTGCTGTACGGCTCGGGCAACGATCCCGGGCGGCTGATGCTGTGGGCGCGGCTGCCGGTGATCGCGCTGACCCTGCTGTGCGGGCTGGTCGTGTTCGCGTTCGCCCGGGACGTGACGGGCACGGCGGGCGGCCTGACCGCGCTCGCCCTGTACGCGTTCTCGCCCGACGTGATCGCGCACGGGTCCCTGGCCACGCTGGACATGCCGGCCGCGGCCTTCGTCCTGACGGCGTCCTGGCTGGCCTGGCGGGCCCGCCGCCGCCCGGCCCGGTACCTGCCCCTCGCGGGCGCGGCGCTGGGCGCGGCCGTGGCGACGAAGATGAGCGCGCTGCCGGCGGTGCCGGTGCTGATGGCGCTGGCGGCGCTGTCCGCCCTGACGGCCCACCGGTCCGGCACGGTGTCCTGGCGGCCGCTGCGCCGGCTCGGGGTGCGGCGGCCGGTGGTGTCGGCGCTGGTGGGTGCCGGTGTCGTCGCGGTCGTGGCCGTCGCCGTGGTGTGGGCCGCGTATCTGGCCGTCGACCCGCGGCTGCGGTTCGTGCCCGCCGAGCCGGTGCCGGGGGTGCACGGGCTGCGCGCGCGGCTGGTGGAGCTGTTGCCGGTGCCGGACGCCTACCGGGCCGGGATGCGGGTGCAGTTCGGGCTGGAGGACCAGCCCTGGCAGGGCTATCTGTTCGGGCGCCTGTACACCGGTTCGCTCTGGTACTACCTGCCGGCCGCGCTGCTGGTGAAGACCCCGCTGGGGCTGATGGCGCTGGGCGCGGCCGGTGCGGTGGCCGTCGTGGCGGTACGGCGGCTGCGGCCCGCGGCGCCGTACCTGCTGGTGGCGCCGGTGGTGCTGCTGGCGGCGGCGATGACGGGGGCACGGGACTTCGGCACCCGGTACGCGCTGTTCGTGCCGGTGTTCCTCGCGGTCGCGGCGGCCGGTGTGCCCGCACTGCGGTGGCGGTGGGCGGGGCTCGCGGCCGGCACGCTGGTGCTGTGGGTGGCGGTGAGCTCGGTGCGGACGTTCCCGTACTACCTGCCGTACGCGAACGAGGCGTTCGGCGGCCCGGCGCACACCCACCGGCTGCTGCACGACTCGAACGTGGACTGGGGTCAGGACCTGGGCCGCCTCGCCGACCGGCTCCGGGAGCGGTACCCCGGTGAGCGGGTGTGGCTGGTGTACAAGGGCAGCGGGGTGCCGTCGTACTACGGCATCCGCGCCGCCGATCCGCGGACCGTGCCGCCCGGCCGGGTGCACGGGCTGCTGGTGGTGTCGGACTCCGCCGTCGCCAAGGCGCGCGGGCGGCTGGCCGAGCTGATCAAAGGCAGCCGGCCGGTCGGCGAAGTGGGGCATTCCATCAGCCTGTACCGCCGGTGAGGCCCCTGCTCCGAGACGCTGGTCACGGCGGTCCGTGAGCTATGTTGAGTGCTCGGGCAGACGAAGGAGGCCGACCAGTGCCCTCGCCGCAGCAGGCACGCGCACAGGCGTCAGCGATCACTTCGGGGAAGTCGGCGCCCGAGGCCGAGGCCGCCCCGACCTCCCGGCTCAGGGAACTCTTCGACGGCCCCCGTCTGTCGCCGGGGCAGCGGCGCATCGCCCAGTACCTGATCGAGCACATCACCGAGGCCGCGTTCCTGTCGATCACCGAGCTGGCCGACCGGGTCGGGGTCAGCCAGCCCTCCGTCACCCGGTTCGCGGCGGCCGTCGGCTTCAGCGGCTACCCCGCCCTGCGCGAGACGCTCCAGTCGATCGCGCTCAGCAGCCTGGCCGGCGGGCCCGGCGAGGAGAACCGGGCCAACGAGCTCCAGGCGGCCGTGGACGCCGAGATCGAGAACCTGGAGAACCTGCGGCGCGATCTCGCCGACCCCGACCGGGTCATCCAGGTCGGCCGCGAGCTGTCCCGCTCCACCCCGCTGACCGTGCTGGGCCTGCGCATCTCGGTGTCGCTCGCCGAGTACTTCGGCTACGCCGCCCGCCGTATCCACCCGGACGTGCGGCTGGTGACGCGCGGCGGCAGCGTGGCCTACGACGCGCTGCTCCAGGCGCGCGAGGCGGGCGGCAGCTGGGTGCTGGCGTTCGCGATGCCCCGGCACTCCCAGGAGACGCTCCAGGCCGTCCGGGTGGCCCGCGGGGCGGGTCTGAGGGTCGCCCTGGTGACCGATCTGGCGCTGGGGCCGCTGGCCGACGAGGCCGACGTCGTCTTCGCCACCGGGACCGGTTCCCGGCTGGTGTTCGACTCCTACGCGGCGCCCGGCGTGCTGGCGGCCGCGTTGCTGCAGGCCATGACCGACGCCGATCCGGAGCGCACCCAGGCCCGGTTGGAGAAGTACGAACAGCTCTCCGAGCAGCACCAGTTCTTCCTCCGGGACTGACCGGGCCTGCTGCCCGGGCCGACCGGCCGATCCTTCCGCCGTTTACGGGCAGGCCGTGAAGATCTTGCGGTCATCCACCCCCTGGACGGGGATGATTCACCGCATAACGCGCATGAATGTTTTCATACCTCTTGCAAAGCGGTCGGTATATATAAATACTGCTCGGCGCACCCCGCTTCACCGCCCCGAGAAAGCCGACGGACCGCCCATGCGCACGCACCACCGCTCGCAGCGCCGGCTCCCCGCGCCCGGGGCCCCCGCACGGACACCCCTCGCCGCCGTCCCCTACCCACGTCGGTGCCGGGGGTGCTCCGGGGCGCGCCGTCTGCGCGACGCGCCCGTGGCGGCCCCGGTCATCCCCTAGGCCGGGGCCGCCCCGAACATCCGTCGACACCCTCACGACGCCGCCCACCGGAAGCGATGATCATGCCCCTGACCAGCACGCGCACCACCCCCGACTGGCCCTGTCAGGTCAAGACCCCGGGCTCGTACGACTGGGAGCGCTCGGCCGCCAAGTGGCTGCGCGAGCTGATCCCCGCGCGCTACGCCAGCTATCCGGCGCTCATCCGGCACCCCGTCCTGCTCGCCCGGCACGCGCAGATCCAGGTGCAGCAGGAGATCCGGGTCGCGCGCACCGCCCTGCAGACCGCCCGGGCCGAGCTGCCGATGCTGGGACTACCCGAGTCGGTGATCGAACACACGATCAAGATGTACGCGGCGGAGGTACTCCAGCTGCAGCACATCGCGCGCAGCGTACGGGCGGTCAGCGAGGCACTGGCCGGTCGCGGGACCAGCCGCTGATCTCCGGCCCGACCTGCGCTTTTCCCCGCAGGCGCCGCTTCCCTGAGGGGCGTACGAATCCTGACCCGGCAGACGAGTGATCGAACGGCCCGAGGTGTGCAATGCTCGTCGCGTGACGAGCGAGCCTCTGCCCCCGGTGGACCGGGACCCCCACGCCGATGTAGCGGCGCTGGCCAAGGTCGTCGCCCGGCAGCGCGCGGAACTGGAACGGCTGCGCGACCTGGCCGCGACCTCGGCGGTCCTGGAGCGGGCCAAGGGCGTGCTCATGGCCCTCACCGGTTGTACGCCCGACACGGCCCACGAGGAACTGGCCCAGCGGGCCAAGGACGGCAACCGCACCCTCCTCGAACAGTGCTGGCTCACCCTGGGCGCCCTGCCGCCCATGGAACGGCCCACCGCCACCCCGGCCGCACCGCCCGCCGGCCCAGGCTCCTGGGGGACCGCGCCCGCCGACACCACGGACCTCGCGGACGTGCTCGGACACCTCGCCCGCGACCTCGTCCGGGTCACCTCACCGCACGAACTGGCCGGCTGCCTGCTGGAGCACCTGACGCAGGAGACGGACGCCGACGCGGTGATGCTGTACGAGCGGCTGCCCGAGGGCGGCCTCGGGCTGGTGGGGTACGCGGGCCTCGACCCCACCCTCGCCGCCCAGTGGCGTCAGCTGCCCCCGGTGACCGGCGTCGCCGCGATGGACGCCCTGCGGTCCGGGGAGCCGTGCTGGCTGGAGGACCTCCCCGCCGACCGCACCCGGTACCTGCTCATCGGGGACCCGCCGGAGCGGTGGCCCACCCGGGCCTGGCTGCCCGTGCCGGCCGGCGAGACCGCCCACGCCGCCCTCGGGGTGCTGCGCCGGCGGGACGAGCCGTTCGCACCGCGCGAGCGGGAACTGCTGCGGGCCGTGGCCCGGCTGTGCGCGGGCCGGCTGCGGGCCTTCGACGGCCCGCAGAGCGGCACGCCCGGGGACCTCTCCCCCACCGTGCAGGCCGTGTTCGACGCGCTGCCGGGCGCGACGATCCTGCTGACCCCGCTGCGCGCCCCCACCGGCGACGTGGAGGACTACCGCATCGACGCCGCCACCCCGGAGGCGGTCGACGTGTTCGGCCGGACCGGCCGGGACATGGTCGGCCGGCACATCCTGGAGAGCTACCCGGCGGTCGCGGGCGAACCGCTGTGGCAGGGCTATCTGCAGGCCCTGGAGACCGGGGTGCCCTTCGAGGGCGAGCCGTTCGCCTACCAGGACGTGGTCGGCGAGGTCCCGGTGACCGCCACCTACACCGTGCGGGCGGCCCCGCTGGGCGAGGGCCTGGTGGTCACCTGGCTGCGGCACGACCCGGTGGACCGGCAGGAGCAGCGCCTCTCCGACGTGCAACGGCTCGGCAACCTGGGCTGGGCGAACTGGAACCTGATCACCCAGGAGATCTCCTGGGCCGCGCAGACGTACGCCGTGCTCGGCCGGATCCCCGGGCAGAAGCCGGTCCGGCTGGAGCAGCTGCCCGACCTGGCGCTGCCGGAGGACACCGGGCCGCTGGCCCACGCCATCGCCGAACTCGTTTCCCGCGGGCGGTCGTTCAACGTGCCGTTCCGCATCGACACACCCTCGGGCGTGCGGCACCTGCGGATGGTCGCGGAGGCCGTCACGGCGCCCGACGGCACCCCGGTCGAGGTGCACGGCTTCGTCCAGGACCTCACCGCCCAGCGCAGCGCGGAACTGGCACTGGTGGAGAGCGAACGCACGATGCTCCTGCAGCGCGGCATCCTCCAGGCCGAACGGGCCCTCGCGGCCCGGCTGCAGCACGCCCTGCTGCCGCTGCCCAGCAAGCCGGTGCAGCTGGCCGGGCTGCGCGTCGAGGTCGCCTACCTGCCCGCGCAGTCCGGCATCCACGTCGGCGGCGACTGGTTCAGCGCCATCGAACTGCCCGCCGCCGACGCCCTGTTCGTGGTCGGTGACGTCGCGGGGCACGGCATCGACGCCGTGGCCACCATGGCCCAGCTCCGGTTCACCGCGAAGGGCATGGTCAGCACCGGCTCCTCGCTCACCGGGGCACTGGCGCGGCTGAACCAGCTGCTGCTGCACTCCCGGGACGGCCAGATCACCGCCACCATGGTGCTGGCCCGCTACGACCCCGAACGCCAGGTCCTGGCCTGGGCGCAGGCCGGGCACCCGCCGCCGCTGCTGGTGCGCGGGGGCGAGGTGTCCTTCCTGGACCGGCCGGGCGGCATGCTGCTGGGCGCCATGTCCGACCCGGCCTACGAGTCGCGGGAACTGCGGCTGGAGCCCGGGGACCGGCTGCTGCTCTACACCGACGGCCTGGTCGAACGCCCCGGCGAGGGCCTTGACGCGGGCTTCTCCCGGCTGGCCGAGGCGGTGCGCCTGCACGGCTGCGACGAGTCCGACTCCCTGGACGCGCTGCTCGCCTCGATGCTCGCGGAGGAGCGGCGGGACGACGTGTGTGTGCTGGACATCCGGATGCCTCTGGAGGAGTGGCCGGACGCGGACGGCTAGCGGTGCCGTCCGGGCTCGGGGCCTGCCTCAGTCCGCGGGGTGGCCCGCGTCGATGTCGAGGGCGTCGGAGAGCCGGAGCAGCGGTCCGCCCCGCCCCTCGCCCCACTGGACCGGGTCGAGCACGAAACCGACGTGGTCGCCGCCGTCGGTGCGGTGCAGGATGGTGCCGACGAACCAGGCCGCCGCGTCCGTGAGGACGGCGGCGCCGCCGTGTGCCTCCCGCCAGTCGAGCCGGGCGAACTTGTCGGTCTCGTCGCCCGTCTCGCCGCCGAAGAGTTCCGCCAGGTCCCGCTGGTCCCGGGTGAGCAGGTGGACGGCGAGGACCTGGGCGGCCCGGGCGACCCGGTACGTGCGGTTGACCTTGGACAGCCACACGGCGAACCGGAGCGGCTCGATGGAGCACTGCGAGGCGAAGCCGACCAGACAGCCGGCCCGCTCACCGCCCGCCGCCACGGTGACCACGCACATGTCCGGGTCCAGCCGGTCGAAGAAGCCACTCGGCTCCGCCGCCTCGTCCCGCGTGCCGCTCTCGTTGGCCATGCCGTCCGCTCCCTTGCCGCCACTTCGGTCCCGTTCGCTCATGCATCGTCTCCGAAGCCGGTTCGAGACTCCAGCGCGCGCCGCGTGTCGTCCCCGTAGACCCCCGTCTCGTCACCGCTGACGCCGTACCAGAGCTGGAAGCGGGCCACGGCCTCGGTGAGCGTGGCGTCGTAACTGCCGCTGGTGGAGCCGTCGCGGTAGACGTCCGGGATGCGCAGCAGGCGTCGCTGGAGGTCGGTGACCGCGGGGCCGGTGTCGCCCTGGCGGAGGGTGCCGGGGCCGTCCGGGTCGGTCGCGGCGGTGGGGGTCGGCGCGGCCGGGGTGGTGGCGGCCGGGGCCGCGGTGGCCGGTGGGGCCGGAGCGGCGGCGGTGTGCGGACGGCCGGGAAGCAGCAGGGCGCAGCCGAAGCCGACGAGTGCCGCGGCCGCCACGGCCACGCCGACGGCTGCCCGGCGCAGTCCGGAACCGGAGGTGCGCGCGGCAGAGCCAGGGGTGCGCGTGGCGGGGCCAGGAGGGCGCTTGGCGGAGCCCGCGGTGTGCGTGGCAGGGCCCGCGGTGTGCGTGGCGGGGTCAGGGGTGTGCTTGGCGGAGTGGCGGGCCGTGGGGACGGGTGGGAGTTCCTCGGTGTCGTCCTCGGCTGGGCGGGCCCCGAGGGGCTCGTACGTCACCGGTTCGGGCCGGAACTCCCGCATCAGCTCCGCGAGCGCATCGAAACGGCGGGGCCGCAGCACCCGGACGGGCTCCAGCACCCGTGCCGGCGGCGGCTGTTCGGGGTCGGGCGGTGTCGGCACCTGGCTCTCCTTCCGTCCCGCGGATACGGGGCGTTCGCGCCCCGCACGGGGATACGGCGCCCACGGCGGCCGCGTTCAGCCGCCCGGACCCGTCAGGCGGGGTGGAGCGCGCCCAGCACGTACCGGCTCAGGGATGCCGTGAACGCGGTGGCGAAGGCGTCCCTGGCCTCCTCCGGCAGCGCGTCCAGGGACAGGTAGGGGTTGAGGTCCTCCAGCTCGACCAGGAGCAGGTCCCCGTCCAGGGTGCGGCAGGCGTCGACGCGCTGGATGCCGTGGCCGAGGTCGTTCCAGTCGACGAACCGGCGGGCGAACTCCAGGTCGGCGGCGGTGGCCGCGTAGGGCGCCAGCTCCCAGCGGCGCCTCGGATCGGGGGCGTACAGGGCGTACTGGAAGTCGTCGTCGACGAAGTAGAACGACACCTCGTGGACGAAGTCGACGCGGGGCTGTATCAGGACGTCACCGACGGCGAGTTCGGCGAGCCGGCCGGCCGGGACGATCCGCAGGCCGAGGGAGTCCGCGCCCAGCTTCGGCTTGACCACGTAACTCTTGGCGGACGGCAGCCGGTCCAGGTCCTCGACCCGGTCGACGGTCGGGATCACCGGGTAGCCGGCGGCCGTCAGGTCGAGCAGGTACTGCTTGCCGGCCATGTCCGCCTTGCCGGTGAGCGGGTTGTACACCCGGGTGCCGGCGGCGAGCGCGCGGGCGCGGAAGGCGTCGTACTCCCGCTGGTAGCCGAGGACGGGCCCGCTGTTGCGCACGACGACGGCGTCGAAGCCGTCCATCAGGGCCACCGCGTCCCGGGGGTGGCACAGGGCCAGGTCGAAGTGGTCGCGCAGCCGCGAGGCGAGGTGGATGTCCTCGTCGCAGTACCGGCGCCCGCGGGCCTGGTACGCCAGGTCCGTGACGTAGAGCAGGCGGGGACGGGCGGCCGTCATGGTGGCTCCTCGGGGCGGCGCTGGGCGGGGAAAGCTGGGAGGCGGGGAGGTGGAGAGGCGGGGAGGCGGGGAACGGCGGTGAGGCGGGGAACGGCGGAGAAAGGTTACGCCGTACCGTACGGCGGCTTTCGGCCACCCCCGTCGGGGCGGGTGCGGGGTTCGCGGCGCGTGACCTCAGCAGCACTCAGTTCCCCCAAAGGGATGCTCTTGCTGCACTGAGTGTCATGCCACCGGGTGCGGGTGCTACGTTCCCGCCCATGAGCTCCAGCAGCGCGGCGCCGGCCGCGAAGCCGCCGATCCGGGACGCCCTGGTGGGGGCGGCCTTCCGGCTGTTCCTGGAACGCGGGTACGAGCAGACCACCGTGGACGACATCGTGACCCTGGCCGGGGTCGGCCGGCGTTCGTTCTTCCGCTACTTCCCCTCCAAGGAGGACGTGGTCTTCCCCGACCACGAGCGCTGCCTGGCCGACATGACCGCGTTCCTGGCGGCGGGCGGCCCGGAGCACGATCCGGTGCGGCGGGTGTGCGACGCGGCCCGGCTGGTGCTCAGGATGTACGCCGAGAACCCGACCTTCTCCGTGCAGCGCTACCGCCTCACCCGGCAGGTCCCGGGCCTGCGTGCCTACGAGTTGTCGGTGGTGTGGCGCTACGAGCGGGCGCTCGCCGAGTACCTGCGCGCGCGGTTCGCGGGGCGGCCCGACGGGACCCTGAACGCCGACGTCATCGCGGCCGCGGTCGTCGCCGCGCACAACAACGCGCTGCGCTCCTGGCTGCGGTCGGACGGTGAGGACGACCCGGGCGCGGCGGTGGACCACGCGCTGGGGCACGTACAGCGGACGTTCGGCCGGACGGCGGCCGCTCCGGTGACCGCTCCCGTGACCCTCTGGCCCGGACCTGCCGGCGCCGAGGCCGCACCGGCGCCGGGCGACGACGTGGTGGTGCTGGTCGCGCGCCGGGACGCCCCGCTGTGGCGGGTGGTGCAGGAACTGGAGACGGCACTCGGCCGCGGCTGACCGACCGGTCGCACCTGGCGCAAATTTGGGGTACGGAGTGCCTTTACGAGTGACACTCAGTGCCATAACCTGACGGCGTGCACGGTGGCACGGCAACCGCGCACACCTGTGCCCGGTCCTCGCCGGGCGCGCGCTATTCCGGCCGAGCGCAGGGAGTTGACCAGCGTGTACCACCACTCAGCAAGCACCTCGCTTCCGGCGGCCGGTTCCGCTGCGGGTGTTCTCGACCCCGCGGCGGACTCCAGGGACGCCATCCACTTCCAGCGCTGCACCTGGTGCGGCACCGCGACGTACCACCGGCTGCTCTGTCCGGTCTGCCAGGGCAGCGAGCTGCGCACGGAGCGCAGCGAGGGCGTCGGCACGGTCCGCCACTCCACCGTGGTGCACCGCAACACGCCCGCCGCGCGCAATGTGTCGCTGATCGAGATGGCCGAGGGGTTCGTCGTACGAGGCCGGGTCATGGGGCCGCCCATCGGGATCCACAGCGGCGACCGGGTCCGGCTGTCCACCGCCCAGGACCCGGTACGCGGCGAGCCGGTCTTCCAACTGCTGGACGAGTACCGCGCCTGGACCTGACCGCCGTACGCCGCCGGATGTGATCGATCACCTCTCCCGCACAGGCAACCCACAGCCTGCCCCCTTCATCCTCACCGGACGAGGGACGCCCGGAGGACCGGGACGTCCGTGGTCGTGGTTCGAGGAGGAAATGTGGTCCGTGCCCGGCGCATATGGGTGACCGCCACCGCGTTACTCGCGGTGGCGGGGGCATCCCCGGGAGTGGCGGTCGCCCACTCCCAACCGACCGCGACACCAAGGGCGTCGACAACAGACGCGCCGTTGCCGCCGGGGTGGCGGCTGGCCGGCGGTGACGCGGCGCCGCAGTTGGTGTGGCGGTCGCGGAAGCCGGTGCCGATGGGGGACGCGCGCGTCGAGTTCCGCGCCGGGGACAGGCTGTTGGGGGTGCCGCGGCCCACGGCCGACGGGCACACCTTCCGGCTCCCGCTGGACGGACGCCGGCCGAGCGCGCTGAAGCGGCTGCAAGTCTGGTCCGGCGGAAGGCGCTTGGACGCGCGGGAGACGACCGGTGCCGAAGCGGCGCCCCGGGTGCCGGCCGCGCTGCCGGCGAACGGCGTGGATCCGGGCAAGCCCGGCGCGTACCGCACCAGGACGGGCGAGTACGCGCTGAAGTCGGTGCGGCTGCCGGGCTTTGCGAAGCCGGTGGAGATGCGCGCGGTCGTCGTCGCCCCGGTCGGCGCCACCGGCAGGCGGCCGTTGGCCCTGTTCCTGCACGGCCGGCACTACACGTGCTACAAGGGCCGCGACTCCTCCAGTGGTACCTGGCCCTGCCCGGCCGGCACCAAGCCGGTGCCCAGCCACCGCGGTTACCTGCGCGACCAGAGGCTGCTCGCCTCCCAGGGCTATGTGACCGTGTCGATCTCGGCCAACGGGATCAACGGACAGGACTTCGCGGCGGAGGACGGCGGCGCACAGGCCCGTTCGTCGCTGGTGCGGCTGCACCTGGCCCGCTGGGCGGGCTGGTCCGAACACCCCGCCACCGCGCCGGACGCGGTCCGCGAGGCGCCCCGCGCCGACCTGTCCCGGGTGCTGCTGGTCGGGCACTCGCGGGGCGGCGAGGGCGTCAACCGGGCAGCCCTGGACAGCCTTTCCGCTCCGCCCGCGGCACAGGACGGCTACCACGGGCCGGTGCGCTGGACCATCCGGGGCACCGTGCTGATCGGCCCGACCGTCTTCGGCCAGAACCCGGTGCCCGACGTGCCGTCGGTGACCATCCTGCCGGGCTGCGACGGTGACGTCTCCGACCTCCAGGGCGAGGTGTACGTCGACGGCACGCGCGGGGTCGGCAACGGTACGGCGCTGCACAGCGCGGTGTACGTGGTCGGCGCGAACCACAACTTCTTCAACTCGGAGTGGACGCCCGGCCAGGCCGCGGCGCCGGCCGAGGACGACTTCTCCGACGAACCGGGGCACCCGGACAGGGTGTGCGGCAGGCACGCGGCGACCCGGCTGACCGCCGACCAGCAGCACCGGGCCGGTTCGACGTACATCGCCGCCGCGGCGCGGCTGTTCCTCTCCGGCGACGACCGGGTACGGCCGCTGCTGGACGGCTCCGGCAGGCGGGCGCCGTCCGCGGACCCGGCGCGGGTCCTCAGCCACGCGGTGGGGGCCCGGCGCGGCGGCGGGTTCCTGCCGGACGGCGGGGTGTCGGTGACCGGCGGCAAGCTGTGCGCCGCGGTGGACCCGAGCCCGGCCACGGCCTGTCTGGGGCAGGGCGCCAAGGGGTCCTCGCCGCACTTCGCGCAGTGGGAGGTCGACCGGGAGGCGGGCCGGCACGCGATCGCGCTGCACTGGACGCGCTCCGGCGCCCCCGCCCGGGTGACCGTGGGCAAGCCGGTGTCGCTGGCCGGTGCCAGGGCGCTGGCGCTGCGGCTGTTCGTGCCGCCGAACTCCACGGGCACGCGGCTCGACGTGTCCCTGACCGACAGCGCCGGCAGGAAGGCGAAGCTCGGCCGGGTCGCCCTGGACGGGCTCCCCGGCAGTGAGCGGACCGCCGCCTACTGGGCGCGGGAGATCCGGCTGCCGTTGCCGGCCGGGCATACCGGGCTCGACCTGGGCTCGGTCAAGTCGCTTGAGCTGACCTCCCGTTCGACGTCCGGGCGGGCCTGGCTCATGGACGCGTGGGGCTGGCGGCCGGGGACACCGGCGGTGCGGACCCAGGCGCTGCCGCGGGTCGACCTCGGCCGGACGACCGTGGCCGAGGGCGACTCGGGTGTGCGCACCTACCGGGTCCCGGCGCGGGTGTCGGGCCGGGGCGGCAGCGGTCAGGTCCGGGTCTATGTCGTCGACCCGGTCACCGGCGAGGCCACCGGCCGGCTGGTGACGGTCCGTCCGGGCGGCCAGGACATCGACGTACCGGTCGAGGTCAGGGGAAACACCCGGTACGGCGCCGACGTGTCGCACGACGTGCTGGTCAAGGCGGTCCGCGGTGCGGTCGTCGGGTCCTACCGGGGCGGGATCACCGTCCACGACGACGATCCGGCGCCGACGATGACCGTCACGCCCGTCGCCGGCGAGGTGACCGAGGGGCAGTCGCTGAAGTGGCGGGTGTCGCTGTCCGAGGCCGTCGACGTGGACATGGGCGCGCTGTTCGCGGTCGTGCCGGCCGCCGCGCCGGAGGTGTCCACCAAGGACGTCCCGGCGGGCTGGCTGCGGGAGATGAGCGGGGAGAAGCCCGACCCCGAGCGTCCGCTGTCCAAGGTGAACGGGCTCTACCTGTACGCGGACATCCCCGCGGGGCGTACCAGCGCGGACATCACCCTGCCGACGGTGCGGGACGGGGTGCGCGAGACCACGGAGTCGCTGCGGTTCCGGCAGGTCGACCCGCGCACCGGTGAGCCGCAGACCGGTGGGCTGGAGCTGACGGGTTCGGTGCGCGACGCGTCGTAGCCGCGACTGCCGGGTGGCCCCTGGCCCTCACTGCCCGAGGGTCACCCGGATCCCGACCGTGCCGTCCAGGCCCCGCCGGAGCCGGCTGCCGAACAGGGTGAGGCGGCCGACCACGCCGTACTTGCGGGCGATCAGCTTGCGGTAGCGGGCGGTGGTGGCCGCGTCGGTGATCTCGGCGGTGGCCGGCGTCAGGTCACCGGTGGGGTTGCCGCGCACGTCACAGGGGCCGACGAGGACATCGGGGCGGCGCCGGATGCGCTTGACCTTCCAGCTGTCGGCGACCGTCCACACCCCGAGGGTGTCGCCGTCCCGGACCACCCACACCGGGGTGGCGACGGGCGTGCCGTTCTTGCGGTAACTGGTCACCAGCAGGTACTTGCCGGAACCGAGCCGGTCGAGCCGCGAGTCGTCCATACCCGCAGTCTAGGAGGCGGCGCGCCGCGGCAGGAGGGCCGGACAGCGCCGACCGGAACACCGGCGCGGGCGGTGAGGTGTCAACCGCGTTGCGCGCGGACGGAGTTGGCAGGTTCGCACCGGTGACCGAGGTGGGCCGCCGCCCGGCTACCGTTGCCCCCCATGACGGCCACCGAGATCGACATCACCGAGGACCTGATCCGGGGTCTGCTGCGCGAGCAGCACCCCGACCTGGCGGACCGCCCCCTGAGGCTCGGCGCGCTCGGCTGGGACAACCAGGTGTGGCGGCTCGGCGACGGCCTCGCCGTCCGGCTGCCCTGGGCGACACGGTCCGCGGACGCGCTGCTGCGCAAGGAACACGCCTGGCTTCCCCTCCTCGCCCCGGGCCTTCCGCTGCCGGTGCCCGTCCCCCGGCGTCTCGGTGAGCCCTCCGCACGGTTCCCCCGGCCGTGGCTCGTCACGACCTGGGTGCCGGGCGAGCCCGCCGACCGCTCCCCCGTCACGCGCGCCGCGGAGGGGGCCGACACCCTCGCCGCGTTCCTGACCGCCCTGCACCGCCCCGCCCCCGACGGGGCGCCCGAGGGCCGGGACCGCGGTGGCCCGCTGGCCGGCACCGCCGAGCACCTCGCCCGCCAACTGGCGTCGGCCGCCGATCTGGGGCTCGTCCGCGACCCGGACGCCGTCCGCGCGGTCTGGGAGGACGCCGCCGCCGCGCCGGACTGGGCGGGCCCGAGGCTGTGGCTGCACGGCGACCTGCATCCGGCCAACGTGCTGACCTCGGACGGCACGTTCTGCGGTGTGATCGACTTCGGCGACCTCTTCGCCGGCGACCCGGCCTTCGACCTCGCCGCCGCATGGATCCTGCTGCCGGACGGTGCCGTCGACCGCTTCCACGCGGCGTACCGGCCGGGCCCGGACCCCGCGACCCTGCGCCGGGCCCGCGGCTGGGCGGTGCTGCGCGCCCTCGCCTGTCTCCACATCGGACACGCCGGCGTCCACGGCCGGCCGGGAGGCAAATCCACGTGGGGGCCGCCCGCCCGGGCCGCGCTGCGGCGGCTCACCGCGACGGCCCGCCGGTGACCGGCAGGTCCGGGACCGGCGGCGGTACGGCGACCCGCCCCGGGTGGGCGGTCAGAGCGCCCAGGCCGGGGTCCAGGTGCCGGTGGTGTCGTGGCCGGACGGGGTGGCGAGGTGGGCGCGGAGGACGGCCAGGGCCGGCTGGGGGTTGTCGCGGTGCCACAGGAGCGAGTGCGGGTAGACGGGCGTCGGGTCGGTCACCGGGATGCGGCGCAGGCCGTGGCCGGCGGGCCACACGAGCCGCGTCTGCTCCCCCATGAACGTGGCCAGGGCCGGGGTGTCGGCGATCGTGTCGAGGAGCGCGTCGGAGCCGAAGTTGGGGCCGGTCGCCTCGATGGTGAGGCCGAACTCGGCGACGAGGTCGTCGTAGTAGGCGGCCCACTCCGTACCGGGGACGATGCCGGGCATCCAGATCCGGTGTCCGGCGAGCCGGGCCAGGGGCACCGACCGGGCGCCCGCCAGCGCGTGGCGGGGGCCGGTGAGGAGCTGGAGCGGCTCGTCGAGCACCCGCACGGACTCGATGTCCTCGGGCAGGGGGTGGCCGGGCGCGGCGACGGCGCGGAAGGACGCGTCGATCTCACCGGAGCGGATCGCGGCCACGGCCGTGTCGGCGTCGAACAGCCACAGCACGTCGATCTCGATCTCGGGGTGTGCGCGGTGGAAGCCGCGCATCAGACCCGATGGCGCGACGCGCGAGGCGATCACGTCGACGCGCAGCGGACGGCGGCCCGTGCGCACGGAGGCGGCCGCGCGCTCGGCGACGCGCAGCAGTTCGCGGGCGTGGGGCAGGAACGCCTGCCCGTCGATGGTCGGCTGGACGCCGCGCGGTGTGCGCGTGAACAGGCGCACCCCCAGGTGGCGCTCCAGCGCGGCGACGCGTTTGGAGACGGCCTGCTGGGTGATCGCCAGCTCGGCGGCCGCCTCCTGGAACCGGCCCGCGTCGGCGGCGGCGACGAAGGTCCGGACGGCGTCGAGGTCCATGCCGACAGCCTACGGCCACAACCATCGGTTGTGGCGGTGGTCTCGGTGGTTGTTTGATCCGCGGGTAGGGCGCTCGGTTGGATGTCTCCGGTTCGCGGATCGGTGGTACGGGCGGGTGGCGGGAGGCGTCGGGTATGAAGAGCGGGCACCGGCTGGGGCGGCGGTTCGGGTGGCTCTGGGCGGCCTACGGGACCAGCGCGCTCGGCACCTGGCTCGCCTTCGGCGCCTTCCCCCTCATCGCCGTCCGGGTGCTGCACTCCGGGCCGGCGGAGGTGGCCGCGCTGTCCGCCGTGGGCGCCGCGGTGGGCGCGGCCGTGGCGGTGCCGCTCGGTCCGTGGGTGGAGTTCCGCCGCAAGCGGCCCGTGCTGATCGCGATGGACCTGGTGCGGTGCGCGGCGCTGCTGACGATCCCCACCGCGTTCGCGCTCGGCGCGCTCACCTTCCTCCAGCTCCTGCTGGTCTCGGTCGTCGTCGCCGCGGCCGACATCACCTTCCGCGCCGCCTCCGGCGCGTACCTGAAGACGCTGCTGCCGGCCGAGGACCTGCTCGTGGCCAACGCCCGGTTCGAGTCCACGGCGTGGTCGACCACGATCGTCGGGCCTCCGCTGGGCGGTGCCGCGATCGGGCTGCTCGGCCCGGTGGCGACCGTGGTGGCCGACGCGGTCAGCTACCTGCTGTCGGCCGTGGGCATCCGCGCGACGGGCGGGCACGAGCCCCGGCCCGAGCGGCGGGAGGCTACGCGCCTGCGGGCCGGGGACCTGCTGGACGGCTGGCGGTACATCCTCGCCGACGCGGCGCTGCGCCCGCTGTTCTTCAACACCGCCCTGTTCAACGGCCTGGTGATGGCCACCCAGCCGCTGCTGACCGTCCTGATGCTCGGGCGGCTCGGCTTCGCACCGTGGCAGTACGGCCTCGCCTTCGCCGCGCCCTCGGTCGGCGGGCTGCTCGGTTCGCGGCTGGCCCGGCCGCTGGTCACCCGGTTCGGGCAGCACCGGGTCCTGGTCGCGTCCGGGGCGCTGCGCGCGCTCTGGCCCGTCGGGCTGGCCTTCCTGGGCCCGGGGGCCGGGGGGCTGCTGCTGGTGATGGGCGTCGAACTCGGGCTGATCTTCTGCTGCGGGGTCTTCAACCCCGTCTACACCACGTTCCGCCTCGAACGCACCGCCGCCGACCGGGTCACCCGCACGCTCTCCGCCTGGCAGGTGACGACCAAAGCCTCGACCGCCCTCCTGACGGCCGTCTGGGGCGTGCTGGGCACCGTGCTCGGCCCGCGCCCGGCCATCGGCCTGGCCGGCCTGCTCCTGCTGGCCACCCCCCTGCTCCTGCCCCGCCGCGCCACCGCGCCCCGGCCCGACCCGGAGCCGGCCCCGAGCCGCACCTGACGCCGGGCGGGTCGCCCGCGGGCGGAAAACCCCGGTCGGTCGGCGCGGGGCGACCCGGACGTCTAGATTGCGTTGTGCACGGCGGGTCTCCCGCCGGGCGTCCCGCCGACGCACCTCCCCGGCGCGACCAGGCACCACCGCATCACGTATCACGCATCACGGCATCTCATCAGGTATCCAGGAGCTGACCCACGTGACCGACAACCCGGCAGCCACCAACGACGTGGCCGTGTCGCTGCGCGCCCGTATCAACACCAGCCAGCCGCACACCGCCCGGATCTGGAACTACTGGCTCGGCGGCAAGGACAACTACGAGGTCGACCGCGCGGCCGGCGACCAGATCCGCCAACTGCACCCGGGCATCGGCGAGTACGCCCGCGCCGACCGGCGCTTCCTCGGCCGCGCCGTGCGTCACCTGGTCCGCGAGGTGGGCATCCGGCAGTTCCTGGACATCGGTACCGGACTGCCCACCGCCGACAACACGCACGAGGTGGCGCAGCGGATCGCGCCGGAGTCCCGGATCGTGTACGTCGACAACGACCCGCTGGTCCTGGCGCACGCGCGGGCCCTGCTGACCAGCACGCCGGAGGGCCGTACCGACTATCTGGACGAGGACCTGCGCAATGTCGACGCGATCCTCGAACACGCGGCGAAGACCCTGGACTTCACGGAGCCGGTGGCGCTGATACTGCTCGGCGTGGTCATCTTCATCGGCGACGAGGAGGACCCGTACGGTCTGGTGCGGCGGTTGACGGACCGGCTGCCGGCCGGCAGCCACCTGGTGCTGTCGCACACCGTCACCAGCCCGTCGATGCCGGACGTGGACGAGGCGGTGAGGTTCTGGAACGAGCACGGCACTCCGAAGCTCACGCAGCGCACGCCCGCGGACGTGGCCCGGTTCTTCGACGGTCTGGAGCTGCTGGAGCCGGGAGTGGTGTCCTGCTCGCGCTGGCGCCCGGAGCACGCGGCCGGTGCCGAGCCGGAGGAGGTCGCCATGTTCGGCGGGGTGGCCCGCAAGAGCTGAACCCGGCAAGGGAGTTCGCCGTCGCCGGTGAACGCCGTGGCCCCGGGCGCCGTATGGAAGTGCGGGCCCTCGACGATCCGAGGGCTCCGCGGTGCCGGTGGGGCCCCGCGCGTTCGGGTTCGGCTTCGGGAGCCATGCATGCGGCACGCACGACGACGGGTCGTCCGGCGAGTGACACGGCTGGCGGCGGTCGGCGGACTCCTCCTGGGGGGCGCGATGGTCGCCCAGGCGGCCATGGCGAGCGAGCCCCCGCCCGCCTCCGCCCGGCCGTTCGCCGCCACCGACGACCCCGGTGCCGCGCTGGTGGCGCGGCTCGGCACGGCCCGTACGGCGGGCAACTGGATCGGCGCGGACGGGCGCCCGGTCGTCGCGGTGACCAACGAGGCGGCGGCGCGGGCGGTGCGGCGGGCCGGGGCCGAGGCGAAGATGGTGCCGCACAGCATGGACGAGCTGAAGTCGGCCACGGCCAGGCTGCGTTCGGCGCCGCGGGTGCCGGGCACGGCATGGGCGGTGGACTACCGGACGAACCAGGTCCTGGTGCAGGCGGACCGCACGGTGTCCGCCGGCGACTGGTCCCGGCTGACCGGGGTCGCCGCGCGCATCGGCGGCTTCGTGCACATGGAGCGGACCAAGGGCACCTTCACCACGCGGCTGAACGGCGCCCAGCCGATCCTGTCGACGGGCGGCCGCTGCTCCGCGGGGTTCAACGTCACCAACGGCCAGTCGGACTTCATCCTCACGGCCGGGCACTGCGGGCCGGCCGGCGCCACCTGGTTCGCCGACAACCAGGGCGACCAGCAGCTCGGCAGGACGGTGAACAGCTCCTTCCCGGGCAGTGACTTCTCGCTCGTGCAGTACACCGCCGGCAAGGCCGGCGCGGGCGCCGACGTCGTCGCGATCGGCGGCGGCAAGGGGGTGCGGATCACGGGGTCCGCCGATCCGACGGTCGGGCAGCGGGTGTTCCGCAGCGGCAGCACCAGCGGTCTGCACGACGGGCAGGTCACCGCGCTGAACGCCACGGTCAACTACCCGGAGGGGACGGTCACCGGGCTGATCCAGACCACGGTGTGCGCCGAACCGGGCGACAGCGGCGGCCCGTTGTTCTCCGAGGGCGTCGCGCTCGGCGTCACCTCGGGCGGCAACGGCGACTGCACGACGGGCGGTACGACGTTCTTCCAGCCGGTGACCAAGGCGCTGACGGCGCTCGGGGTCCAGCTGATCGTGTCGGCGCAGAACACGGGCGGCGCCCCGGGCGGCACCCCCTCCCCCGCGTCGTCGGCGCCCGCGAACCAGCGCGCGGCGGCCCCCGGCACGGCCTCGCCCGGCTCCTCGGCCCCGGTGACGGGCGCCTCGGAGGGCAGCACCCTGCTGGCACGGCTGACGGACACCCGGAACATCGGGCCCGGGCTGCTGGTCATCGCGGGCAGTCTGATCGCGCTGGTCGCGACCCGGTTCATCCGGGCCGAGCAGGACCGCAAGGCGTACCAGCGGTACTACTCGGCGACGTGGGGCTGACGGAAAGGCCCGGGGGGACGACGAGAAGGGCACCCGTGTGCTCACGGGTGCCCGGACGGTTCGGCGTGCTGTGCGCGGGGTCGGTCAGGCCGCCCGGCGCGCCCGCGGGGCCGCGGCGGCCCACTCCATCACGAGCCGCTGGTACTCCGCGCGCTGCTCGGTGGTCAGTGTCCCGCCCGACCGGCGCCACAGGGCCCGGATCTCCTCGTTGACCTCCGCGGCCGATCGCTCGGAGGCGGCTGCAACAGTGGTGGACATGCTGTGAAGCATATGCCGACCGGCGTGAAGGCGCTGTGAGTAAGTACCCGCGATAGGGGCATTTCGGACCGTGTTGCTCATCACGTCAATGTGTCGACCGGAAGCGGCAGTTCATTCCGCGTCCGTTCACCTCCCCCTGCGTCCTGCCGGGCCTCGCGCACGGGCCGGCACGGCAGGGCGGGGGGGTGCGGGCTCAGGTGCCCGGCTTGCGGCCGTAGACGAAGACGTCGTCGCCGGTGCGCAGCAGCGACCAGTACTTCTTGGCGTCCTTCGTGGTCATGTTGACGCAGCCGTGCGAACCCGGCGGGTTCCACATGCTCAGGCCCACGGAGTGGAAGGCCTGGCCGCCGTCGAAGAACTGGCTGTAGGGCATCGACACGTCGTAGATGGTCGAGCGGTGGTCGATGTCCCGCCAGTAGATCTTCTTCAGGCCGGTGCGGGTCTCGAAGCCGTCGCGTCCGGTGCGCACGGGTACCGGTCCGTAGACGAGCCGGTTGCCGTCCTGGATCCAGCTGAGCTGGAGCGTGAGGTTCACGCAGGCGATCCGGCCCTTGTTCACCGGGCACTTGCCGTCCTTGTTCGGCTTGTTCCCGACGGCCTTCTGCTTGTTCATGAGGTCCATCACACCCCAGGTGACGGAACCGGCGTACCCGATGTCGGGCGTGATGCCGTGCCGGGTCTGGAAGGCCTGGATGGCCCTGCAGTCCGCGGCGGACTGCCTGCCGTCGACCGGCCGGCCCAGGAACTTCTCGACCTGCTTCTGGTACGGCCCCGTCCGTGTGGTGCAGCTCGCGGCCTGGGCCGGTGTCGCGGTCAGGGCGAGCGCCAGCGGCGCCACCAGTCCCGTGACGCCCAGCGCGACCACCCCTCGTCTGCGTATGACCCCCATGCGGCCTCGTCCCTTTCCCCTCGTGTCCTGTTCGTTCGCCCGGGCCTCCCCGGTCCTGTCCGGCGCGGTTCCCGCGGTCTCGGACTACTAGACCGGGTCGGGCGGGCGAGGGTTGTCGTTCCGGTCAGGCTGTGACGAAACGGTGAACTTCAGGCCGTACGGCGCTCAGGGCGTCCAGCACTCCCGCAGCAGCCCGACCGCCCGGGTCAGGGTGTCGGGTGTCGCGGTGAACGGCAGGCGCAGATGGCGGGTCAGCGTGGTGCGGTCGGCGGTGAAGCGGGGTCCCGGGGTGATCGCGAGGCCGCGTGCGGCGGCCCTGGCCGCGAGGTCGGCGGCGTCCGGGCCGGCGTCACCCAGGTGCAGCCAGAGGGTCAGCCCGCCCGCCGGGACGGTGTACGTCCATCCGGTGCCGGCGAGCAGCGCGGCGAGGTGGTCGCGCTGGGCGCGCAGCCGGGCGCGCCGGTCGGCGAGCAGGGCGGCCAGCGGTGCGCCGAGGAGTTCGGCGGCGATGAGCTGTTCCAGGGGCGGCGGGGACAGCTGGGCCTGCAGCGGGCTGCGCCGCAGCCGCCGTACGAGGTCCGCGGTGGCCCGGATCCAGCCGACCCGGAGGCCGCTCCACAGGGTCTTGCTCGCGGAGCCGATGTGGACGACCCGAGCGCCGGCGAGGTGGGGCTCGGTGCCGGGCGGTGTTCGCAGGTCCAGGTCGCGCATGGTCTCGTCGGCCAGGACGGTCAGCCGGTGGCGGTCGGCGAGCGCGGCGAGGGCCCGGCGGGCGGCGGGGTCCATGTGGGCGCCGGTCGGGTTGTGGAAGTCGGGGACCAGGTAGGCGAGCCGGGGGCGGTGCCGGCGTACGGCGGCGGTGAGGTGCTCCAGGTCCCAGCCGACCGGGGCGGTCACGGGGACCGGCAGCAGGCGGGCCCGGCGGGCGCGCAGCACGGCGAGGGCGCCCGGATAGGCGGGGTTCTCCACCACCACGGGGGCCCTGGGGTCGGTGTGCAGGTGGTCCAGGAGCAGGGTGAGGGCGGCCTGGGCGCCGGCGGTGACCAGGATCTGCTCGGGGCGGGTGGCGAGGCCGGCGCGGGTGTAGCGGTCCGCGATCAGCTCGCGGAGGCGGGGCAGGCCGGCCGTGGCGACACCGGAGTCGACGAGCAGCGGTGCGCTGCGTTCGACGGCGCGGGCGAGGGCGGCGCGGTAGGCCTCGTGGGGCGCGGCGGTCACCGCGAGGGTGAGGTCCAGGCCGGCGTCGGGGGCGCCGCCCCGGTCCAGGGACCAGGGGGTGGTGCGCTCGGTGAGGCGGTCGGGCAGCCGTACGGCGCTGCCGCTGCCGTGCCGGGTGCGCAGCCAGCCGTCGGCGCGCAGCAGGCCGAGCGCGGTGACCACGGTGCCGCGGCTCAGGCGCAGGGTGCGGGCCAGTTCCCGTTCCGAGGGCAGCCGGGTGCCGGCCGGGAGCCGGCCGTCGACCACGGCGTCGCGCACCGCGGCGGCGAGGGTCCGGGCGAGCGGCCCGGGGCGGTCGCGCCAGTCGCCCAGCGCGGCGACGAATCCTGTGTCCACCGGTCCAGTTTCGTTGATCCAGTTGTGCTGAAGTGGACCAGGTGTCCGGCGCTCGCCGCGGTCTACGCTGCGGCGCATGCACCGTACGCTCGCCGGTGATCTCTCCCGGCTTCCCGACCTGCTGCAGGCCGCCCGCGATCTCGCCGTGCGGGAGGTGGAGGGGCTGGCCGAGCGGCCGGTCGCCGCGCCCGGGCCGCCGTCCGGGCGGGCCCCGCTCCCGGACGCGGGCGCGGGCGGTGACGGGGCGCTCGCCCGGTTCGCCGAGCGGTGGGCGCCCGGCTTCTCCGGCTCCGCGGGCCCGCGCTACCTCGGCTTCGTCACCGGTGGTGCGACACCGGCGGCCGTCGCCGGGGACTGGCTCACCTCTGCGTTCGACCAGAACCTGTCCGGGGCCGGCGGGTCCTGGGCGCAGGAGCTGGAGCGGGAGACGGTGGCGTGGCTGCGCGAGCTGTTCGGGCTGGGCGAGGCGCACAGCGGGGCGTTCGTGACGGGCGCGACCATGTCGAACACGGTCGGTCTGGCGATCGGCCGGGAGTGGGCCGGCGAGCGGCTCGGCGTGGATGTCTCCCGGGAGGGCGCCGCCGCGCTGGGCCCGCTCGACGTGCTCTCCGGCAGCCCGCACTCCAGCGTCACGAAGGCGATGTCGGTGCTGGGCCTGGGCCGGGACCGGCTGCGGCGGGTGCCGCTGCTGCCCGGCAACCGGGAGGCCGTCGACGTCACCGCGCTGGAGGCGGCGCTGGCCGAGCGGGCCGGCCGGCCTGTGATCGTCGTCGCGAACGCGGGCACCGTGAACACCGTCGACTTCGACGATCTGCAGGCGATCGCGGCGCTGAAGGAGCGGTACGACTTCTGGCTGCACGTGGACGCGGCGTTCGGCGCCTTCGCCGCGCTCTCACCGGAGCACGCCGCGCTGGTCGACGGGCTCGACGCGGCCGACTCGGTCTGCGTGGACCTGCACAAGTGGCTGAACGTCCCCTATGACGCGGCCGTCCAGTTCACCCGGCGGCGCGATCTGCAGGTGGCGGTGTTCCACAACGCCTCGCCGTACCTGGGCGGCCCCGAGGGCGAGCCGGAGTTCCTGCATCTGACCCCGGAGAACTCGCGCCGGCTGCGGGCCCTGCCGGCCTGGTTCTCGCTGGTCGCCTACGGGCGGGCCGGGCACCGGGAGATCGTGGAGCGCAGTGTGGCCCTGGCCCGCCGGCTCGGCGCCGGTGTCGACGCGCTGCCGGGCCTGCGCCTGCTGGCCCCGGTCCGGCTCAACGTGGTCTGCTTCACGCTCGCCGCGGACCCGTCGCCGCAGCGGGTGGCGGCGCTGGCCCGGGCGGTCGCGGAGTCCGGGGAGGCGTTCGTGACCCCGACGGTGTACGACGGGGTCCCCGGCCTGCGCGCCGCGTTCAGTAACTGGCGCACCACCGAGTCCGACACCGAACGGGTCCTGCGGGCGCTGGCGGCGGCCTCGGGCTGAGGGAGAACGGGACGTCGTACGCGCCGGGCGCAAGGCCGGTGCCGACGGCGATCAGGAGCGTGGTACGCCTGCCGGTCAGGACGCCGTACGACCGTGTGGAAGCCGGTGCCGACGGCGGTCACGAGCGCCGTACGGCCGTGCGGAAGCCGGTGTTGACGGCTCGGCCACGTCGCAGGCGAACGCCTCGGCGGTGCGGCCCTCCCGGCGGAGCGCGGCAGCGGTCCGCTCGGCCTCCGGCAGGTCCCGGTCGGTGACCAGCACCCGGCCGCCCTCCCCGGCGATGCGCCGGGCGGCGGCCGCGCCGATACCGCGGCCGCCGCCCGTGAGGAGAACTCCGTGTCCTGCGAAGCGCGTCGGATCGGTCATGGGCCGACGGTACGGCCCCCCGGGCCCGGTATCACCGGTGTCCACCGACGTCCGCGGGCTGTGTCCGCGGCTCAGTGGCCGCGGCTGATCCACTCCTCCAGGTGCGGCGCCTCGGCGCCGATGGTGGTGGTGTCCCCGTGGCCGGTGAGGACCTTGGTCTCCGGGGGCAGGGTGAGCAGGCGGTTGCGGATGGAGTCGATGATGGCCGGGAAGTCGGAGTAGGAGCGTCCGGTGGCGCCGGGGCCGCCCTGGAAGAGGGTGTCGCCGGTGAACACGGTGCCGAGGCCGGGGTCGTAGAGGCAGACGGCGCCCGGGGCGTGGCCGGGGGTGTGCAGGACGGTGAGGTCGGCGCCGGCGGCCTCGATCACCTGGCCGTCGAGGAGGTGCCGGTCGGGGTCGCGGTGCGGATGGGTCTGCTTCCACAGCGGCAGGTCGTCGGGGTGCAGCCAGATGGTGGCGCCGGTGAGGTCGGCGAGCGCCGGGGCGGCGTTGACGTGGTCGTTGTGGGCGTGGGTGCACACGATGGCGGTCAGGCGCCGGTCGTCGACCGCGCGGGCGATGGCCTCGGCGTCGTGGGCGGCGTCGATGACGATCACCTCCCGCTCGTCGCCGACGATCCACACGTTGTTCTCCACGTCCCAGGTGCCGCCGTCGAGGCTGAACTGCCCTGTGGTGACGAGGCGTTCGATGCGTACGGTCATCACAGCACCACCACCGAACGCAGCACGTCGCCGTGGTGCATCCGCTCGAAGGCCTGCTCCACCCGGTCGAGTGGGATCGTCTCGGTGACGAACGCGTCGAGCGGCAGGCGGCCCTGCAGATGGAGGTCGATCAGCGTGGGGAAGTCCCGGGTGGGCAGGCAGTCGCCGTACCAGCTCGACTTGAGGGCACCACCGCGGCCGAAGACGTCGAGCAGGGGCAGTTCGAGCTTCATCTCGGGGGTGGGGACGCCGACGAGGACGACGGTTCCGGCGAGGTCGCGGGCGTAGAAGGCCTGCTGGTAGGTCTCCGGGCGGCCGACGGCCTCGATGACGACGTCGGCGCCGAAGCCGCCGGTCAGCTCCCTGATCGCCGCGACCGGGTCCGTCTCCTTGGAGTTGACGGTGTGGGTGGCGCCCAGCGTGCGGGCCTTCTCCAGCTTGCGGTCGTCGATGTCCACCGCGATGATCTTCGCCGCGCCGGCCAGGTTCGATCCGGCGACGGCCGCGCCGCCGACACCGCCGCAGCCGATGACGGCGACCGCGTCGCCCCGGCCGACGTTCCCGGTGTTGAGCGCGGCGCCGATGCCGGCCATCACCCCGCAGCCGAGGAGGCCGGCGACCGCCGGGGAGACGGCCGGGTCGACCTTGGTGCACTGGCCGGCCGCGACGAGCGTCTTCTCCGCGAACGCGCCGATCCCGAGGGCCGGGGACAGCTCCTGGCCGGTGGCGGCGAGGGTCATCTTCTGCCGCGCGTTGCGGGTGTCGAAGCAGTACCAGGGCCGGCCGCGCAGACAGGCCCGGCACTGGCCGCACACCGCACGCCAGTTGAGGATGACGAAGTCGCCCGGGGCGACGTCGGTGACGCCGTCGCCGACCGACTCCACCACGCCGGCGGCCTCGTGGCCGAGCAGGAACGGGAAGTCGTCGGAGATGCCGCCCTGTTTGTAGTGCAGATCGGTGTGACAGACCCCGCAGGCCTGGACGCGTACGACGGCTTCGCCGGGCCCGGGGTCCGGCACCACGATCGTCTCGACCCGTACGGGCTCGTCCCTGCCCGGTGCGATCACGCCGCGTACTTCCTGCGCCATGCTCTGGCCCCTTCCGTCGAATGCCTTCGCCGCCGACCCTACGCGCGCGTGGCGGGAAGCGGGCGGTCCACGAGGGTGATCGTGGATCTTCGCGCCACCGGCGGCGGACAGCGGTGAGGGCCGTCCCGGCCGGGACGGCCCTCGGCGCGGCGGGCGCGGTCAGTGGACGGCCGGGACCAGTCCCAGCAGGGGCGCGGCGGGGGCGACGACCTGCTCCAGCTGGTTGAGCTGGTTCAGCTCGCGCAGGTGCTTCAGCTCCCCCACCTGTTCACTGACCCGCGGGACGCGGTTCCTTTCCGGTGCCGGGATGTCACTGACGGCGAGCGAGTCCAGCGTGCTCAGCGCGCCGAGCCGGCCGACGAGCGGTGCGCCGGTGCCCGCCGCGCTCGCCTGCGGTGCGGCGAGGCCGGCGACCCCGGCGGCCAGACCGACGGCGGCGACGATACGTCGTGTTGAGATCATGTCCCTGCAACGGCCGCGGGCCCCGGCCGGACACGGGTGGCGGGCCGCGCTCACCCGTGAGGCGGAGGACGGCGGCCGGGCTTGCCGGCGCCGCCGGGGCGGAGCAGGCTCGGAGATGGGGCCCGTGCGGCCCGCTCCCGACCGGGCCGCGGGCGCCTGAAGGAGGTCACCATGGGTACCGCGACGGGTTCCGCTTTCGACACCGAGAAACTGCGCCGGGCCATCGAGGGCGACACCGGCAACAACCTGCTGTCGCTGTACGCGGACGACGCCGAGATCCGCATCGTCGACCGCAACAACCAGCCCAGTCATCCCACCGTCCTGCACGGCCGGGGCCAGATCGCCGAGTTGCTGGACGACATCTACAGCCGCGACATGACGCACAGGCTGGACCGGTGCGTCGTCCAGGGCGACCAGGCCGCGTACAGCGAGTCCTGCGAGTACGCGGACGGCACCCGGGTGCTCGCCGAGTCGATGGTCACCCTGCGGGACGGCAAGATCGCCGATCAGCTCATCGTGCAGGCCTGGGACGAGTAGGAGGAGCAGGAGGAGGAGTAGGACGGAGGGCACCCGGCGGGTACGGCGGGCGCCGGAAGGAGGGTCGCGCCGGTCCGGGCCGCCGTACGGCCGGCCCGGACCCCGGCGGCCGCGGCCGACCGGGGCCGTGAGGGGCCTACGCGCCCTCGGTTACGCTGTACGCGGGCCGTGACTGGCGCTGAGGTGGAGCACCACCGGGGAGCGGTCCGTGGTGGTTGCCGCGCGCCTGGGCGAGGAGAGTCGATCCAGCTCAGGAGAGTGCAGCATGACCCAGGCCCGGTTGATGGACGGCACCGCGCCCGCCCGCCGCATCGTGCGGGACACCGCGAGGAGGGCCGCCGATGTCACCGAACGCACCGGTACCGCTCCCTGTCTCGCGACCGTGCTCGTCGGCGAGGACCCGGCGTCGGTGACGTACGTCCGGATGAAACGGAACCGCTGCCGCGAGGCCGGCATCGAGTCCCGGCACGTGGCGCTGCCCGCGAGCACCACGACCGCCGAACTCGTCGGTACCCTGCGGGAGTTGTCGGCCGACCCGGGGGTGCACGGGATTCTGCTCCAGCATCCGGTGGGTGACCACGTCGACGAGCGGGCCGCTTTCGAGGCGATCGCGCCGGAGAAGGACGTGGACGGCGTCACCTTCGCCTCGTTCGCCACGATGAGCTTCGGACTGCCGGGCTTCGTCTCCTGCACACCGGGCGGCATCGTGCGGCTGCTGGACGAGTACGGCGTCGACCCGGCCGGGAAGCGGGCCGTGGTGGTGGGCCGCAGCGCGATCCTCGGCAAGCCGGTGGGGATGCTCCTGCTGGCCCGGGACGCGACCGTGACCTACTGCCACTCGCGCACCCGCGACCTGTCGGCGGCGGTCCGGGAGGCCGACATCGTCGTGGCCGCGGTGGGCCGGCCGCGGCTGATCCGCGGGCAGGACGTCAAGCCGGGCGCGGTCGTGATCGACGCGGGCTACAACGCGGGGAACGTCGGCGACGTCGACTTCGACTCCGCCGTGGAGCGTGCCGCGCTGATCACCCCGGTGCCGGGCGGGGTGGGTCCGATGACGATCGCCACGCTGCTGGAGCAGACCGTGGCGGCCGCCGCCCGGCAGCTCGGGGTGTGACGGGCGGCGGCGCGGTCAGCGCCGAGCGTGCGGAGGAACTGCGGCAGGCGTACGAGACACGGTACCGGGTGCTGCGGGGAAGGCTGCTGGCCTGCTGTGTACTCGGGTGCGCGCTGCTGGCGGCCGCGGTCCTGGTGGCGTCCGCCGCCTAGCCGGGGGGTGCGTCGGTTCAGGTCCGGGACCACTTCTGGTTGGCGCCGCCGTTGCAGGTCCACAGCACCAGCGGGGTGCCGTTGCCGGTGCCGGCGTCGGACGCGTCCAGGCACAGTCCCGCGTGGACGTTGGTGATCGTGCCGTCGGTGCCGACGGTCCACTTCTGGTTGTCCTGGCCGTTGCAGTCCCAGATGACGACCTTGGTGCCGTCGGTGGTGCCGAGGTTGTAGGCGTCGAGGCACTTGTCGCCGTAGACGACGAGTTCCTTGCGGGAGGTGTAGGTCCAGGCCTGGTTGGCGCCGCCGTTGCAGTCCCACAGTTCGGCCGGGGTGCCGTTGGTGATCGTGTTGTCGTACACGTCGGCGCAGCGGCCGGACTGCCGGCCCGCGAGCAGGGTGGCGCCGGTGCCCGGCAGCGGGCGCACGGTCAGGGCGCCGAGGGCCGGACCGCCGGTGAACACCAGGGAGTTGGCGCTGCCCCTGGTGAGGTGCGCCTGCACCGAGACCGTGCCCTGGCCGGCGCCGGTGGGCGGGAAGGACACCGTCGTCGGGGTCTGGCCGTTCACCTGGAGGGAGCCGGTGACGGCGGTGGAGCCGGTGTTGGTGTAGGCGATGTCGACCACGTTCAGGCCGGTGTCGGCTGCGGTCACGCCGGTGTACCGGCCGGCCTGGGACGCACTCGCGCCGCTGCTCGCCGCCTCGGTGCCGGTGACCTTCAGCAGTACCGAGCCGCCCGCCGGGACGCTGGTGGTGTAACTCGTGGCGTGGGAGCCGAGGTTGCCGCGTGCCCACAGGTCCCGGACGGCGGCCGTGGCTCCGGTCAGGCCGAGGTCGGACCAGCGGACGGTGATGTCATGGGCGGCGGAGGTGCGGTTGAGGAGGACGACGGCGCGGTTCCCGGTGCCGGCGAGGACCTTGCCGTACGTCTGGAGGCCGGTCGCGTCCTCGGCGACCTTCACGCCCTGGAGGCCGCGCGGGTCCTGGTCGACGGCGATGACCTCGGGGTTCTTCAGGATGGCGGCCGTCTCGGCGGACAGGGTGGTGAGGTCGTTGCCGGCCAGCAGCGGGGCGCCGGAGAGCGCCCAGAGGGCCATGTGGGTGCGGTTCTGGGCGGCGGTGAAGCCGGGCATGCCGACCATCAGCATGTCGGGGTCGTTGTAGTACCCGGTGTGCTGGGCGGCGGGGTGCAGCGCCTGGTCGAAGTTGGCGAGCATGCTGCTCTGCGAGGGCGCGTCGCCGTAGTAGACGATGTCGGTGCTGGTGCGCCACATGGGGGCGAGGCCCGGTCCCCAGTTCCAGGGGTTCTGCTTGCCCCAGTTGCAGACGGACAGGGTGAGCGGGCGGCCGGTGGCGGCCGTGGCCTTGGTGACGGCGGTGCTGATCTCCTGGTAGGTCTTCGCCGCGTCCAGTCCTTCGGCGTCGCCGCCGCACCAGTCGACCTTGACGAAGTCGAAGCCCCACCTGGAGAACTGGAGCATGTCCTGCTCGTAGTGGCCCTCGCTGCCGGAGCCGGGGGCGGCGGGCCGGCCGGTGGGGTAGTAGTAGCCGCAGCCGTTCTTGCCGGCGTCCGTGTAGATGCCGGCCTTGAGGCCCTTGCTGTGGATGTAGTCGGCGATGGCGCTCATGCCGCCGGGCCATTCGCCGGTGTCGACGGTAATGTTGCCGGCGCTGTCCCGGGTGCCCTGCCACCAGCCCTCGTCGATGTTGACGTACCGGTAGCCGGCGCCGGGGAGGCCGGCCGTCACGAGGGCGTCGGTCTGCCGCTTGATGACGTTGTAGTCGATCTTCGCGGCGAAGCTGTTCCAGGACGCCCAGCCCATGGGCGCGGTGGGCACCGGTACCTGACGGGGCGTCACGGCCGCCCGGGCCTGGACCGGCTGGACGAAGAGGAGGGCGGCGGCCACGGCGAGGAGGGGAACGAGCAGGCGTACGACGGCGGTGACCCAGCGGCGTGCGGGGCCGCCGGCGCTCGGACGGGGTGGGGGGAACATCGGCGCCTCCGCGGGCGGAACCGGTGGTCGGGTGGTCGGGTGGCCAACATGGCCGACATATCGAACGCAGATCGGTGAACCGAACAACTGCGGGCCGACCGTAGAGCCGCCCGGGGGCGAAGTCAACGGCTGCGGCAGGCGTGAATCCGTGGAGGACCACACGCCGTTGGGGCACGGGTCCCGGGCGGAGCGGCCATACTGGCTGTCGTGCGCGTTGCGATCATGACGGCGGGTTCCCGGGGCGACGCCGCCCCCTACACCGGGCTCGGACACCGGCTCGTGCTGGCCGGGCACGAGGTCACCCTGGTCACGCACGGCCGCTTCGAGCCGCTGGTGGCCGGCTCCGGGGTGCGGTTCCACGCGCTGCCGGTGGACCCGCGGGCGGAGCTGGAGTCCCCGCGCGGCCGGGGCCTGCACCAGAGCTCCAGCGGCGCCGGAAAGCTGCTGCGGGTGGTGGCGCTGGCGCGGCACGCGGTCGGGCGGATGACCGAGGACCTGCTGACCGCGGCCCGGGACAGCGACGTGCTGCTGCTGTCCGCCTCCCTGGCCCCGCTCGGGCACACCATCGCCGAGGGGCTGCGGCTGCCGAGCCTGGGCGTCTATCTGCAACCCCTGTCCGCCACCCGGGAGTTCGCCCCCGCGGTGCTGGGTGGCGGATCCTGGGGAGGGCCGGCCAACCGGCTCGCCGGGCAGGGCGTGAGCCTGGCCGTGGAACGGGTCTTCTCCGGCGCGGTGCCGGCCCTGCGCGCCCGGCTCGGCCTGCCCCCGCTGCGGACCGGCGCGGCGCGGCGGGCCCGGGAGCGGCGGCTGTGGCCGGTACACCACGGCTTCAGCCCCTTGGTGGTGCCCCGGCCCGGCGACTGGCGGCCCGGCCTTCAGGTGGACGGTTACTGGTGGCCGTACGACACGGAGACACAACTGCCCGAGCGGGTGCGGGAGTTCCTCGAAGCCGGGCCGCCCCCGGTGTTCGTCGGTCTGGGCAGCGCCACCGTGCCGGACGCCCGCGGGCTGAGCGCGCGGGTGGTGGCGGCGCTGCGGCGGGCCGGGCTGCGCGGGGTGATCCAGCGCGGCTGGGGCGGGCTCGCGGCCGACGGGGACGACATGCTGACCGTCGGCGAGGTCCCGCACGCGGGGCTCTTCCCGCACATGGCCGCCGTGGTCCACCACGCGGGCGCGGGCACCACCGCGGCGGGGCTGCGCGCCGGGGTGCCGGCCGTGCCGGTGCCGGTGCAGTTCGACGCGGGGTTCTGGTCCGCCCGGCTGGCCGCCCTGGGCGTCGCCCCGGCCGTCGTACCGCTGGGCCGGCTGACCGTGGACGCGCTGTCCGCCGCGCTGGTACGGGCCACCCGGGACCCGGCGTACCGGCGGCGCGCGGGCGGCCTGGCCGCGCGCCTGCGTGACGAGGACGGCACGGCACCGGTGCTCGCGGCACTGGCCCGGCTGGAGGGCCGGCCGTAGGGCGGCGCCGGCCCCCGGTGGCCCCGTGTCGAGGGGGCGCGGTCAGCCCATGGTGAGCACCATGCGGAAGCGGGCGGCGCCGGCGAGCATCTTGTCGTACGCCTCCCCGGCCTGCTCCAGCCGGACCGGTTCGGTCATCGGGCGGATGCCGTGCAGGACGCTGAACGCCATCGTGTCCTCGACGTCCTGCGAGGTGCCGGACGGGTGCCCGCGTACCACCCGGCCGGCCATGAGCAGCTGGGCCGGGCTGATGCCCAGGGGTGCGGTGTCCGCGCCGATGGCGACGAGTTCGCCGCGGTGCGCCAGGCCGTCCACGGTGGCCGTGATGGCCTCGGAGTTCCCGGCGGTGGCCAGCACGACCCTGGCGCCGCCGAGGGACTGCAGCGCCTCGGCGACCGGGGTGCCGGAGGTGCTGTCGATGTAGTGGTGGGCACCGAGCTGCTTGGCGAAGTCGGCCTTCTCGGCGCCCCGGGCGATGCCGACGGTCTCGAAGCCCATCGCGACCGCGTACCGCACCCCGAGGTGGCCCAGCCCGCCGAGCCCGAGCACCGCGACCAGGTCGCCGGGCCGGGCGGAGCTGCGCCGCAGACCGTTGTACGTGGTCACGCCCGCGCAGGCCATCGGTCCGGCGTCGCTCGCGGCCAGCCCGTCGGGGATGCGGGCGAGCGCGTCGACGGGCGCGATCACCTTCTCGCCGAAGCCGCCGTCGTAGGTCCAGCCGGGCACCTTCAGGTTGCGGCACACGACGAAGTCGCCCTCGCGGCAGGGCGTGCAGTGGCCGCAGCTGCCGCCGAACCAGCCCACGGCCACCCGGTCGCCGACCTGCCAGCCGTACTCCCGCACGCCCTGGCCCAGTTCCTCGATGTGCCCGGCGATCTCGTGCCCGGGGACCTCCGGGAAGGAGACGCCGGGGAGTTGGCCGCTCACGAAGAGGGCGTCGCTGTGGCAGACCCCGCACGCCTCGACGGCGATCCGCACCTGGCCGGAACCCGGCTGCGGCACCTCGCGTTCGACCAGCTCGAAGGTGCCGCCCGGCTGGGTCACCTGCGCGACTCGGTAGGTACTCATGGTCTCTCCGCGGTAGGGGTACGACGGCCCCCCCGCACCAGCAGACCAGCTCCGGCCCGATCCCGCGCGCCGAACCGGGCGCGCCCCCGCTGACCTGGGCGGGGCCGTGGGGGTGAGGCGGCGGCCACGCGGCGCCGCCTCGGTGGGAAGGAGGCCGGTCCGGCGGGCGCGCGTGACGTCCCCCTCACCCCGCCGTCGTCAGAAGCGCGCCGCGACCCACGCGGCCAGCTCGGACCGCGCTGCGGCCAGCAGGTCCGCCGAGGGGGCGGTGGCGCCGTTGGTGACCAGGGCGTAGTGCGGGACGCCGGAGTCCGTGTCGGTGAGCAGGAGCCGGCGGCTGCCGGTGCCGCCCGGCTCCGGGGCGACGGCAACCGGGGTGGATGAGGTGTACGCGGGCGGTCCGTACACCGTGCCCAGGTCGGAGACGACCGTGGTGGCAGCGGTCGGGAAGGACGCCGGCAGGTGCAGGTCGGTGGGCGCGGTGCCGTCGCCGGAGCGCCACACGAGCAGCCCGTACTGGCCCGTGCCGACGAGTTTCGCCACGTTCGGCAGGGAACCGGGGACGGGGTTCCAGGTGAGGGTGGTGGAGCCGTCGCGGGAGCGGTCCTCGTAGGTGAAGGCGAGGGTGGTGCCGGCCGTGGCGCCCGGGTAGAGGCGGTCCAGGAGGCGGGCGTCCTGGCGCAGGACGGCGGTCCCGGAGTCGTCGAGCCGTACCGCCGAGAGGTCCTCGTCGTTCCAGGCGTCACCGGCGGTGAGCACCTTGCCGGGGTTGCCGTTCATCGGCTCGTGGTGCCGGCCGCTGTAGAGGTCCCACTGCCACTGGGTGCCGGACAGCACCGGGCCCGAGGCGGCCGGGTTCGCCCACCAACCCGCTCCGGACAGACGGGAGTCGAGGCCCTGGTACATGGCCTTCAGGACGGTCGGTGCCTTGTCGGCCACCGTGCCGGACAGGGGGTGGCCGAACTCGCTGACCACGGCGGCGGTTCCGGCGGCCGCGGCGCGGTCGCGGACGGCGGCGAAGTCGGTGGCGTACTGGCCGTCGGCCGCCTTGCCCCACATCAGGACGCCGGAGATGGCCTTCTGGTCGTAGAAGTGGGTGTTGAGGACGTAACCCGGGCCGAGCGTGCCCGCGTCGAGCAGGCCGCCCTCCTGTCGCTGCGTGGAGATGTTGGAGTTCCAGAACAGGTTCGGCTCGACGAAGGCGGGCTTGTCCTTCCAGCCGGCCGCGTCCATGCGGGCGCGGAACCGCACGTAGAACGGCCAGAGCAGGTCCCGTTCCCAGGTGCGGGAGGTCTGCCCGGAGTCGTAACTTCCGGCGTACGGCTCGTTGTACGGGTCGAAGCCGGCGACTCCGGCGAACTGCACGACGCTCAGGTGCTGTCGCAGGTAGGCCATGGTGGTCTGAGCGGTGGCGAGGAACGCGTCCTGCAGGCCGTGGGCGTTGTGCCAGAAGTCGTACTGGGCCTTCTGCACGGCCGTGTTCTGCGTGATGTTCTGGCCCCAGAAGAGGCAGATGCCGCAGGACTCCTTGGGGTAACCCCCGGCGGCCACCGCCCATGCGGGGGCGCCGTCGCCGGTGTACCAGCTGCCGGTGTCGAACAGGTACCGGGAGTAGAGATCCTGGTGGAAGTCGGGGTAGACCCGGATGCCCGCGTCCAGGAAGGCGCCCATCTGTTCGGTGGCGGCGGCCAGGTAGCCGGTGTCCACCTGGCCGCGTGCGGGCTCGGCGTGGGCCCAGGAGAGCAGGAAGCGGACCGCGTTGCCGCCGCCGAGGGCGCGCAGCGCGACCGCGGCCTTGCGCGCGTCGGCGGTGGAGGCGAAGGGCAGGCCGGCGTTCTCCTCCAGTTTGGTCTCGCCGGAGACGTTGTAGCCGCGCAGGACGATCTCGCGGCCCTGGCCGTCGGTGAACCGGCCGTCCCGCACGGTCAGCGCGGCGCCGTCGAACCAGAGGGAGTCGGAGGGGGTGGCGGCGGTGGCGGGCGGAGCTCCCGCCACCGCCAGGGATCCGCTGAGGACGACCAGCACGGCCAGCAGACGTACCCGTGAGGTAGGCATGTCCACCACGGTCCGGCGATGTCCGGAAAGCGTCAATAGCTTCTGACTCTCAAGTAAGTTGACTATGGGTCAGCTCACTTCGGGTGTCACTCCCCGACCCGGCGCGTGAAGCTCAGCAGGTACTCCTTCCGGTTCAGCGGGTTGTGGTCGGTGCGCGGCCGTTCCGGGACCGTCCCCCGGGTCACCGGCGCGTAGTGGTCGAAGGCCGTCTCCAGCTCGCCCTCGCCCCGGGTCAGCCCCGGCAGCCGCTGCTCCAGCGCGTGCACCCGGGCGGCCGGCACGGTGCCCTCCAGGAGGCAGACCGCGGCGCGCGTGCCCGTGCTCTCCGGTACGGCGCCGAGCCGGGCCAGCACCGGCAGCAGCGCGCCGAGCGTGTCGGCCGGCGCCTCCAGGCGGAAGCGGTGCACCGGCTCGTGCACCAGGGTGCCGGCGCGGCGCAGCGCCTCGGTCAGGACGAGCGGGGTCAGGCCCCGGAAGTCGTAGCCGGTGCTCGACATGCTCTTGTCGAAGCGCTGGTGCGCGTGGCTCTGCCGGGGCGAGTAGCCCGAGTGGGTCATGGTGACCGTGCAGTCGGTGACCTGCCAGCCGTGCAGCCCCTGGCCGAGCGTCTCCCGGACGGTGTCCTCGACGGCCTTGAAGAAGGCGTACGGCATCGAGCCCAGCTCCACCTCCCTGCGGAGGGCGACGCCCGTGCCGGGCGGGGCGGGGTCGACGCGCAGGCCGACGGTGGCGAGGAAGGGGTTGCCGTCCTTCCTGTTGAACTCGACGGCGTGCCCGCTGCCGACCGGGCGTTCGACGCACAGGGTCGTCGTCTCACGGAAGGTGACGGCCAGCCCGTAGTCGTCGGCGAGGGTGGCCTGGACGACCTCCTTCTGCACCTCGCCGTAGAGGGACACCGAGGTCTCCCCCCGCAGTTCGTCGTGGCGGACGCCGATGAGCGGGTCCTGCTCGGCGAGCTGGGTGAGCGCGAGGTGCAGCGAGCGCCGGTCGGTGCCGGGGCCGGGGACGACGACCGTCTCCAGGGTGGGTGGCGCGAAGTGGTGCTCGTACGACCGTGCCGGGGCCCCGAGCGCGTCGCCGATCCGGACGCCGCCGAGGCCCCACACCTTGACGATCCGGCCCGCCGCGGCGCTGTCGGCCCGGGTGTCCGTGCCGTGGTCGAAGACGCTCAGGGCGGTCACGCGTCCCTCCTCGCCGGTGTCGCGGCGGCCGTCGCCGAGCGGGATCCGGTCGCGGACGCGCAGGGTGCCGGAGAAGAGGCGGGCGTACGCCGCCTTCTCCCCCGCCGGACCCCGCTCGATCTTGAAGACCGTGCCCGCCAGGGGGCCGTCCGGGTCGCCGGCAGCGGGGGGCAGCAGCCGCTCGATGCCGGCGATCAGCTCGGGCACGCCGGCGCCGGTGATCGCGGAGCCGAAGTACACCGGGTGGACGGACGCGCTGCGGGTCTGCGCGGCGAGGGCGCGGTACAGCCGGCCCGTCGGGACCCCGCCGTCGAGGTAGGCGGCGAGCAGCCCGTCGTCCCGGTCCGCCAGCGCCTCCAGCGCGGCCGGGCCGAGGCCGGGCCGGAACCGGGCGGCGCGCGTGCCGAGCCCGGTGGTCGTCCCCGTCGGGACGAGCGGTACGGCCAGCCGCCGGGCCATCTGGCGGAGTACGGCCTCCTCCCGGGCGCCACGCCGGTCGATCTTGTTGACGAAGACCAGGGTGGGCAGGCGCAGCCGGCGCAGGGTGCGCATCAGCACCCGGGTCTGCGCCTGGACGCCCTCGACCGCGGAGACGACCAGAACGGCACCGTCGAGCACGCCGAGCACCCGCTCCACCTCGGCGATGAAGTCCGGGTGGCCGGGGGTGTCGATGAGGTTGACGGTGACGCCGTCCAGCGGGAACGACACGACGGCGGACTTGATGGTGATGCCGCGCCGGCGCTCCAGCGCGAGGGTGTCGGTGGTGGTGCTGCCGGCGTCGACGCTGCCGATCTCCTCGATGACTCCGGCGGTGTGCAGGAGCCGCTCGGTCAGGCTCGTCTTACCCGCGTCGACATGGGCCAGGATTCCCAGATTGAGCAGAGGCACGAAGTGTCATGTCCTTGAGAGAGTGGGTGGATCCTTCCGGGCTGGACATGAACGGTGCGCGCATGATCGCTCCTGGCGGGTTGCGGGAACTCGACCGGTGCAGTGCAGCAGAACGGCGACGGCACCGCCAACGGATTAACGTTCAACCGGATGCCGTGCCGGGTGCGGCGGGGGCCGACGGGCCGAGGAGCGGACGATGCGTGAGATTCTCGCGGTACTGGACCGGTGGTACGCCGCCCGGGTGCCGTTCGGGCTGGCCACGGTCGTCTCGGTCAGCCGCAGCGCGCCCCGCGGGCCCGGCGCCGCGCTGGCGGTCGGCCCGGGCGGCGAAGTGGTCGGCAGCGTCTCCGGGGGCTGCGTGGAGGGCGCGGTGTTCGAGCTGGCCCAGGAGGCCGTGGAGACCGGCGCGGTCCGGCTGGTGACGTTCGGCTACAGCGACGAGGACGCCTTCGCGGCGGGGCTCACCTGCGGCGGTGAGATCACCGTCCTGGTCCGGCCGGTGACCCCGGCCCGGGATCCCGTGTTCGGCGCGGTCGCCGCGTCCGTCGCGGCCGGTGAGCCGGTCACCGCGGCCACCGTGGTCGACGGGCCGGCGCCGCGCGGCGCCACCCTCGCGGTGTGGCCCCGGACGGCCGCCGGCAGCCTGGGCACCCGGGGTCTCGACGCGGCCGTGGCCGCCGAAGCGCGCGGCGACCTCGCCCTCGGCGTGACCGGCCTGCGGCACTACGGGCCGCACGGGGAGCGGCGCGAGGACACCGTCACGGTGTTCCTGCACTCCTTCGCGCCGCCGCCGCGCATGCTGGTGTTCGGCGCCATCGACTACGCCGCGGCCGTGGCCCGGCTCGGGGACTTCCTCGGCTACCGGGTCACCGTGTGCGACGCCCGGCCGGTGTTCGCCACGCCCCGGCGGTTCCCGGCGGGCGTGGAGGTCGTCGTGGACTGGCCGCACCGGTATCTGCGCGGCACGCACACCGACGGGCGGACCGTGATCTGTGTCCTCACCCACGACCCGAAGTTCGACGTGCCGTTGCTGCGGGAGGCGCTGCGCCGCCCGGCGGCCTACATCGGGGCGATGGGCAGCCGGCGCACCCACGACGACCGGCTCCGCCGGCTGGTCGACCTGGGCCTCACCGACGAGGAACTGTCCCGCCTGCGCTCCCCGGTCGGCCTGGACCTCGGCGCCCGTACGCCGGAGGAGGTGGCGGTGTCGGTGGCGGCGGAGATCGTGGCGCTGCGGTGGGGCGGCAGCGGGGCGCCGCTGAGCGGGACGAGCGGGGCGATCCATCCGCACGGGTGGTCCGAGGTGCCGGGCTCCTGACGGGTCACCGGCAGGGCCCTCAGGACGTCGTACCCGACTCAGGTCACCGGTCCGAGGGTCCGGCCTGTCCCGCCGTGGATCCGGCTTCACCCGGGTCACGCCCCGGATCCTCCGCCACGGGCAGGCACTCGGCGAGCAGGTCGACGACGTCGCGCCAGGCTCGCCGCGCGTGCCGGGGGTGGTAGCCGACGCCGGGACGCACGGTGTGGTCGACCGGCGGGTGGTGGAAGGCGTGCAGGGCGCCGCCGTAGACCGTGAGGCGCCAGTCGACGCCCGCCGCCTGCATCTCCGCGGTGAACGCCTCCCGTTGCGCGGGTGGCATGATCGGGTCTTCCGAACCGACCCCGGCCCACACCGGGCAGCGGATGCGCGCCGCCTCGCCCGGCCGGCCCGTGACCAACCCGTTGACCGTCGCGATCGCGCGCAGGCTGACGCCGTCACGCCCGAGTTCCAGCCCGACGGCGCCCCCGGTGCCGTAGCCGACGGCGGCGATCCGGTCGGGGTCGGTCCGCGGCTCGGCGCGCAACACGTCGAGCGCCGCGTGGCCGATGCCCCGCATCCGGTCGGGATCGGCGAGCAGCGGCAGGCAACGGGACAGCATCTCCTCGGGGTCGCCCAGACAGCGCCCGCCGTGCAGGTCGAAGGCCAGCACCACGTATCCCAGCTCGGCGAGAGCATCGGCCCGGCGGCGCTCGACGTCGCCGAGCCCCGTGCCCTCCGGTCCGAGCAGCACCGCGGGCCGGCGGCCGGCACCGGCCGGGAGCGCGAGGTGCCCGATCATCGTCAAACCGTCGGCCGGATACTCGACCGTGCGCGTCGTGATCGTCGTCATGAGACGCGACTGTAGTGATCGTCGAGCCCGGTCCGGCCGGTTTTCTTCCGCCGGCAGAACAGCACGGCTGGTTTCGGTTCGTGGCGGTGGGGACACCTCCGCGCGGTGGTCCGCGCGGATCTGCTCCGGGTGGGCGAGGGCCGTGGTCATCCGGAGGGGGGCCGCTCGGAAGTAGGGGTCGGGGAGACGGGAAGCGGGCCGACGAGGGTCCCGTTGTTCAGTGTCCACCGGGTCTCTCCTGCGGCCCCGGCGCCCCGCTCGTCTCCGCCGGGGCGACAAGGTGCCCGGCAGGAGCACCAGGGCGAGGACGGCCGTGGCCGCGTACAGGCACGCCGAGCCGAGCGCCACGGCGTGCAGGCCGTGCAGGAAGCGGGTCCGGTCGGCCGGGGCTCCGGCGACCGCGCCGGCCACCGCGATGCCGATGGCGCCGCCGGTCTGGCGGGCGGTGTTGTTGAGGGCCGAGGCCAGTCCGGAGCGCTCGGCGGGCACGGCGCCGATGGCGGCGGCGACCACGGCCGGGGTGAGGAGGCCGACGCCGAGCCCCCACAGCAGGAACGCGGGGACGAGCAGCGCAGGGCCGGAGTGGGCCGTGGTCCGGCCGAGCAGGGCGAGTCCGGCGGCGGCGACGAGGAGTCCGGCGCCCGCCGGCACGCGGGCGCCGACACGGCTGGTGATCCTCCCGCCGAGCAGCGCGCACACGGCGAGCGGGGTGAACAGCGGAAGCAGCATCAGACCGGCCTGGAAGGCCGAGCGGTGCTGCACCGACTGCAGGAACAGCGGCAGCACGAACAGGGTGCCCAGGGTGCACAGGTTCATGATCCCGGCGGTGGCGTTGGCCGCGCCGAACGCCGGCCGGCGCAGCAGGGCGGGCGGGACCATCGCGCTGTCGCCGCGCCGGCGTTCGACGGCGGCGAGCGCGACCAGCGCCGCCGCGGCGACGAGGGCCGCCGCGAGCACGTCCGGGGCCGTCGCACCGGACCGGCCGCCCTCGATGAAGGCGAACGTCGTCGCGAGCAGGGCGAGGGCGCCGAGCAGCAGGCCGGGCAGGTCGAGCGGGTGGGCGGCCGGGTCCCGGCTCTCGCGGACCACGGCGAGGGTGAAGACCAGGGCGAGGAGCACGATCGGCACGTTGACGAGGAAGATCGCCCGCCAGCCCGGGCCGTCGGTCAGGGCACCGCCGAGCAGTGGGCCAGCGGGCAGGGCGAGGCTGCCGATGCCGGCCCAGACGCCGATCGCGCGGGCCCGCCGGGCCGGGTCGGGGAAGGCTCTGCCGATGAGGGCCAGCGTGCCGGGCAGCAGCAGGGCGGCGCCGACGCCCTGCACCACCCGGGCCGCGACCAGCACGGGCACGTCCGGGGCGAGGCCGCAGCCCAGCGACCCGGTGCCGAACACGGCGAGCCCGGCCAGCACGATCCGTCTGTGGCCGTACCGGTCCCCCGCGGTGCCGCTGGTGAGCATGAGCGCGGCCAGCGCCAGCGCGTATCCGTCGACCGTCCACTGGAGGCCGCCGACGTCCGTGCCCAGCCCCGACCCGATGGCGGGCAGGGCGACGTTGACGATCGTGACGTCGAGCAGCACCAGGAAGTACCCGGCGCACATGACGACGAGGACGGTGTACGGGGAGCCGGCGCGCGCGGCGGGGCGCACCGCGCGCCGCAGCAGGGTTGCCGGTGACTGGGCCATACCTCAGAGGTACCACCCGGCACTGACAATCCCCCGCCCCTGCTACTCGGGGTCTCCGGCCACCCGTGCGTGCAGGTGCTGGTCGTGCCAGCCGTCGGCGTGCAGCAGGGCGCTGCGCTGGGTGCCCTCGAAGGTGAACCCGGCCTTCTCCGCCACCCGGCAGGAGGCCGGGTTGGCCGTCGAGTGGCACAGGACCAGCCGGTGCAGTCCCAGGTCGGCCAGGGCCCAGCGGCTGAGCCGCCGGGCCGCCGTGACCGCGAGGCCGCCGCCGCGCGCCTCGGGCAGCAGCCAGTAGACGATCTCGGCGGTGCCGGCCGCCAGGTCGACGTCGTTGAGCCCGGCGAGTCCGACGGCGGCGCCGCCGCGTGGGGCGATGGCCCAGATCGCGCCGGTCTCGTCCCGCCGGCGCGCGTGCAGGCGCTCGATCCGGGCGCGGGCCTCGGCCCGGTCGCCGACGGTGAACAGGTTCCAGTGGCTGATCGCCGGGTCCCGTCCGGCGGTGAGCAGCGCGTCGGCGTCGGCGTCGTCCAGGCGCCAGGGCCGTAGCTCCAGGCCGCCGGGCAGCGGCAGCACGGGCTGTACTCCGCCGGACAGCCGGCCGGCGGGGACGACGGCGGGTATGCCTGGTCCGGGGGTCACCCGGTGATCATGCCAGGTCCGTTCCCCGCCGCGGCAGGCGGTGCAGGGTGACGTCCGTGAGCGCCGCGTCGGCGACGGTCGCCGTCAGGTAGGTGCAGTGGGGCTGGCGGCGGCGGTCGGTCGGGGAGCCGGGGTTGAGCAGGCGCAGCCCGCCGGGGGCGGTGGTGTCCCAGGGGATGTGGCTGTGCCCGAAGACCAGGACGTCCAGGTCCGGGAAACGGGCTGCGCAGCGGGCCTCGCGGCCCTGCGCCGGCCCGGTCTCGTGGACGACGCCGAAGCGCAGGCCGCCCAGTTCGGCGTACGCCACCTCGGGCAGCCGGGCGCGCAGCCCGGGGCCGTCGTTGTTGCCGTACACGCCGACCAGCCGGCGGCTGCGGCTCTCCAGCAGGTCGAGGGTGGCGGTGTCGACCCAGTCCCCGGCGTGGAACACCACGTCCGCGCGCGGGAGTTCGGCGAGCAGCTGCTCGGGGAGCCGCTTGGCCCGCTTGGGCAGGTGCGTGTCGGACATCAGCAGCAGGCGCACGCCGTCAGCCTCGGCGGGACGCCAGCCGGCGGTATCCGCTCACGGCGCCCAGGGCGGCGGCGCCCGCGCCGAGTGCGGTGGCGGCGGGGTGCCGGACCAGGATCTCCTGCCAGGAGCGGGCGTGCGCGGTGTCGTCGAAGGAGCCGTGCGCGCCCTGGTCGTCGGCGGGTGTCCGGTCGGCCGGTGCGAAGAGGTTGTCCAGGCCCGTGGGCGGGATGCGGTCGGTCTGCTGGGAGTCGAAGCCGGTGCGGGCCAGGTAGCGGTCGAGGAGCGCCGGGACGAACCGGTTGGCCCAGATGGTGGCCACGGTGGTGGCGCCGATGTAGTACTGCTTGCGGCCCGGGTGGTCGGCGGCGTACGCCACGCCCCGCGCGGCGACCTCGGGCTGGTAGATCGGTGGGACCGGCATGGGGTGCTTGGACAGCCGGGAGCGGACCCACTCGAACTGGGGGGTGTTGACCGCGGGCATCTGGGCGACGGTGACCCGCACGTTGCTGCCCCGGTGCAGCAGTTCGGTGCGCAGCGAGGAGGTGAAGCCGTTGATGGCGTGCTTGGCGCCGCAGTACGCGGACTGCAGCGGGATCGACCGTTCCCCGAGCGCGGAGCCGACCTGCACGATCGTGCCCCGGTCGCGGGGCAGCATGCGTTTGAGGGCCGAGCGGGTGCCGTTGACGAAGCCGAGGTAGGTGACCTCGGTGATCCGCCGGTACTCCTCGGGGGTGATCTCGTCGAACGGTGCGAAGACGCTGGCGAAGGCGCAGTTGATCCAGACGTCGATCGGGCCGAACTCCTTCTCCGCGGCCTCGGCGACGGCCTCCGTCTGGGCCGGGTCGGCGACGTCGGCGGGCTGTACCAGGGGCCGTCCGCCGAGCGCCGCGACCTCGTCGGCGGCCGCGGCCAGGCCGCCCTCGCCGCGGGCGACCAGGACGACGTCGGCGCCGCGCCGGGCGTACAGGCGAGCCGTGGCGCGGCCGATGCCGGCGCTGGCGCCGGTGATGACGACGGTCGGGGACATGCTCTTCTCCTCTTCTGCGTCTCCTGCGTGTGCGGTGGTCCCGGGACGCGGTCGCGGGACGGTCTTCCGGCTCACTCCGTCCGGTACGGTGCCGCCCTCTCCTCCACGAGGGTCAGGCCGAGGCCGGGTGCCCCGTCGGCGCCCGGTGTGATGCGGCCGCCGCGGGGGTCGAGGGCGCCGTCGAACAGGAGCCGCTCGATACGGACGTGGTCGTGGAACCACTCCAGGTGGCGCAGGTTGGGCACGGCGGCGGCGGCATGGGCGTGGGCGTGGGGCGCGCAGTGCCCGGAGACGTCGATCCCGCGCGCGTGGGCGAGGGCGGCGGCGCGCAGCCAGACGGTGATGCCGCCGCAGCGGGTGACGTCGGCCTGGAGGCAGTCGACGGCTCCGGCGGCCAGCATGTGCTCGAAGTAGGCGAGCGTGTAGCCGTATTCGCCGGCGGTGACGTCGATCGGGGTGCGGGCGCGGACGTCGGCGAGGGTGGTGAGGTGGTCGGAGGAGACGGGTTCCTCGAACCAGGTGACGCCGTGGTCGGCGAGCGCGCCGGCGATCCGTACGGCCTGGCCGGCGGTGTAGCCGCCGTTGGCGTCGACGTACAGCTCGACGCCGTCGCCGACGGTGGCCCGCGCGCGTGCCACCCGTTCCAGGTCGCGGTCCTGTCGGGAGCCCCACGACTCCCCGATCTTGATCTTGACGCGGGGGATGCCCTCGTCCTCGGCCCAGCCGCGCAGCTGGCGTTCCTGCCGGGCGGCGTCGTAGGTGGTGAAGCCGCCGCTGCCGTAGACGGGCACGTCGTCGCGGGCGGCGCCCAGCAGATGGACCAGGGGCAGGCCGAGCAGGCGGGCCTTGAGGTCCCACAGGGCGATGTCGACGGCGGCGATCGCCTGGGCGGCCACGCCGGGCAGTCCGGCGTTGCGCACCGCCCGGCACATCCGCTCGTTGGCGCGCGGCACGTCGTACGCGGACAGGCCGGTGACGGTGCCGGCGAGCAGTTCGCGGACGAGGTGGGCGGTGGCGGCGGGCGCGTAGGTGTAGCCGAGCCCGGTGGTGGCGCCGGCCCGGGCGGTGACCAGGACGAGGGTGGTCCTGTCCCAGGCGAGGGTGCCGTCCGCCTCGGGGGCGTCGGTGGGCACGGTGTAGACGGCGGTGTCCACGGCCTCGACGGCCGGCTGGTCGCTCATGGTCACCTCCGCAGCCGCCGCAGTCCGCCCACGGCCCCGAGGGCGACGGCGGCCACGGCGGCGGTCGTCGCCCAGCGGGCCGTACCGGACGGCTCGGCGGGCCGGTCGGCCAGCTTCTCGGGGTGGTCGGCGGGCAGGTTGCCGTCGAGGGCGAGGGCGAGGACCTCGGCGAGGTGCAGGGCGCGGCGGCCGGTGCCGCCCTGTTCGATCTGGGTGCGGCAGCTGAAGCCGTCGGCGAGGACCAGGCTGTCCGGGGCGGCGGCGCGGACGGCCGGCAGGACGCCCTGTTCGCCGACGGCCATGGACACCTCGTGGTGGCCGCGTTCGAAGCCGAAGTTGCCGGCCAGACCGCAGCAGCCCTCGTCGAGCACGTCGGCGTCGAGGTGGACCCGGCGCATCAGTTCGCGGTCGGCGTCGAACTTCATGATGGCGTGCTGGTGGCAGTGGGTCTGCACGGTCGCCTGCCGGGCGAGCCGCGGCGGCTGCCAGTCGTCGGGGGCGTGGTGGACGAGCTGTTCGGCGAAGGTGCGGGTCTGGGCCGCGAGCCGCTCCACGTCCTGGTCGCCGGGCATCAGCTCGGGGGCGTCGGAGCGGAAGACGGCCGTGCAGGAGGGTTCCAGGCCGATGACCGGGGTGCCGGCCTCCAGGTAGGGGCGCAGCACGTCGAGGGTGTGGCGCAGCACCCGTTTGGCGGCGGGCAGTTGGCCGGTGGAGATCCAGGTGAGGCCGCAGCACACCGGCCGGGTGGGGACGGCGACCCGGAAGCCGGCGTCCTCCAGGACCCGGACGGCCGACCGGGCGATGGACGGGTGGAAGTAGGTGCTGAAGGTGTCGGGCCACAGCACGACGGTGCGCGGGTCGGCCGGGTCGGGTTCCTCCCGGCCGCGCGCCCGCCACCACTGGAGGAATGACTCCTCGGCGAAGACGGGGGCCTGGCGGGCCGCGGCGACGCCGGCCAGCCGCTTGCCCAGGCGCGCCAGACCGGGCGCGTGGAGCGCCGAGTTGACCAGGGAGGGCGCGGTCCGGGACAGCCGGGCCCACAGGGGCAGCCAGCCCATGGAGTAGTGCGCCATGGGACGCAGCCGTCCCTCGTAGTGGTGGGACATGAACTCGGCCTTGAGGGTGGCCATGTCGACGCCGGTCGGGCAGTCGGACTTGCAGCCCTTGCACGCCAGGCAGAGGTCGAGGGCGTCGTGTACCTCGGTGGAGCGCCAGCCGTCCTCGATCGCGGAGTCGGCGTGGCCGTCGAGCATCTCGAACAGCAGCCGGGCCCGGCCGCGCGTGGAGTGCTCCTCCTCCATGGTGGCGCGGTACGAGGGGCACATGACGCCGCCGGAGTGGCCGCGGCAGTTGCCGATGCCGACGCAGCGCATGACCGCGCGGTTGAAGGAGTGGTCGTCCTCGGGGAAGCCGAAGTGGGTGGTGGGGGTGTCCGGCCGCCAGCTGGGGCCGAGCCGCAGCTGTCCGTCGACCGGGTTGGGGTGGACGATCTTGCCGGGGTTCATCCGGTTGCCGGGGTCGAAGAGCGCCTTCAGCTCGCCGAACGCGGTGACGAGCCGTTCCCCGAACATCCGGGTGAGCAGTTCGCCGCGGGACTGGCCGTCCCCGTGCTCGCCGGAGAGGGAGCCGCCGTAGGAGCAGACGAGGTCGGCGGCGCGTTCCAGGAAGCGCCGGAATCCGGCCACGCCCTCGGCGTTGCGCAGTCCGAAGGGGATGCGGGTGTGTACGCAACCCTGCCCGAAGTGGCCGTACAGGGAGGGGTGGTCGTAGTCGAACTCCTCGAACAGCCGCCTGAGGTCGCGCAGGTAGTCGCCGAGGCGTTCGGGCGGTACGGCGGAGTCCTCCCAGCCCTCCCAGGTCTCCCGGCCGTCCGGCGGGCGCGCGGTGACGCCGAGGCCGGCCTCGCGGGCCCTGAGCATCTTCTCCTCGCGCGCGGGGTCGTCGGAGAAGGCGACGTCCGCGTCCTTCTCGTCGCGGCCGAGGGCGTGGAGCAGCGCGTGTGCCTGGGCGTCGACGTCCTCCTGGCTGTCGCCGCTGTACTGCACCATCAGCCAGCTGTCGCCCTCGGGCAGGATGGCGAGCGAGTCCAGGTAGGCGCCCTCCTCGCGCATCAGCTGGGCCATGCGCCCGTCCAGCGCCTCCAGCTGGCTGGGCGAGCAGTGTTCCAGCAGGCGGGGGACGTCGTCGGCGGCGGCGCAGATGTCGTCGTACCCGAGGACGAGCAGGGACTTGTACGGCGGTACGGGCACGAGGTCGATCTCGGCGCGCAGGACGGTGACCAGGGTGCCCTCGCTGCCGACGAGGGCCTTGGCGACGTCGAAGCCGTTCTCGGGCAGCAGGGAGTCGAGGTTGTAGCCGGAGACGCGGCGGGGGATCTTGGGGTAGCCGTGGCGGATGTCGGCCAGGTACTCGGTGGCGATGCGGTCGAGGCCGGCGTAGATCTCGGCGAGCCGGCCGCCGCCGGCGATGATCCGGGCGCGTTCGTCGGGCGGGGTGGGGCCGACCCAGGCGCGCTGCCCGTCGTAGGTGAGGATCTCCAGGCGCCGGACGTTGTCGACGGTCTTGCCGTAGGCCTGGGCGGTGGAGCCGCAGGAGTTGTTGCCGATCATGCCGCCGAGCGCGCAGTGGCTGTGGGTGGACGGCTTCGGGCCGAACTGGAGCCGGTGGCGGGCGAGGTACCGGTTGAGTTCGTCCAGGACGATGCCGGGCTCCACCACGCAGGTGCGCCGTTCGGTGTCGACGGAGATCACCCCGGTGCAGTACTTGCTCCAGTCGATCACCACGGCGGTGTTGGTGGACTGGCCGGCCAGGCTGGTGCCGCCGCCCCGGGAGAGGACGGGGGCGTCGAAGCGTGCGCAGACCGCGACCGCGCGGGCGCCCGCCTCCACCGTGCGGGGCACGACGACGCCCAGCGGGACCTGCCGGTAGTTCGAACCGTCCGTGGCGTAGGCGCCGCGGCTGCCCGCGTCGAAACGGACTTCGCCGTCCACCTCGGCCCGGAGTGCCGCCTCCAGGCCGGACCTGTCCGGAGGGGTCATCTGTGCTCCTCTAGCTCAGTCGGGTCACCGCCGTGCGTTGTCCGAGGCCGCGAGTACCCCGGCAAACAGACAGGCAAAACTGAACAGTCTGAGGTGTACAGCTCCAACTGGACAGTTTCGGCTGCCGGTCCTAACCTGACCGCATGGCCGACATCTCCGACTCCGCCGCTCGCGCGGCACGCGATCTGCGCGTGGTCTTCAGCAGGCTGCGGCGCCGCATCCGCGAGGTGGCGCAGGACGCCGACCTCAGCCCCTCGCAGGAGTCGGCGCTCGCCCTGGTCGGCAAGCACGGCGCGGCCACGGCCAGCGCACTCGCCGCGGCCGAGGGGGTGCGTCCGCAGTCCATGGCGACCACGCTGGCCGCCCTGGAGCGGCACGGACTGGTCCGGCGCGCTCCCGACCCCGACGACGGCCGCCGCCAGCTGGTCACGCTGACCGACGGCGGCCGGGCCCGCACCGAGGGCAACCGGCAGGTCCGTGAGGAGTGGCTGGCCCGCGCCTTCCAGGACCGCTACACCGAACAGGAGCGGCGGACGGTCCTCGCGGCACTGGAGCTGCTGGAACGGCTGTCCCGGCCGTGACGGCGGTGCTCGCGGCCCGCGCCGGGAGGGCGTTCGCCGCCATCCCGCCGCGGTACGCCCTGTCCCGGCAGGCCGGGCCGCCGTTCACAGGCCCGCGGCCGCCATACGTGTGCCCCCGCCTCGGCGCGCCGGGCGCGTCCGCCGCCACCGCGGCGGCCCGCCCGTATCGCGCCGGCCCCGTCCCTGCTCGCCGGCTAGGTGCTGCCGCCGGCGACGACCCGCCCGGCCGTCCCCTCGGCCGGCTCATTCCCCGCGTTTCCCCGGATTCCCGAAAGGCCTGACCGACCCATGTCGCTCACCACGCTCGACCCCCGCACCGCCCTCGTCGCGATCGACCTGCAGAGCGGCATCGTCGCCATGCCCACCCACCCCTTCCCGGGCCCGGAGGTGGTGGCCCGCACCGCCGACCTGGCAGGCGCGTTCCGCTCGCACGGGCTGCCCGTCGTCCTGGTCCGGGTGTCCTTCGCGCCCGACGGGGCCGACGCCGTCCCCGGGCGCACCGAGCGCGGGCCGCGTGGACTGGCCTTCCCCGAGGGCTGGGACGTCGTCGTCGGCGAACTGTCCGGGCACGCCGGTGACATCCATGTCACCAAGCACAACTGGAGCGCCTTCCACGGCACCGACCTGGATGTCCAGCTGCGCCGCAGGGGTGTCACGCAGATCGTGCTGACCGGCATCGCCACCAGCATCGGCGTGGAGTCCACCGCCCGCGACGCCTATGCCCACGGCTACCACGTCACGCTCGCCACGGACGCCATGGCCGACGCCGACGCCGAGGCGCACGCCAACAGCGTCGAGCGGGTCTTCCCGCGGCTCGGCGAGACCGGTACGACCGCGGAGATCCTCGAACTGCTCGCCAAGACCCGCGCCTGAGCGACCGGGTCAGTCCTCGCCGCGCACGATGTTGTCCTCGGCGTCCGGGCCCTGCCGGTGCGCCGAGGCGCTGTCCACGACGGCGGGCACGCAGGTGCGTACCCCTCGGTTCCGCAGGCGGTGGGCGGCGGCCCAGCCCGTCTCCGCGTCGGGTATGGCAGGTTTCTCGCTGGCATGCGCGGTCACGTCGTCCATCTTCCTTCTGCGCCCCGCCCGGTACGGGAACCGTCCGGTACGGAAGCCGTCCGATGCGGGAACCGTCCGGTGCGGGAGCCGTCCGCCGGGCCCGCCGGGGTCCGGCCGCGAATCTGTGTCCGACCGGGTCCCCGGGCGGCCGGGCCCGAAACACGGGCCCGGCGCGCGGCGTTCGGGCGCGGTTCAGGTACGCCCGCCGCCACCGCCGCCGAAGGACCCGCTGGAACCGGGCGACCAGCGGGGCCGGCTCTGGTCCTCGGCGCGCTTGCTGCCCACGTTGCCGAGCTGGTGGGGGGTCAGGCGCTCGCCGCCGTCGGCCGCGCGGGGCACCTCGTCGGGCTCACGGACCTCGCGCGTCTCGTGGACCGGCCCGGACGCCGGCATTGTGGGCTGCTCCTCGGGGCGCGGCGGCGCCGACTCCCGCTCGCGCACCTTGATGCCCAGCCGGAAGGCCCAGATCAGTCCCGCGACGCAGGCCAGACCGGCGAGCAGGATCAGGACGTATCCGAACACCTGAGCGCCGGCGGCCGCTTGGTACATGGCATTGTTCATGACCTCCGGGTACCCGGCCGAGCGGCGGATACGACCGGATGTGCGCAGGGCGTGGCGTGACCGGCCCCTCGGTCACCGCGAGTAGCCTCGCCCGGGATGACCGATCTGCCAGAAGTGCCGGAAACGTTCGAGATCGTCACGCGTTACACGGCCCCCGCCCCGCGTCCCGGCCGCACCCTGCTGCGGTGGGTCACCACGACCGACCACAAGGTGATCGGCCGGCTCTACATGGTCACCTCCTTCTGCTTCTTCCTGTTCGCCGGGCTGCTGGCGCTCGGCATGCGCGCCGAACTGGCGCGGCCCGGACTGCAGTTGCTGAGCAGACAGGGCTACGACGAGTTCGTCACGATCCACGGCACGATCATGATGCTGCTGTTCGCGACACCGATGTTCGCCGGGTTCGCCAACGCGGTGATGCCGCTGCAGATCGGCGCCCCGGACCTGGCCCTGCCCCGGCTGAACGCCCTGTCGTACTGGATGTACCTGTTCGGCGGGCTGATGGTGGTGTCCGGGTTCCTGGTGCCGGAGGGTGCGGCGGCGTTCGGCTGGTTCGCGTACGCCCCGCTGAACAGCGCCTACTTCTCCCCCGGCGCGGGCGGCGACCTGTGGGCGATGGGCCTGGTGGTGAGCGGTGTCTCCACGACCCTGACCGCCGTCAACTTCATCACCACGATCGTGACCCTGCGCGCCCCGGGCCTGACGATGTTCCGGATGCCCATGTTCACCTGGAACGTGCTGTTCACCTCGATCCTGATCCTGCCCGCGTTCCCGGTGCTCACCGCCGCGCTGCTGGCGCTGGAGGCCGACCGCAAGTTCGGCGCCCACGTCTTCGACGCGGCGAACGGCGGCGCGCTGCTGTGGCAGCACCTGTTCTGGTTCTTCGGGCACCCCGAGGTCTACATCGTGGCGCTGCCGTTCTTCGGGATCATCTCCGAGATCATCCCGGTGTTCTCCCGCAAGCCGCTGTTCGGGTACGTGCCGATGATCGGGGCGACGACCTCGATCACCATGCTGTCCGCGGTGGTGTGGGCGCACCACATGTTCGCCACCGGTGCGGTGCTGCTGCCGTTCTTCTCCATCATGTCGTTCCTGATCGCGGTGCCCACCGGCATCAAGTTCTTCGCGTGGATCGGGACCATGGTGGGCGGGTCGGTCTCGTTCGAGACCCCGATGCTGTGGTCGATGGGCTTCCTGGTGTCGTTCCTGCTGGGCGGGCTGAGCGGGGTGCTGATCGCCTCGCCGCCGCTGGACTTCCACCTCACCGACACCTACTTCATCGTGGCGCACCTGCACTACGTGCTGTTCGGCACGGTGGTGTTCGCGATGTTCGCCGGGTTCTACTTCTGGTGGCCGAAGTTCACCGGCAAGATGCTGGACGAACGGCTCGGCAAGATCCACTTCTGGCTGCTGTTCCCGGGCTTCCAGCTGACCTTCCTGGTGCAGCACTGGCTCGGCGAGCAGGGGATGCCCCGCCGGTACGCGGACTATCTCCCGGCGGACGGCTTCGCCCTGCTCAACACCCTGTCCTCGCTGGGCGCGCTGCTGCTCGGCGTGTCCACGCTGCCGTTCCTGTACAACGTCTGGCGTACGGCCGTCCGGGGCGAGCGGGTCACCCTGGACGATCCCTGGGGCTGGGGGCGCGGCCTGGAGTGGGCGACGTCGTGCCCGCCCCCGCGGCACAACTTCGTGGCGCTGCCGCGCATCCGCTCCGAGTCGCCCGCCTTCGACCTGCACCATCCCGGGATCGAGCAGCCGCCCGGAGAGGAGCTGCTCCGGTGAAGACGGAAGCGTTGCTGTTCGGCGTGGTGGCGGTCTTCTTCGGCGGCGCCGCCGCCCTGTACGGGGTGTGGTCGCAGGAGGTGAGCGGCACGGTCGCGCTGGTCGTGGCGTGCGCGATGGCGTCGCTGACCGCCTTCTTCTGCCTGATCCAGTACCGGCGCCGGGGCAGCCGCGCCCAGGACCGCACCAGGGCCGAGGTGGTGGACGCGGCCGGGCTGGTGGCGTTCTTCCCCGACCAGAGCGGCTGGCCCGTCGTCACCGCGCTCGGTTTCGCGGTGACGGCGAGCGGTGTGGTCTTCGGGCTGTGGCTGTTCCTCATCGGTCTGGGGATTCTGGCTCGCGGTGTCGCCGGGCTGGTGTTCCAGTACGCGCACCGGTGAGGGGCCTGCGCGGGGCGCCCGGCCGGAACGACGTGACGGGCTCGTGGTCGGAGACGTAGCCGCCGCTGAGGGTCTGGTGGATCTCGCCCGTCGGCACCCCCTCCTCCAGCCGCTCCCGCTCCGCCGCGGTCAGGGCCCGGCACAGCCAGCGGGTCACCAGGAAGGCCAGGACGGGTGCCACGACCAGCGCGACGCGCAGCACCCAGGTGATGGCGTTGACGGAGACCCGGAAGGTCTGGGCGATGACGTCGTTGCCGCCGGCGATCACCAGCACGCCGTAGAACACCGTGCCCGCCACGCCGAGGCCGGTGCGGACGGGGCGCTCGCGCGGCCGGTCGCACAGGTGCTGCTCGCGCAGCCGCTCCCCGGTCAGGCGCTGCTCCACGAACGGATAGGCGTAGAGCACGGCGAACAGCAGGGCGGGCAGGACGACGGCCGGCAGCAGCACGTTCCACATGAGCGTGTGCCCGGCGACGTTCGTCTCCCAGGGGGGCACCAGCCGCAGCGAGCCCTCCAGGAAACCGACGTACCAGTCGGGCTGGGAGGCGGTGGAGACCTGGTCGGGGCGGTAGGGGCCGTACTTCCAGACCGGGTTGACCTGGGCGAGACCGGCGAGCAGCACCAGGACACCGAAGACCGTGAAGGACAGGCCCGCGGAGGTGGCGGAGAACTGCGGGTACATCGGCTTGCCGACGGCGTTGCGGTGGGAGTGGCCGGGGCCGCGCCACTGGGTGTGCTTGAGGTGGAACACCAGGATCAGGTGCACGGTGACCAGGCCGATGAGCAGGCCGGGCAGCAGCAGGATGTGGAGCGGGTACAGCCGGGTGATGATGTCGTGGCCCGGGTACTGGCCGCCGAACGCGAAGAAGGCGACGTACGTGCCGACCACCGGCAGGGACAGCATGATGCCCTGCGCGATGCGCAGCCCGGTGCCGGAGAGCAGGTCGTCGGGGAGCGAGTAGCCGGCGAAGCCCTCGGCGAGGGAGACCGCGAACAGGGTCAGCCCGATCACCCAGTTCAGCTCGCGGGGCCGGCGGAACGCGCCGGTGAAGAAGATCCGCAGCATGTGCAGGCCGATCGCGGCGACGAAGACCAGCGCGGCCCAGTGGTGGGTCTGCCGCATCAGCAGGCCGCCGCGCACGTCGAAGCTGATCCGCAGGGTGGAGTCGAAGGCGGCCGACATGCGCACCCCGCGCAACGGCACGTACGACCCGGCGTACACCACCTCGCGCATCTCCGGCTGGAAGAACAGGGTGAGCCACACCCCGGTCAGCACCAGCACGAGCAGGCTGTACAGGGCGAGTTCGCCGAGCAGGAAGGACCAGTGCTCCGGGAACGCCTTGCGCAGCACCGCGCCGCCCTCGGTGAGCGGCAACCGTGCGTCCAGGGCCTTGGCGGCCCGCTCCGCACGGCGGGCGCCGCCGCCTCTCACCGGTCGTCCTCGGACGCCGCCGCCCGTTCCACCTCTGCCTCGACCTCGCGCCGGGGCCGGCCGGTCTCCTTGGCGTACTCGCTCACCGCGGTCTGCACATCGCGGGCCAGGTCCCGCCAGGCGCGCAGGGCGGTCTCGTAGGTGCCCGACTGGGCGCCCGTCATGCCCCGCTCGGCCGGCGGGCCGTAGGCGTCGCGCAGCTCCTCGACCATGGTGTGGGCCGCCTCGGCCGCGCGCTGCTTCTGCACCAGTTCCTCGAAGGTGTGTGCCACATCAACCGACCCTAGACACGGGTGGCGGAACACGCCTCCCCAGCCTGTCTGAACGGCTCTACGGCGCACCCGAGCGGGCGTCAGCCGCCGGTGACGAGGTCCGCCCAGACCTGTTTGCCGCCGCTGACCGGGACCGTCCCCCAGGCCGCCGACACGGCCTCCACCAGCAGGATGCCCCGGCCGCCGGTGGCCTCCCAGCCGATGCTGGTGGGCTGCACCGGGCTGCGCGGGGAGGTGTCGGCCACGGCGAGACGCAGCCGGTGGTTGACCAGGCTGAGGTCGAGCCGTACCTGGCCGCCGGTATGCACCAGGGCGTTGGTGACGAGTTCGGAGACGATGAGGAGGGCCGCGTCGAGGGCGTCCTGGGACACGCCCCAGCCGCGCAGGGTGCGTCGGGTGAAGCGGCGGGCGTGCCGGACCGCCTCGGGCACCCGCCACACCGTCCAGCTCTCCCGCAGCGGCCGTACGGCCATCCCGTCGTAGCGCACCAGCAGCAGCGCCACGTCGTCGCCGCGGTGGGCGCCGGAGAGCAGCGCGTCGGCGACCAGGCCCAGGTGGGCGGGGTCGGCGGCCGACAGCCGGCTGGCCAGCCCGGCCATGCCGGTGTCCAGGTCGGAGTCGGGGGACTCCACCAGGCCGTCGGTGGTCAGCGCCAGCACGGTGCCGGGCCTCAGGCGCAGCGGGGTCATCGGGAACTCCGCCTGGGCGAGCACGCCGAGCGGCGGGCCGCCCTCGGCCCGTACGATCTCGGCGGTGCCGTCGGGGTGGCGCAGCACCGGTTGCAGATGCCCGGCGCGCACGCACCAGGCGGTGCCCTGCTCCATGTCCACGTCGACGTAGGCGCAGGTGGCGAAGAGGTCGGTCTCCATCTCCAGCAGCAGCCGGTTGGCGTGCGCGACGACCACGTCCGGGGGGTGGCCCTCGGCGGCGTAGGCGCGCAGCGCGGTGCGCATCTGGCCCATCAGGGTGGCGGCGCCCGCGTTGTGTCCCTGGACGTCGCCGATGACGAGGGCGACGTGGTTGTCGGCGAGCGGGATCACGTCGTACCAGTCGCCGCCGACCTCCAGGCCCGCGGTGGTGGGCAGGTAGCGGGCGACGGCGACCGCGCCGGGCAGCCGGGGCAGGCGGCGGGGCAGCAGGGTGCGCTGGAGCATGCCGACGAGTTCGTGCTCGGCGTCGAAGGCGTGGGCGCGCAGCAGGGCCTGGCCGGCGAGGCCGGCGCAGGCGGTGAGCAGGGCGCGCTCGTCGGGGGCGAAGTCGTGCGGGTCGTCCCAGCCGAGCAGACAGGCGCCTGCCATGCGGCCGGCCGCGGGCAGCGGCAGTACGGCCAGGCCCCCCGGGCCGACCTCGGCGAGGGCGGGCTCCAGCGGGCTGCCGGCCGGCCAGATCCGGGCGCGTCCCTCGCGCAGCGCGGCGGCCAGGGTGGGCATGGCGCGCACCGGCGCGTCGGGCCACTCGGTGCGCCACTCGCTGCGCCACACCTCAGGCCAGGCCTCGGGTTCGGGCGGGTCGAGGACGGTGACGACCAGCCGGTCGTTCTCGAGTTCGGCCAGTGCGATCCGGTCGGCCTGGAGCGGTCTGCGCAGGGCGGCCACGACGGCCTGGCCGACGTCCTTGACGGTGCCGGCGGTGGCGAGGGCGGCGGCCAGGCGCTGCACCCTGGCCACGTCGGTGACGTCGGAGCGCAGGGTGGAGGCGTCGGCGACGGTGCCGACCAGCCGGGCGGTGCGGCCCTCGCCGCCGGGCAGCAGCCGGCCGCGCAGCCGCAGCCACCGGGGTGGCCCGGTGGGCCGCAGGACGCGGAACTCCAGCTCGCGCTCGCCGATGGACATGTGGTCGGCCTCGACCACGGACATCAGCGCCGGCAGGTCCTCGGGGACCGCGCGGCCCAGCAGGGTCTCCACGCGGCCGTCGAAGTCGTCCCGGTCGATGTCGAGCAGCCGCAGGATGGCCCCGCCGACCTCGACCCGGCCGGTGTCCATGGCCAGGCTGAAGGCGTCCTCGGGCAGGTCGCCGGTCTCGCCCGCGGCGGCCGGGGCGGGGACGGCGAGCGCGCCGGCGACCAGTTCGAGGCAGGCCCGCTCGTCGGTGCCGAAGCCGCCGGGGTGCTCGCCGACCGCCAGCAGGCAGCCGCTGCCCTGCGAGAGCGGCAGGACGGCCACGCAGAAGTCCGGGGACGGGGTGCGGCGCGCGTCCGGGCAGCCGGCCAGTTCGGCGGGGCCGAGCCACCGGGGGCGTCCGGCGCGGTGCGCCTCGGCGACCGGGGAGCCGCCGGCGACCGGGTAGCAGTCGCGCAGGCCGTACAGGGTGCGGGGCAGGCCGGCCGACTCGGCCAGACAGAGCTGGGCGGGGTCGTCGCCGGGGCTGTACACCCCGGCGAAGGACGCCCCGGCGAACACGAGCGCCTGTTCGAGGAGGCGGCGGAGCCGGTCGGGGGTGTCCGGGGACGCCATCAGCGAGGCGAGGGCGACTTCGGCACGCTCGGGCGCCGTTCTCGTTCCGCTGACCGCAGCGCCCTCACTCACCACCTCGCCATTACAGCGCGTATGAGCCGCCCGCGCAGCCCCTGTGACCTGTCCGAACCTCCGGGGAGCGTGGGCCGGGGCCGGAAGCGGGGAGGGCCTAGCCGGACATCGTCCGGATGCCCCGGCTCAGGGTGGCCGTCAGGGCGGCGGCCGTGACCAGGGCGGGGAAGACCAGCGTGGCCTGGACCGGGCTGAAGCGGGCCAGCAGCGCACCGGCCAGGGCGGGGGCGAGCGCGGCGGCCGAGCCGGCCGCGAGCAGGACGCCCCCCACCACCCGCCCCTGGAGGTGGTCGGGGGTGACGGCGGCCTGGTGGGCGAAGAGGGCGGCGTTCGCCGTGGGCCCGAGGAACACGGCGGCGGCCAGCGGTACGGCGCCCGCCACCGTGCCCGCCAGCAGCGTGCCGACGGCCATCAACGCGGCGGTCGCCCAGCACAGCAGCGTGATCAGGACGGGCAGCCGCAGCCGCCGCTGGAGCGCCGGGGCGGCGAGCGCGCCCAGGAGGCCGCCGAGCGCGAAGATCGTGCCGGCGAGTCCGATCAGCGGCGGGGAGACGCCGGCGCGGCGCAGCGCGAGCGTCATCGCGAAGATCATGCCGGTGAAGGCCATGTTCAGCGGGGCGGCGATCACCAGCAGGGCGCGCAGGAACGGATGCCCGAGCAGGAAGCGCAGGCCCTGCACGGTGGACGCGCCGAGGGGTGGGGCGGCCTCGCTCCGGGGCTGCTGGAGGGGGCCGCGGATGCGCCAGACGGCCACGAGGGACAGCAGGAAGCTGAGCGCGTTGCCGAGGAAGGGCAGGGCCCGGCCGAGCCCGAACAGCAGGCCGCCCAGCGGCGGTCCGGCCAGCGAGACGCCGTAGGTCCGCGCCTCGTTGCGGGCGACGGCGGAGGTCAGTTGGCCGGGGCGGACCAGGTTGCGTACCGAGGCGTGCTCGGCGGTGCTGAAGACGGCCGTGGCGGCGGAGCCGGCGACCACCACGGCGAGGATCACGGGCAGGCTCGCCCGGCCGGTCAGGACCGCCCAGCCGAGCAGGGTGTACCCGGCGAGCCGCAGCGCGTCGCAGCCGAGCATCAGCCGGCGGCGGTCGGCACGGTCGGCGAGGACCCCGGCCGGCAGCCGGCACACCAGGGCGGTGACCAGTCCGACGGTACCGACCAGCCCGGCCCGGGCCGGCGAGCCGGTCTGCTGCAGCACCAGCAGCGGCAGCGCGAGGTCCACCATGGCGCCGCCGAGATCGGACAGGCACTGCCCGGCCCACAGCAGCGTGAAGTCCCGGTTGCGCCACAGGCCGCCCGCCCGTTCCCCGCCCGCGGCCTCCGTGTCGCCGTCGCTGACCGGTGCCCGTGTCATACGGCCTCCTCACGCCGGACGGGCCCGCCCGCGCCCTCGGTCGTCCGGTCCGGGACCGCGCCCAGTGCCGTGGGGATGACCAGCAGCTTGGTCACCGTGCCGTCGTCGGCGGTGATGTCGCGGACGTGACGGAAGCCCAGGCGGTGGCACATGCTCAGGCTGGCGGTGTTCTCGGCGCCGACCATGCCGTAGGCCTCGGCGAGGCCGAGGTCGTCGGCGGCGTGGCGGAGGAGGCCGCGGACGGCCTCGCCGCCGAGGCCGTGGCCCCAGTAGGCGGGGGCGAGCGCGGTGACGAGTTCGTGGCCGTCGACGTTGCCGGTCGGCTTCACCTCGGCGTGGCCGACGTAGGCGCCCGCGTGCCACAGGCCCCAGACGTCGAAGCGGCGCTGCGGGTAGACGTCGGTGAGGATGGCGCGGAAGAGGGCGCGGATCTCCGGTTCGGGTACGAGGTCCTGGCCCATCCAGCGGCACACCTCCGCGTCGCGCAGCAGGGCGACGAAGACGTCCTCGTGTTCGGGCCGGTAGGGGAGGAACTCCAGGCGTTCGGTGCGCAGGACGGGGGTCATGGCGGCTCCTCGGAGGTGATGCGGTGGCGGGGGCCGAGGGCGGTGGGGCGCCGGGACGGCGGCACGTGGGGGGCCGGGCCGGCGTGTCGGGCCGGCTGGTGGGCGGGGAGGGCGGGCCGCCGGGCCGGCGTCGTGCGGGGCCGGCCCGGCGGGTCCGCGGTGGTCGTGCGGGGCCGCGGTGGTCAGGCGCCGGCGTTCTCCATGCGCTCGCGCAGGCTCTTGGGCCGCATGTCGGTCCAGACCTCGTCGACGTAGGCGGAGCACTCGGCCTCGGTGCCCTCCTTGCCGACGGGCTGCCAGCCGGCGGGCACCTCGATGTCGACGGGCCAGAGGGAGTACTGCTCCTCGTCGTTGCGCAGCACCTGGTAGCGGGTGTTCTCGTCCATGTCGTGTCCTTTCGTCATGCCGTGATGTCGTCGTGCCGTCATGTGGTCATGTGGTCATGCGGGTCCGGGTGGGCGGTGGCCCGCGGGCCGGCGGGGTCCGCGGTGGGGGCCGGGGTCCGGGCCGGCCGGGTGTCACCGGCCGCCCCGGGCGTGCCGGGCGAGGTGGCGCAGGGCGTCGGCGAACTCCTCGGCCACCCGGCGCACGGTCGCCGTGTCGTGGACGCCGGGCCGGTGGTGCCAGGTGAAGGCGAGCCGGCCGTGCTGCACCGCGCCGACCACCTCCACCGGGTGCGAGCCGGGGTCCCGGGGATCGTGGTCCTGCCCGAAGGAGCCGTGTTCGGCGCGGACCAGGCCGCCGCCGGCGGTGTCGGGCCGGGCGTCCCACTGGCCGAGGTAGTTGAACACCACCTGGCTGTGTGCGGCGCCGCCGAGGCGTTCGCGGACCTCGGGCGGCCCGAAGGTGCGCAGCGCGCCGAAGCCGATGCCGTTGCCGGGTACGGCGCGCAGCTGGCGGCGCACCGACTTCACCAGGGACCGCCAGTCGCGGTCCGGGCCGAGGTCGCCGGGGTCGGACACCTGGACGGCGACCGGGTACACGGTGGTGAACCAGCCGACGGTGCGGGAGAGGTCGACGCCGTCGAGCAGGTCCTCGCGGCCGTGGCCCTCCAGGTCCAGGCGGACCCGGTCGCGTCCGGTCCACCGGGCCAGCGCCAGGGCGAGGGCGGCGAGCAGCACGTCGTTGACCCGGGTGCGGTAGGCGGTGGGCGCGGAGCGGAGCAGGGCCGTGGTGTCCTCCTCGTCGAGCTCCACGCTCACCGTGGCGGCCGGGCCCGCGCCGGGTGCCGGGGCCGGTACGTCGTCGGTGGCCACCGCCTGTTCCCAGTACGGCAGTTCGTGGTCGAGGCCGCCCTCGGCGACGTGCGCGGCGAGGCCGCGGGCCCAGTCCCGGAAGCTGGTGGCGCGCTCGCCCAGGGTGACCGGTTCGCCCTGGAGGGCCTGCTGGTAGGCGGTCTCCAGGTCGTCGCGCAGGATGCGCCAGGAGACGGCGTCCACCACCAGGTGGTGGGCGACGAGGAGGAGGAACGCGGGCCGGCCGGGGTCCCCGGTGAACAGGGCCGCGCGCAGCTGCGGGCCGCGGGCCAGGTCGAAGCTCGCGTGGAGTTCGTCGGCGGCCTTCGCCATGGCCGCGTCGGCGTCCTCGGCGGACAGCCCGGTCAGGTCGTGGTGGACGAGGGAGTCGGTGCCGGCGGCGGGCGGCGGGTTGAACTGCCGCCAGCCGTCGGCCTCCTGGGTGAACCGCATGCGCAGCGCGTCGTGGTGCTCCAGCAGTGCGCCGAGGGCCGCGCGCAGCGCCCGGGGGTCGGGGGTGCCGTCGAGTTCCAGCAGCGCCGACTGGTTGAAGTGGTGGTGGGCGGCGCGGGGGGTGGTGAGGAACCACGACTGGATCGGGGTGAGCGGCACCTCGCCGGTCACCGGGCCGTCGTCGCGGCGGCGGGGCGCGCTGCGGACCACGGTGGCGAGTTCGGCGACGGTCTGGTGCGTGAACAGGTCCCGCGTGGCCACGTGCAGGCCGTCGCGGCGCAGCCGGGAGACGACCTGCATGGTCAGGATCGAGTCGCCGCCGAGGGCGAAGAAGTTGTCGTCGGCGCCGACCTCCTCCAGGCCCAGCACATCGGCCCAGATGCGGGCGATCCGGCGTTCGGTCTCGGTGCGCGGCGCGGTCCGCGGTCCGTCGGCGGAGCGCACCGGACCGGGTGCGGGCAGGGCCCGCCGGTCGGTCTTGCCGTTCGGGGTGAGCGGCAGCCGGTCGAGCGGTACGAAGACGGACGGCACCATGTGCGGCGGCAGCGATCCCGCCAGGTGCAGCCGCAGTTCGCCGACGGGCAGCCCGGCGTCGGCCGGTCCGGCCGGGACGACGTAGGCGACGAGCCGGGCCGGTGCGCCGGGGCCCTCCTCCGCGCGGACGACGACGACCGCGTCCCGCACCAGGGGGCTGCGCCGCAACGCGCCCTCGATCTCGCCGGGTTCGATGCGGAAGCCGCGCAGCTTGACCTGGTCGTCGGCGCGTCCGGCGAAGCGGAGCCGGCCGTCGGCGGTCCAGCGGACCAGGTCCCCGGTGCGGTACATCCGCTCCCCCGGCGCGCCGAACGGGTCGGCGACGAACCGCTGGGCGGTGAGTCCCGGCCGGCCGAGGTAGCCACGCGCGAGTCCGGGTCCGGCGAGGTACAGCTCGCCGGTCACGCCGGGCGGTACGGGACGCAGCGCGGCGTCGAGCACGCGGACGCGGGTGTGGCCGGCGGGGCGGCCGATGGACGGGGCGCCGGTGCCGGGGGTCAGCGGGCCGGTCCAGGTGGCGACGACGGTGGCCTCGGTGGGCCCGTAGGAGTTGACCATCCGACGGCCGGGGGCCCAGGTGTCGACCAGGTCGGCCGGGCAGGCCTCGGCGCCCACGATGAGCGTGCGCAGCCCGGGCAGTGCGGCGGCCGTGTCCGCCGGTACGGTGGCCAGCGCGGCCGGCGGGATCAGCGCGTGAGTGACCTGCCGCTCGGCGAGCGCCTCGGCGAGCCGCTCCCCGACCAGCGGGCCCTCCTCGCCGGTGACCAGGGCGGCCCCGCTCAGCAGGGAGACGCACAGTTCCAGCACGGAGGCGTCGAAGCTGGGTGAGGCGAACTGCAGGACCCGGTCGCCGGGGCCGGCCGCGTACTGTGCGGCGGCCGCCGCGGCGAAGGAGGCGAGGCCCCGGTGGGTGACCACCACTCCCTTGGGGGTGCCGGTGGAGCCGGAGGTGTAGATGACGTAGGCCGGGTGGGCGGGGGTGAGGGCGGTGGGGCGGTCGGTGTCCGCCGGTGCCGTCTCCGGTCCGTCGGCGGCCCAGACCTCGGCGGGGTCGCCGAGGACGAGGTGGGCGCCCGCGTCCCGGATCATGAACTCCCTGCGCTGCGGCGGGTAGTCGGGGTCCACGGGCAGGAAGGCACCGCCGGCCTTGGCGACCGCGAGCTGGGCCACGACGGCCGCCGCCGAGCGGGGCAGCGCCAGGGCGACCACCCGCTCGGGTCCGACACCGTCCCGCAGCAGCCGGTGGGCGAGCCGGTTGGCGGCTCGGTCCACCTCCGCGTACGTCAGTTCCCGGTCGCCGTCGAGCAGCGCCGGCGCGTCCGGGGTCCGGGCGGCCTGCCGTTCGAACAGGGCGGGCAGGGTGGACTCGGGTACCGCGCGGAAGGTGCCCCGGCCCTGCTCCAGCAGCGTCTTCAGCTCGTCGGCGGAGGTCAGCGGGAGCGCGCCGAGCGGGCGGTCCGGGTCCTCGGCGACGGCGTGCAGCAGGGTGCCGAGCTGGGCGGTCATCCGTTCGGCGGTGGCCGGGTCGAACAGGTCGGTGTTGTAGGTGAGCAGGCCGTGCAGCGCTCCGGAGCCGGTCTCGGCGAACTCCAGGGTGAGGTCGAACGCGGCCTGTTCGGACTCCGGTTCCACGTCGGTGACGTCGAGGCCGGGCAGGTCGAGCGCGGCCGCCGGGGTGTTCTGGAGGACGACCATGACCTGGAACAGGGGGCTGCGGCTGGTGTCGCGGACCGGCTGCACCTCGTCCACGACCCGTTCGAAGGGCACGTCCTGGTGGGCGAAGGCGTCGAGGACGGTCTGCCGTACGGCGGTGAGGAACCCGGTGAAGGGCTGCCCGGCCTCGGCTCGGGAGCGCAGCACCAGGGTGTTGACGAAGAACCCGACGAGGCCCTGTGTCTCGGGCCGGTCGCGGCCGGAGGTGACGGTGCCGACGGCGATGTCCTCGGCTCCGGAGAGCCGGGCGAGGTAGGCCTGGGCGGCGGCGACGAGCGTGGTGAACAGGGTGGTGCCGTGCTCCCGGGCGAGCCGGGTCAGCCCCTGCACGGTCCGGGCGGGCACCGCGAGCCGGGTGGTCGCACCGGCGCTGGTGCGCACCGGCGGACGGGGCCGGTCGGTGGGCAGGTCCAGTGGCGCGGTGTCGGCCAGGTGCCGCTTCCAGTAGGCGAGGTGCTCTTCGGCGGCGGCCTCCCCGGCGGTGCGCTGCCAGTGCGCGTAGTCGGTGTACCGCACCGGCAGCGGCGGCAACTCGTCGGATGCTGCGCCGAGTTCGGCCCGGTAGTAGTGGGCGAGGTCGCCGAGCAGGACGGAGGTGGACCAGCCGTCGGTGACGATGTGGTGCAGGGTGAGGGTGAGCACGTGCTCGTCCTCGGCCAGCCGGACCAGTCCGGTGCGCAGCAGCGGTCCCTCACGCAGGTCGAAGGGCCGGGAGCGCTCCTCGGCGAGCAGGCCCCGCAGCGCCGGCTGACGCGCCGGGACGGCCAGTCGGGTCAGGTCGCGCACGGGCAGCGGCACGTCCTGCGGCGGGTGGACGTGCTGGACGCCGTGTCCGTCGACGCTGTCGAAGGTGGTGCGCAGTGACTCGTGCCGGGCCACCAGCGCACCGAGGGCGGCACGCAGGGCGCGGGTGTCCAGGGTGCCGCGCAGCCGGAGGGCGAGCGCGGTGACGTACTCGGCGCCGCCGGGCGCGAACTCCTCGAGGAACCAGAGGCGTTGCTGGGCGTACGACATCGGCGCGGCCCCCTCCCGGGCGGCCGGGGTGATTGCCGCCCGGCCGGCGCCCTGCCGTGCGTCGAGCAGGCGGGCGAGGCCGGCCGGTGTGGGGTGGGTGAACACCGCGCGCGGGGTGAGCTCGGTGTCGAAGGCCTCGGCGAGGCGGGAGGCGAGCCGGATGCTGAGGATGGAGTCGCCGCCGAGCTGGAAGAAGTCGTCCTCCACGCCGGGCGGTTCGCTGCCGAGCACCTCGCCGAAGACGGCGGCCGTGCGGCGCTCGGCCTCGGTGCGCGGCTCGACCCGGGTGCCGCCCGGCAGGGCCCGCGGCGCGGGCAGGGCGGCCCGGTCGACCTTGCCGTTGCGGCTGAGCGGGAGGGCGTCGAGCGGGACGACGGCGGTGGGCACCAGGTAGTCGGGCAGGGTGCGGGCGGCGAAGGCACGCAGGCCCTCACCGTCCCGGCCGGCCGGTCCGACGACGTAGGCCACGAGCCGTTTGGCGCCCGGGCGGTCCTCACGGGCCAGCACGGCCACGTCGGTGACGTCCGGATGGGCGGCGAGGGCGGCCTCGACCTCGCCGGGCTCGACCCGGAAGCCGCGGATCTTCACCTGGTCGTCGGCGCGGCCCAGAAATTCCACGGTGCCGTCCGGCCGCCGCCGGGCCAGGTCGCCCGTGCGGTACATGCGGGCGCCGGGCGGGCCGTAGGGGTCGGCGAGGAAGCGGGCCGCGGTGTCGCCGGGGCGGCCGAGGTAGCCACGGGCGACACCCTCCCCGGCCGCGTACAGCTCGCCCGCGCAGCCCGGCGGTACGGGCCGCAGCCGGGTGTCGAGGACGTGCACCCGCATGTCGTCCAGCGGCCGGCCGATGGGCACGGTGTCGGGTACGGCGGCCGGGTCGGTGAGGGCGCAGGAGGTGGCGAAGGTGGTGGTCTCGGTGGGGCCGTAGCCGTCCACGACGGTCAGGCCGGGGCAGGCGGCCAGCACCCGGCGCACGGCCTGGGCGGGCACGACGTCACCGCCGGTCCACACCTGCCTCAGGCCCCGGAAGGAGTCGGGGGCGTCCTGCGCGAGCAGCCGGAACAGTCCGGCGGTCAGCCAGAGCGCGGTGAGCCCTCCGTCCGCCGCCAGCCGGCGCAGCAGGGCCGCGTCCACGGTCTCGCCCGGGGCCACGACCACGCAGCCGCCGGTGAGGAGGGGGGCCCACACCTCGAAGGTGGCGGCGTCGAAGGCCGCCGGCGAGTGCAGCAGCACCCGGGCGCAGACGCCGTCGGCGAACCGGCTGTCGGTGGCGAGGGCCGCCACGTCCCGGTGCCGTACCGCGACCGCCTTGGGCCGGCCGGTGGAGCCGGAGGTGAACATGACGTAGGCCAGCCGGTCGGGGTCGGCGGCCGGTGCCGGCACCTCGCCGGTGCCGGTGCGGGCGGCGGCCACGTCGGTGGTGGTGAGCCGGACGGTGGCGCCGGCCTGGGCGAGGAGGGCGCGGCGGCGCTCCTCGGGGGCGCGGGTGTCGACGGGGACGTAGGCACCGCCGGCCATGAGCACCGCGAGCTGGGCGACGACGAGTTCGGCGGAGCGGTCCACGAGCAGCGCGACCCGGTCCTCGGCCGCGAGTCCGTCCGCGACCAGGTGTGCGGCCAATGCCGCTGCCCAGTCGTGCAGTTGGCGGTAGGACAGTTCGCGGTCGCCGTCACGGACCGCGGGGGCGTCCGGGGTGCGGCGAGCCTGCTGCGCGAACAGGTCGACGGGGCTGCGCGGGGCGGTCGGGCGGGCGGTGGTGTTCCAGGCGGCCAGCAGGCCGCGGTCGGCCGGGGTGAGCAGGTCCAGCGCGGCCAGGTCGGTGTCGAACCCGTCGGCCAGGGCGGAGAGCAGGGCGGCCAGCCGGTCCGCGGCGCGTTCGACGGTGCCGGCGTCGAACAGGGCGGGGTCGTAGGCCAGGTCGAAGCCGAGCCGTTCGGTCAGGTGGGCGCGCAGGCACCAGGGGAAGGTGGTGGCGTCGTCGGCGCGCACCTCCTCGACGCGGACGCCCGTGCGGGCCGTGGCCGACTCGTCCACGGGGTAGTTCTCGAACACCACCATGCTGTCGAACAGCGGTTCCCCGGGCGGGACTTCGCCGACGGACCGGATACGGGGCAGGGCCAGGAAGTCGAAGCGGCGGGCGTCGCTCTGCCGGTCCTGGAGGCCGCGCAGCCAGGGCAGCACCGGTCCGGCGGGTATCCGGACCCGGGCCGGCACGGTGTTGATGAACATGCCGATCATGCCGTCGACGCCGGGCAGTTCGGCCGGGCGGCCGGAGACGGTGGTGCCGAACACCACGTCGTCCCGGCCGCTGTAGCGGGCCAGCAGCAGCGCCCAGGCGCCCTCCACCACGGTGTTGACGGTGAGCCCGGCGCGGGCGGCACCCTCCCGCAGCCGGCGCGAGACGTCCGCGTCCAGCTCGTGGTGGACGGCGGCGGCGGACCGGGCGCGGTGGGCCTCGGCGGGTGTGCGGTCGTACGGCAGCGGGGTGCGGGCGGTGAAGCCGGCCAGGGCCTCGGCCCAGTGCCGCTCGGCCGCCGGTTCGTCCTGCTCGCGCAGCCAGTGCAGGAAGTCCGCGAAGGGCCGCCGTGCCGGGGGCGCCGGGTCGGGGCCGCCGGTGAGGGCGGCGTACCGCTCGCACACCTCGGTGAGCAGCTGCCCGGTGCTCCAGCCGTCGAGGACGATGTGGTGGGTGGACCACAGCAGCAGGACCTCGTCGCCGGGCAGGGCGGCCAGGGTGAGCCGGGTCAGCGGCGCGGTGCCGAGGTCCAGGCCGGCCGCGCGGTCCTCGGCGAGCAGCCGCTCGGTGGCCTCCGCGCGCTGTGCGGGCGTCAGGGTGCGCCAGTCGAGGTGGGTGACGGGCAGCTCGGCGCGGTGGTGGACCACCTGCACCGGGTGGGGCAGGCCCTGCCAGTGGACGCTGGTGCGCAGCGCCGGGGTGCGGTCGGCGACCTGCTGCCAGGCGGTGGCGAAGGCGCGCGGGTCGGCGACGCCGGACAGCCGTACCGCCGTACGGTCGAAGTAGGCGTGCTCGGTGTCCACCAGGCCGTGGAAGAGCATGCCGGACTGGAGCGGGGTGAGCGGCAGGACGTCCTCGACGTGCCGGCCGGTGCCGACGAGCCGGTCCAGCTGGTCCTGTCCGAGGCCGGCGAGGGGGAAGTCGGAGGGGGTACGGCCGCCCGTGCCGGGCCGGGCGCAGTGGGCCACGATGTCCCGCAGGGCCGCGAGCGTGTCCTCGGCGAGCCCGCGGACCGTGCTCTCGTCGTAGACGGCCGCCGGGTAGGTCCAGCCGAGTTCCAGCCGGCCGCCCTGGACCACTCCGGTGATGTCCAGGACGTAGGGGCGGGGTTCGTCCGGGTCGGTGTCCCGGCCGGCCGGGGGCAGGGCGGCGCGGAACAGGCCGTCGGCGCCGCCGGTGTCCCACTGGCCGTGGTAGTTGAAGCCGACCCGTGGGGCCGGGGTCCGGGTGAGGGGGCTGTCGGGCCGCAGGTGGCGCAGGGCGCCGTGGCTCAGGCCGTGCAGCGGTACCGCGCGCAGCTGCTCCTTGACCGAGCGGAGGGTGTCGTGCCAGCCGGCGTCCGGGGCGACGCGCAGGGCGAGCGGGAACTCCGCGGTGAACCAGCCGACGGTCCGGGAGAGGTCCACGTCCTCGAACAGGTCCTCGCGGCCGTGTCCCTCCACGCCGAGCAGGACCGTGTCGCGCCCGCACCAGCGGGCCAGGGCCCGGCCGAGAGCGCTGAGCAGGACGTCGTTGACCTGGGTGCGGTAGGCCTCCGGGACCTGCCGCAGCAGGGCGTCGGTGGTCCGCTCGTCCAGGGTGACCGTGAGCGTGGCGGCGGTGCCGTGGGTGTTGGGGCCGGGGCGTCCGGCGGGCAGTTCTGCGGGGGCCTCGGCGGTGCGGGTCCAGTACGGCAGGTCGGCGTCGAGGGCGCCGGAGCGGGTGTGCCGGTCCAGGCGGGCGGCCCAGTGGCCGTAGGCGGTGCCGGTGGCGGGCAGTCCGACCGGACGGCCGGCCGCCGCGGCCCGGTGGGCGGCCTCCAGGTCCGCCAGCAGGATGCGCCAGGACACCCCGTCGATCACCAGGTGGTGGGCGGTGACGACCAGTTGGGCCGCCTGCCGCGGGCCCCGGTCGAGCAGCAGCACGCGGACGACCCGGCCCGCGAGGGGATCGAGGCCGGCCTGCGCCTCGTCCGTGAGCCGCTGGACGGCGGCCTCCAGCGCCGTGTCGTCCAGTCCGGCCACGTCGTGGCGGCTGAAGACGCCGTCCGGTGCCTCGTCCAGGGCCTCCTGGCGCCAGCCGTCGGCGGTGTGCCAGAACCGGGTGCGCAGGGCCGGGTGGTGGTGTACGACGGCGTCGACGGCCTGTGCGAGCGCCGGCTGGTCGGTGCCGGGGGCGAGTTCGAGGCGCTGGGTCATGGTGAACCGGAGCGGAGCCGCGGGGTCGCGGTCGTCCAGGTACCAGTGCTGGATCGGGGTGAGCGGGGCCTCACCCGCCTCTTCAGCGGCGACCGGGCGGGGGGCGGACTCCTTCGCGCGCAGGGCGAGTTCGGCGACCGTCTGGTGGCGGAAGACGTCCTTGGTGGTGAGGGCGAGACCGGTCTGCCGGGCGCGGGAGACGATCTGGATGCTCAGGATGGAGTCGCCGCCGAGCGCGAAGAAGTTGTCGCGGGCGCCGACCCGTTCGACGCCGAGCACCTCCGCCCAGATCGCCGCCAGGCGTTCCTCCGTGCCGGGCCGGGGGGCGACGTACGGGGTGGCGCTGTCGGGCTGCGCGGGCGGGGCGGGCAGGGCGCGCCGGTCGGTCTTGCCGCTGGTGGTACGAGGGATGCGGGCCAGCGGGACGAACGCGGCAGGCACCATGTGGTCGGGCAGGGTACGGCGCAGGGCGAGGCGGAGTTCGTCGGCGGACGGGGGGCGCTCGCCGGCGGGCACCACGTAGCCGACGAGGACGAGCCGGCCGGCGTGTTCGCGTGCGGTGACCGCGGCGTCGGCGACGTCCGGGTGGGCCAGGAGGGCGGCCTCCACCTCGCCGGGTTCGATGCGGAACCCGCGGATCTTGACCTGTTCGTCCACCCGGCCGAGGAATTCCAGCAGTCCGTCCCGGTCCCAGCGGACGCGGTCCCCGGTGCGGTACATCCGCTCCCCCGGCGCGCCGAACCGGTCGGCGAGGAAGCGGGCGGCGGTGAGGCCCGGCCGGTGCAGATAGCCGCGGGCCACCTGGGCCCCGGCCAGGTACAGCTCGCCGGGCACGCCGGGAGGCACCGGGCGCAGGTCGCCGTCGAGCACGTAGGCGCGCAGGTTGCCGCCGGGGCGGCCGATGACCGGCCGGTCGGGGCGGTCGGCGGTGCGGCCGTAGACGGCGTCGACGGTGCACTCGGTGGGCCCGTACATGTTGTACACCGCCACCCCCGACTCCCGTTCCACCCGGGCGAGTTCGCGCCAGTCCGCCAGGGTGACGGCCTCGCCGCCGACGAGCAGCAGCCGCGGGTGGTGGCGGCCGGGGGCGAGCAGGCCGGCGGCGGTGAGTTCGCGCAGGAAGGACGGGGTGACGTTGACGAGGTCGAGGCGGTGCCCGGCGACCTGCGCGCAGAACGCCTCCGGGTCCAGGCGGACGTCCTCGTCGATCAGGTGGACCTCGTGGCCGAGGGTCAGGAGCAGCGGCCCTTCCCATGAGGTGTCGAAGGAGAAGGACGCGCTGAGCGCGGCCCGCAGCCGCCGGCCGTCGCCGGTGTGCGGGGCGAGCAGGTGGGCGTGGTGGTCGTGGCACAGGTTGACCAGCTGCCGGTGTTCGACGGCGACGCCCTTGGGGCGGCCGGTGGAGCCGGAGGTGTAGACGAGGTAGGCGGTGTGGCCCGGCAGCAGGGGCCTGACCCGGTCGGCGTCGGTCGGGTCGTGTGCGGGCAGCCGGTCCCAGGGCACCGCGGCGAGGTCGGTCAGGAGGATGTGCGGGCGGGCGTCGGCGAGCAGGAGGTCCTGCCGCTCCGCGGGGAGTTCCGGGTCCAGGCAGAGCAGGGTGGCACCCGCCTTGAGAACGGCGAGGAGTGCCGTCATCAGCTCCGAGGTGCGCGGGAGCCGTACGGCGACGACGTCCTCGGGACCGGCGCCCTGGGCGATGAGGTGGTGGGCGAGCCGGTTGGCGCGCCGGTTCAGCGCGGCGAAGTCCAGGGTGGTGTCGCGGGCGGCCAGGGCGGTGTGGTGCGGGGTGCGGGCGGCCTGCGCCTCGAACAGCGCGGGGAAGGTGGTGTCCGGCTCGGGCAGCCGGGCGCCCTGCCCCTGCCGGAGCACCTGCCGCCGTTCGGCGTCGGTCATCAGCGGCAGACGGCCCACGGCCTGCCCGGGGTCCGCGGCGGCGGCCTCCAGCATGGTCCGCAGCCGGGCGGCGAGGCGTTCGGCGGTGTCGGCGTCGAACAGCCCGGTGTTGTACTCCAGGTAGCCGGTGAGGCCGCCGTCGGTCTCCGTGAAGTCGAAGGCGAGGTCGAAGGTGGCGGTGCGGACCGGCGGGGTCACCGGCTCCACCGTCAGGCCGGGCAGCCGGGGCAGCTCGGCGCCGAGGTTGTGCAGGGCGACCATGACCTGGAACAGCGGGGTGCGGCTGGTGTCCCGCTCGGGCTGGAGGGCGTCCACGACCCGCTCGAAGGGCACCTCCTGGTGGGCGAACGCGTCCAGGACGGTGGTGCGCACCTCGGCCAGCAACTCCCGGAACGGCAGTTCGGGGCGGACCCGGGAGCGCAGCACCAGCGTGTTGACGAACATGCCGACCACGTCGTGCAGTTCGGGCCGCTCGCGGCCCGCGGTGACGGTGCCGACGGTGACGTCCTCCTGCCCGGCCCAGCGGGCGAGCAGGACCTGGCAGGCCGCGACCAGGGTCATGTAGAGGGTGGCGTCGGCCTCGCGGCCCCGTTCGCGCAGCCGCTCGGTCAGGGCGGCGGGCAGGGTGAAGGTGACGAGGGCGCCCTCGCGGGTGCGGACGGCCGGCCGGGGCCGGTCGGTGGGCGGCTCCAGCGGGGTCACTCCGTCCAGGACCCGGCGCCAGTGGGCGAGTTCGGCCTCGGCCCGCTCGGCGCGGGTGCGCTGCCAGGCGGCGTAGTCGGTGTAGCGGACGGGCAGTTCGGGCAGGTCGGGGCGGCGGTCCTCCAGGGCCGCCGCGTACAGCTCGCCCAGGTCCCGGGCGAGTACGCCGGTGGACCAGCCGTCGGTGACGATGTGGTGGGTGGCCAGCACGAGGACGTGGTCGTCGGCGGCGAACCGGGCCAGGCGGGCCCGGAACAGCGGGCCGGTGGCCAGGTCGAAGGGGGCGGCGGCCTCCCGGTCCAGCAGGGCGTCCAGGGCGGCGGTGTCCGGGAGGTCCTCCACCGGGAGGTCCACGGGCCGCGCCGGCTGGACGACCTGCCGTGCGTGGCCGTCGTGTTCGGTGAAGGTGGTGCGCAGGGTGCCGTGCCGGGCGACCAGGCCGTCGAGGGCGGTGCGCAGGGCCGTGGTGTCGAGCGTCCCGCGCAGCCGCAGCACGGACAGGGTGGTGTACTCGGTGCTTTCCGGCTCGAACCGGTCGAGGAACCACAGGCGTTGCTGGGCGTACGACAGCGGGGCCGGGCCGTCGGCGGCGGCGGCCGGGATGGCGTCGGCGGTGTCCCCGGTCCGTGGTTCGCCCAGGGCGGCCGCGAGCGCGGACACGGTGGTGTGGGTGAACAGCAGCCGGGGTGAGACGTCCGTGCCGAAGGCGGCGCGCAGCCGTGCGGTGACGCGGACGGCGAGGATGGAGTCGCCGCCCAGGGCGAAGAAGTCGTCGTCGACGCCGACCTCGTCGGTGTCCAGGACGTCCGTCCACGCGGCGGCGACCAACCGTTCGGCCGGGGTGCGCGGCGCGGTCCGCGTGCCGTCGGCGGCGAAGCCGTCGGGGCCGGGCGCGGGCAGGGCGCGCCGGTCGAGCTTGCCGTTGGCGGTGAGCGGCAGCGCCGCCATCGGTACATAGGCGGCCGGCACCATGTGCGCGGGCAGCAGGGTTTCCAGGTGGGCGCGGAGTTCGGCGGCGGGCGGTGGCGGTACGGCGCGTTCGCCGGTGCCGGTGCCGACGACGTGGGCGACGAGCCGGCGGGTCCCGGAGGTGTCCTCGTAGACGCCGACGGTGGCGGCTCCCACGCCGGGGTGGCGGTGCAGGGCGGCCTCGATCTCGCCGGGTTCGATGCGGTAGCCGCGGATCTTGACCTGCTGGTCGGCGCGGCCCAGGTACTCCAGTGTGCCGTCGGCCCGCCAGCGGGCCCGGTCGCCGGTGCGGTACATGCGGGTGCCGGGCCGCCCGAACGGGTCGGCGGGGAACCGGGTCGCGGTGAGGCCGGGCCGGTTGAGGTAGCCGCGGGCGAGGCCCTCGCCGGCGACGAACAGCTCGCCGACGGCGCCCGGCGGCACCGGCTGGAGGGTGTCGTCGAGGACGTAGAGCCGCAGGTCGGGGATGCCGGTGCCGATGGGGCTCGCGGTGCCGGCGTGGGCCGTCGCCCGGTCCAGTGGCGCATGGGTGACGTGCACGGTCGTCTCGGTGATGCCGTACATGTTCACCAGGCGGGGCGCGGTGTCCGGGTGGCGGGTGTACCAGTCGGCGAGCCGGGTCACGTCCAGCGCCTCACCGCCGAAGACGACCGTGCGCAGCGCCAACCGCTCGCTCACGTCGGGGAGTTCGGCGTCGGCACGGGTGAGGGGATAGAAGGCGGAGGGGGTCTGGTTGAGGACGGTGACCTGTTCGTCGGCGAGCAGGCGCAGGAAGTCCTCCGGGGAGCGGGCGGTGTCCTCGGGGACGATCACCAGCCGCCCGCCGTGCAGCAGCGGTCCCCACAGTTCCCACACCGAGAAGTCGAAGGCGTAGGAGTGGAAGAGCGTCCACACGTCGTCGGGGCCGAAGTCGAACCAGTGCCGGGTGCGGGTGAACAGCCGGACCACGTTGGCGTGCGGGACGACGACACCCTTGGGCCGGCCGGTGGAGCCGGAGGTGAAGATGGCGTAGGCGGGGCTCTCCGGCAGTGCGCGGCGGGCCGGGCCGGCGGCGGGGCGGCGGGCCAGGTCGGCGCGGACACCGGGATCGTCCAGCAGGAGGACCGGTACGGCCGGGTCGGCCGCGGTGCGCCGGGTGGTCACCAGGGCGACCGGGCGGGCGTCGGCGAGCAGGTCCCGGACGCGTTCCGCGGGCAGCGCGGGGTCGACGGGCAGGTAGGCGGCGCCGGTCTTGAGGACGGCGAGGACCGCCACGACGAGGTCGGTGGAGCGGGGCAGCGCGAGGGCGACGAACGTCTCGGGGCCGGCGCCGAGTTCGGCGAGCCGGTGGGCGAGCCGGGCGGCCCGCGCGTCCAGGGTGGCGTAGTCGAGCCGGTCGTCTCCGCAGGTGACGGCCTCGGCGTCGGGGGTGCGGGCGGCCTGGGCGGCGAACAGGGCGTCCAGGGTGTCGGCGGGCCTGCCCTCCTCGGTGCCGTTCCAGTCGGCCAGCATCCGCCGGCGCTCCTCGGCGGTCGTCCAGGCGAGCGCGCGCAGCGGCCGGTCCGGGTCGTCGGCCAGTTCGGTGAGCAGCAGGCACAGCCGGCCGGCGAGGGACCGTACCGTGTCGGCGTCGAACAGCTCGGGGTCGTAGCCGAGGTCGAAGCCGAACCGCTCGCCCTGGTAGGCCCGCAGCACGAGGGGGTAGTTGGTGGCGTCGCGGGCCGAGACGTCCGTGAGCCGGATCCCGGTGGCGGCCGAACGTGCCTGGTCGAAGGGGTAGTTCTCGAAGGCCACCATGCTGTCGAACAGCGGGCTGCCGGCGGGCACGTCGCTGAGCGAGGTCAGCTCGGCGAGGGACACGGCGGCGAACCGCCGTGCCCCGGCCTGCTCTTCCTGGAGCTCCCGCAGCCATGCGGTGGCGGTACGGCCCCCGTCCACGTGGACCCGGGTGGGCAGGGTGTTGATGAACATGCCGATCATCGACTCGACGCCGGGCAGGTCGTCGGGGCGGCCGGAGACGGTGGTGCCGAACAGCACGTCCCGCTCGGCGCCGTAGCGGGACAGCAGCAGCGCCCAGGCGCCCTGCACCACCGTGCCGAGGGTGAGTCCGGCCGCGCGGGCGGTGCGGGCCAGCCGTGCGGACACCTCCTCGGACAGGCCGGCGGTGTGCACGCGGCCGGAACGGGTCTCGTGGCCCGGGCGCCGGACACGGTCGACGGGCAGCGGGGTCGGGGTGGCGAACCCGGCGAGCACGTTCCGCCAGTGTTCGCGGGCGGCCTCGGTGTCCTGGCCGGCCAGCCGGCGCACGTAGTCGGCGAACGGCCGGCGCACGGGGGGCCGGGTCGCGGCGCCGGTGGTGAGGGCCGCGTACTCCTCGAAGACGTCGGTGAGCACCTGGGCCAGGCTCCAGCCGTCCAGGATCAGGTGGTGGGAGGTCCACAGCAGGTGCAGCCGGTCGTCGGGCAGCCGGACCAGGGTGAGCCTCATCAGGGGCGCGGTGCCGAGGTCGAGGCCGCGCGCGAGGTCGTCGGCGCGCAGCCGGTCCAGGCGCGCCTCCCGCTCCCCCGCGTCCAGGTCCCGCCAGTCCAGCTGCTCGGTGGGCACGGTGACCTGGCGGTGCACGATCTGGAGCGGTACCGGCACGTCCTCCCACACGACCGAGGTGCGCAGGGCGGGGGTGCGGTCGGTCACCCGCTGCCAGGCCGCGGCGAGGGCGCCGGGGTCGGTCACCCCGTCCAGCAGCAGCGCGGCCTGGTCGACGTACACGTCGTCCGGTCCGCCGACCAGCCGGTGGAAGAGCATGCCCTCCTGGAGCGGGGTCAGCGGCAGCAGGTCCTCCACGTCCCGGCCGTCGCCCACCAGGCGGTCCACGCCGGCCTGGTCGAGGCCGGCGAGCGGGAAGTCGGAGGGGGTACGGCCGCCCGCGCCGGGCCGGGCGCAGTGCTCGGCGATGGCGGCGAGCGCGCGCACCATGCCCTCGGCCAGCTCCCGGACGGTGCCGGAGCGGTGCACCTGGTCGCTGTAGTGCCAGGTGATCTCCAGTTCGCCGGCGGTGACCAGGGCGGACACGTCCAGCAGGTGGTCCAGCGGCGCGCCGGGGTCCATGTCCCGTCCGGGTACGTCGGCGACGGGCGCGAAGTCCCCGCCGCCGGGCGTCTCCCACTGGCCGTGGTAGGTGAAGCACACCTGGGGCAGCGGGAGTCCGGCGAGGCCGCGCGCGTCGGGCCGGGGTGAGCCGAGGTGGCCGAGCGCCTGGTAGCCGAGGCCCCGGCGGGGCACGGCCCGCAGCCGCTCCTTGACGGCCTTGAGCGTGGTCCCCCAGTCGGCCGGGCCGGCCGGGGTGAGGGTGACCGGGTACTGGGTGGTGAACCAGCCGACCGTGCGGCCCAGTTCGGCGCCCTCGACCAGGTCCTCCTCGCGGCCGTGGCCCTCCAGGGCGACGGTCACCCGGTCCGTGCCCGTCCAGTCGGCCAGCACCCGGGCCAGCGCGCTCAGCAGCACGTCGTTGACCTGGGTGCGGTAGGCCGAGGGCACGCGGCGCAGCAGTGCCTCGGTGGTGGCGCGGTCCACCCGGGTGCGGACGGTGCGCACGGATCCGGCGAGCGGGGTGCCGGGGAGGTCGACGGGGAGCGGGGTGCGCGGCAGCGCGGCCTCCGCCGTCCAGTGGGGCAGGTCGTCGTCCAGGTCGCCGGCCCGGACCCGGTCGGTGAGGTCGCGCGCCCAGTCGGCGAACGGGGTGTGTTCGGGCTCCAGCCGGGGTTCCTCGCCGGCCGCCGCCTGCCGGTAGGCCTGTTCCAGGTCGGCGAGCAGCACCCGCCAGGACACGCTGTCCACCGCCAGGTGGTGGGCGGTGACGAAGAGTCGGGGACGTCCGCCGCCGGTGAGCAGGGCGGCGCGGAACAGGGCCCCGGTGGCCGGATCGAGGGCCGCGCGGGCGGCCTCGGCTGCGTCGGTGGGCGGGGTTCCGGGGTCGTGGCGGGTGAGCAGTCCGGTGGCCGGGCCGGTGCCGGGGTGCTGCCGCCAGGTGTCTGCGGTGCGGGTGAAGCGGGTGCGCAGGGCCGGGTGCCGGGCCACCAGGGCGTCCACCGCGCGTTCCAGCGCCCGCTCGTCCAGGTCGTACGGCAGGTCGAGCATCATGGACATGGCGTAGTGCCGTAGCGGGCCGTGCGTGGCGAAGAACCACTCCTGGACGGGGGTGAGCGGCGCGGGCCCGTCCGTGTGCGGGCGCCGGGGGGCGGTCGGGGCGTCGGTACGGCGGGACGCGGCGGCCAGGTCGGCGACCGTCTGGTGCCGGAAGACGTCCTGGGAGCCGATCCGCAGGCCCGCGGCGCGGGCGCGGGAGACGACCTGGATGCTGAGGATCGAGTCGCCGCCCAGCTCGAAGAAGTTGTCCGTGACGCCGACCCGGTCCACGCCGAGCACCTCGGCCCAGATTCCGGCCAGGGCCTCCTCGCCGGGGGTGCGTGGGGCGACGAACTCCCTTTCCCCGGTGGCGGTTTCGGGGGCCGGCAGGGCGCGGCGGTCCAGTTTGCCGCTGGTGGTCAGCGGCAGCGCGTCCAGCGGGGTGAAGGAGGACGGCACCAGCGCGTCGGGCAGCACCCGGCGCAGGGCCTCCCGCAGGTCGGCGGGGGCGGGCCGGGGCGCACCGGGCGCGGGGACGACGTAGGCGGCGAGGCGGGTGTGGCCGTGCGCGTCGGGTACGGCGGCGACCGCGGCGGCGGCGATGCCGGGCAGCGCGAGCAGGGCGGCCTCGATCTCGCCGGGTTCGATGCGGTGGCCGCGCACCTTGATCTGGTCGTCGGCGCGTCCGAGGTAGTCGAGGCGGCCGTCGGCGGTCCAGCGGGCCAGGTCGCCGGTGCGGTACATGCGGGTGCCGGGCGGCCCGTAGGGGTCGGCGAGGAAGCGGGCGGCGGTCAGGCCTGGGCGGCCGGTGTAGCCGCGGGCCAGCTGGGGGCCGGCGAGGTACAGCTCGCCGCCGACGCCGGGCGGCACCGGCTGGAGCCGGTCGTCCAGCACGTACGCCCGCAGGCCCGGCAGGGGGCGGCCCACCAGCGGGCGGTCGCCGCCGTCGATCCGGCAGGACAGCGCGTCGACCGTGCACTCGGTGGGGCCGTAGAAGTTGTGGGCCGTCACGTCCGGGTGCGCGGCCAGCTCCCGCCACAGCGCGGACCCGACCGCCTCGCCGCCGAGCATGAGCACCCGGGGGTGGTGCCGGGGGTCGGTGAGCAGCCCGGCGGGCAGCAGCTGCCGCAGGTAGGAGGGGGTGACGTCGAGGAAGTCGACACGGTGCCGGACGACGTACTCGACCAGGGCGGCCGGGTCCATCCGGGTCGTCTCGTCCACCAGGTGCAGCGGGTGGCCGTCGGCCATCAGCAGCACGCCTTCGAGGGACGTGTCGAAGGAGAAGGACGCGGTGAGCGCGACCCGCAGCGGGCCGCCGCCCGCCTCGGCGACGAAGCCGGCCCGGTGGGCGGCCAGCAGGTGCGCCGCCGCGCGGTGGGACACGGCGACCCCCTTGGGGCGGCCGGTGGAGCCGGAGGTGTGGATGACGTACGCGGTGTGCTCGGGGTGCAGCGGGGCGCGCCGGTCGGTGTCGGTGGGGTCGGTGTCCGGGAGGGCCGCGGGTACGGCGCGCAGGGCGGCCTCGTCCAGGACCAGGGCGGGGCGGGCGTCGTCCAGCAGGTACCGGACGCGTTCCTCGGGCAGGGCCGGGTCGAGCGGCAGATAGCCCGCGCCGGACTTCCAGACGGCGAGGATCGCGGTGATCATGTCGGCGGTGCGGGGCAGCCGCAGCGCGACCAGCCGTTCGGGGCCGGCGCCGAGTGCGATGAGGTGGTGGGCGAGCCGGTTGGCGCGGGCGTTGAGCGTGGCGTAGTCCAGCTGTTCGCCGCCCGCGACGAGGGCGAGGGCGTCCGGGGTGTCGGCGGCGCGGCGCTCGAACAGGGCCGGGTGCAGGGCGCCGTCCACGGAGAGGCGGGGGCCGGCGCTCCAGTCGTGGACGATGCGCCGTACCTCGTCCCCGGACAGCAGGGGCAGGGTGCCCAGCGGACGGTCCGGGGTGTCGGTGACCCCCTGGAGCAGGCGCAGCAGCTGTCCGGCCAGCCGCTCGACGGTGGCCGCGTCGAACAGGTCGGTGCGGTACTCCAGCAGGCCGGTCAGGGCGGTGCCGTCCGGCACGAACTCGATGCTCAGGTCGAAGGTGGCCGCCTGCCGGGGCACGGTGACCGGGCTGGTGGCCAGGGAGCGCGGGGCGGTCGCGGCGGGCGGGTCGGGGTGCAGCAGGACCATGACGTCGAACAGCGGGTTGCGGCCCGCCTCGCGGGACGCGCCGACCGCCTCCACGACCCGCTCGAACGGCGTGTCGCCGTGGGCGAAGGCGTCGCCCACGGTCTCGGCCGCCTGCGCCAGCAGGTCGCGGAAGGATCCGGAGGCGTCCACGGGGGTGCGCAGCGCGACGGTGTTCACGAAGAACCCGACGGTCCGTTCGAGGTCGGTGCGCGACCGGCCGGGTGTCAGCGAGCCGACGGTGATGTCGTCCTGCCCGGACCAGCGGGCCAGCAGCGCCTGGGTGGCGGCGACCAGGGCGGTGTGCAGGGTGCTGTGCTGCTCCCTGGCGAGGTCGCGGAGCCGGGCGGTGAGCGGGGCGGGGACGGTGAAGGTGTGGACGGCGCCGTCGCCCGCCTCCTCGCCGCGCCGGGGCCGGTCCAGGGGCAGCTCGGGCGCCACGGCCCCGGCCAGCTTGGTCTTCCAGTAGTCGAGTTGGGTTTCCAGCCGGGGGCCCGAGAGCTGGGCGCGCTGCCACACGGCGAAGTCCGGGTACTGGGTGGCCGGCGCGGGCAGGTCCGGTCGGGCGCCCTGGGCGAGGGCGTCGTAGACGGTGCACAGCTCGTCCAGGACGACGCCCATGGACCAGCCGTCCGTGACGATGTGATGGGCCGTCAGCAACAGGACGTGCGCGGTGTCCGACTCGCGCAGCAGCAGGGCCCGCAGCAGGGGGCCGTGGCACAGGTCGAACGGGCGGGAGTACTCGGCCAGCAGGTCCGCGTCCAGATCGCCGGCGTCCCGCACCGGCACGGGCACCGGTGCGGCGGGGTGCACCCGCTGCACCGGGCGGCCGTCGGTCTCCTCGAACGTGGTGCGCAGGGCCTCGTGCCGGGCCACGACGGCGGTGAGCGCCTCGGTCAGCGCCTCGCGGTCCAGGGCACCGGTGAGACGGACCGCGACCGCGCTGTTGTAGCGGGGGTCGCCGGGGCGCAGCCGGTCCAGGAACCACAGCCGCTGCTGCGCGAACGACAACGGCAGCGGGCGGTCCCGGTCGGCGCGCGGAATGCCCTGCCGGGCGCCCGGCGCAGCGCCGCCGGCCCGGCCGGCCAGCCGCCGCCGCAGCGCCTCCCGCATCTCCTCGGGCAGCGCCTGCGCACGGTCCCGCCGGGAGGGCCGGGTGGGCCGCGCGGAGCCGGAGGGGTTGGAAGGGGTCGAAGACGTCATGGTCGTCGGATCCTCACCGTTCGTGGTCATAGCCGCCGCGGGGGGCGTCTTCGGAGCGGGGGCCGCCGGGGGCGGGAGCCTGGGCGGTGCCGGGGGCGGGGGGCTGGGGGGCGTCGGCAGCGGGGTCGTCGGGGGCGGGGGCACCGGCGGTGGGCGACGCGGCGGCCTCGGCTGAGCCGTGCGCACCGGCCCCGTACTCGTCGCCTCCGGTATCGCCGCCACCGTGGCCGGAGGCTTCCGCGGACCCGTGCCAGGAGGCCTCGCCGTCGGCGGAGCCGGTGTCGCCGTAGGCCTCCTCCTCCAGTTCGTTCAGGATCTGTTCCTCCACGAGTTCCGCCAGGGCGGCGACCGTGCGGGAGAGGAGGATGTCGCGGGGGGTGAGGGTGACGCCGAAGGTGTCGTTCGCGCGGGAGGCGATGAGCAGGGCCCGCATGGAGTCGCCGCCGAGCAGGAAGTAGTCGTCCTCGGCCCCCACGGTCGTCTGGAGGGTCTCCTCCCAGATGGCCGCCAGCGCCTCCTCGGCCGGGGTGCGGGGGGCCACGTACTCGGGGCGCGTCCCCTCCTCGGCCGGTGCCGGGGCGGGCAGGGCGGCACGGTCGGTCTTGCCGTTCTCGGTGACCGGGAAGCGGTCCAGCACCGCGAAGGCCGAGGGCACCATGTAGCCGGGCAGGAACCGGGCGGCCAGCGCGCGCAGTTCGGTCGGGGTGGGCGGCTGCGCGCCCGGTTCCGTGAGCAGGTGGGCGACCAGCCGCGGTTGGCCCGGTTCGTCCTCGCGTACGGTCACCACGGCGTCCAGCACGCCCGGGTGGCGGACCAGTGTCGCCTCGACCTCGCCCGCCTCGATGCGGTGGCCGCGCAGCTTCACCTGGTGGTCGGTGCGGCCCAGGTAGTGCAGTTCGCCCGCGCTGTCCCGGCGCACCAGGTCGCCGGTGCGGTACATGCGGGTGCCGGGCGGCCCGAACGGGTCGGCGCGGAACCGGGACGCGGTCAGTCCGGGCCGGCCGAGGTAGCCGCGGGCCAACGCCGTTCCGGAGAGCCACAGCTCACCGACGACGCCGTCGGGGACCGGCCGTAGCCGGGCGTCGAGGACGTAGGCGCCGGTGGCGGGCAGCGGGCGGCCGATGGGCGGCGCGCCGCCGTCCGCCTCCAGGGGTGCGGACCAGGTGGCGACGACGGTGGCCTCGGTGGGGCCGTAGGAGTTGACCATGCGGTGGTGCGGGGCCCAGCGGGCGACGAGTTCCGCGCCGCACGCGTCCGCGCCGACGGTCAGCGTCTTCAGGTCGGGCAGCGTCCCGGGGGTGTCGGCGGGCAGGGTGGCGAGCGCGGCCGGCGGCAGCAGGGTGTGCGTGATCCGCTCGGCCCGCAGGGTGTCGGCCAGTTCGGCGCCGAGCAGCGGGCCGGGCCGCGGGACGACCAGCCGGGCGCCGTGCGGCAGCGACATGCACAGTTCCAGCACGGAGGCGTCGAAGCTGGGCGTGGCGAACGACAACACCCGGTCACCGGGGGTGACCTGGTAGTGCGCGGCCTCGGCGGCCGAGAAGGCGGCGAGCCCGCGGTGGGTGACGACGACGCCCTTGGGGGTGCCGGTGGAGCCGGAGGTGTAGATGACGTAGGCCGGGTCGTCCAGGTCGAGCGGACGGGTACGGTCGCCGTCGCCGGGCCGGTGTCCGGGTACGCCGTCCGGCGGGGCGGCGAGCAGCCCGGCGACCTCCTTGGCGTCGAGGGTGAGGGCGGGCGCCGCGTCGCGCAGCATCAGGGCGGTCCGCTCCTCCGGGTAGGCCGGGTCGACGGGCAGGAACGCGGCGCCCGCCTTCGCCACCGCGAGCTGCGCCAGCACCATGTCCGTCGAGCGGGGCAGCAGCAGCGCGACGAGGTCGCCGGGTCCGGCGCCGCGGGCGATGAGCCGGTGCGCCAGCCGGTTGGCCCGCGCCTCGACCTCGGCGAAGGTGAGCAGCGTGCCGGGCGCGCCGAGCGCCGGGGCGGTCGGCCACCGGTCGACGGCGGCCTCGACCAGCGCGGGCAGGGTGGCGGGCGGCACCGGGGGGAGCGCCGGACGGGCCGGGCCGTGCAGCAGCCGGTCCCGCTCGCCGGGCGGCAGCAGGTCGAGGTCGTCCAGGCGGGCGGTGCCGTCGGAGGCGGCCAGCGCCCGCAGGGTGTGCAGCAGCTGTCCGGCCAGGGAGGCGGCGGTGGCCGCGTCGAAGTACCGCGGGTCGTAACCGAGTTCGACGGCGAGTCGTTCGCCGGGCGAGACGACGACGGTGAGCGGGTAGTTGGTGGCCTCCCGGGCGTCCAGGTCGCGCAGGGCGAGCCCGTGCGCGCCCGCGGTGGCGTCGCCGACCGGGTAGTTCTCGAAGACCACCAGGCTGTCGAACAGCGCGCCGTCCGAGGGGAGTCCGGTGAGGGCGTGCAGGGTGTTCAGGGGCAGGTGGTCGTGCCGGCGGTCCTCGGCGCGGGCCTCCTGCACCGCGCGCAGCCAGGCGGCGCAGCCGGCGTTGCCGTCGACCGCGGTCCGGGCGGGCAGGGTGGTGATGAACAGGCCGGTGACGGTGTCGGCACCGGGCAGGTCGGCGGGCCGGCCGGAGACGGTGGTGCCGAAGCACACCTCCCGCTGTCCGCTCCACCGCGCCAGCAGCAGCGCCCAGGCGCCCTGCACCAGCGTGTTGAGGGTGAGCCGGTGCCGGCGGGCGAACTCCTGGAGCTCCCGGGTGTGTTCGGCGTCGAGCCGCTGCGACAGCCAGGTGCCGGAGCGGGCGGTGGTGCCCGGGGCGGGACGGCGGTCGTAGGGAAGCGTGGTCGGCGAGTCGAGGCCGGCCAGGGCGGCGCGCCAGTGTTCCTCGGCGGGGCCGGTGTCGCGGGCGGCCAGCCAGGCGGCGTAGTCCGCGAACGGCCTGCGCTCGGGCAGTCGGGGCCGTTCGCCGCGGGCGAGGGCGGCGTGCGCGGCCGTGACGTCGGACAGCACGTGGAAGACGCTCCAGCCGTCCAGCAGGACGTGGTGGAAGGTCCACACCACGCGCACCGCGTCCGGGCCGAGCCGGACCAGGGCGAGCCGCAGCAGCGGGGCGCGGTCCAGGGCGAGGCCCCGGGCCCGCTCGTCGGCGAGCAGCCGCTCCAGTTCCGTCTCGCGCCGGTCCGCCGGCAGTCCGCTCCAGTCGTGCTCGGTGACCGGCAGGGTCACGGTCCGGTGGACGATCTGGAGCGGCACGGGTACGCCGTGCAGGGCGACGGAGGTGCGCAGCACGGGGGTGCGGTCGACGACGTGCTGCCAGGCGGCGGCCAGGGTGGCCGGGTCGTCGGCGCCGTCCGCGACGAAGGTGATCTGCTCGACGTACAGGCCGTGTTCGGCCTCGTCCAGGCCGTGCATCACCATGCCGGTCTGGGTGGGCGTGAGCGGGTACACGTCCGCGACGTCCGCGCCGTCGCCGACGAGCCGGTCGACGGCCGCCTGGTCGAGCGGCGCGAGCGGGAAGTCGGAGGGGGTACGGCCGCCCGCGCCGGGTTCGGCGCAGTGCCGGACGATGGCGCGCAGTTCGTCGGCCAGCTCGGCCGCCAGCCGCGCGACGGTCTCCCGCCGGTGCACCGCGCCGCTGTACGACCAGGTGAACTCCAGGCGTCCCTCGCATACCCGGCCGAGCACGTCGAGGAGGTGCGGCCGCCGCGCCGAGCGGTCCATGCCGCCGGCGAGACCGCCGTGGGGCGCGTGCAGCAGCCCGCCGGGGGCGGGGTTCGCGTCCGGCCGGCCCAGGTAGTTGAAGCAGACCGGCGGCAGGCCGGGCAGCTCGTGGCCGGCCGTGGGGTGCAGGTGGCGCAGCGCGCCGTAGCCGAGTCCGCCGTGCGGTACGGCCCGCAGGTTCTCCTTGACCGCCTTCAGCACGGTGCCGGTGCCGGCGTCCCGGGGCACGTCCAGGGCGACCGGGTACATGGCGGTGAACCAGCCGGCCGTACGGGCGAGGTCGGTGTCCTCGAACAGGTCCTCGCGGCCGTGGCCCTCCAGGGTCACCGCGACCCGGTCCCGGCCGGTCCAGCGGGCCAGGACCCGGCCCAGCGCGCACAGCAGGACGTCGTTGACGCGGGTGCGGTACGCGTCGGGCACGTCCTGGAGCAGCCGGCGGGTCTCGTCGGCGTCGAGGCCGGCGGTCACGCTCTCCTCGTCGGCGACGGTGTTCGTGCCGTCGGGGTGGTCCACGGGCAGCGCGGTGCCGGCGTCGAGGTGCTGCCAGTGGGCGAGTTCGGCGTCGAAGCCGCCCGCCTGGGTGTGCGCGGCGAGCCGCCGGGCCCAGTCCCGGAACGCGGTGCTCTTGGGTCCCAGGGCGGGCCGCTCGCCGTCGCGCAGCGCCCGGTAGGCGGTGTCGAGGTCCTCCAGGAGCAGGCGCCAGGACACGGCGTCCACCACCAGGTGGTGGGCGGCGAGCAGCAGGACGGGGCGACCGTCGTCGGGGCGGCACAGCGCGGCCCGCAGCAGCGGCCCCGCGGCCAGGTCGAAGCCGGCGCCGAGGGCGTCGGCCACCGCGCGGGACGCAGCCCCCTGGTGCACCTGCAGGTGCGGGTGCCCGGCGCCGGGCGCGGTGCCGTACTGCCGCCACCGCCCGTCCCCGTCCCGCTCGAACCGCAGCCGCAGGGCGTCGTGGTGCTCCAGTACGGCGGCCAGGGCACCCCGCAGCAGGTTCTCGTCGGGGTCCTCGGCCAGCTCGTAGGCGACCGTCTGGCTGAAGTGCGCGGGGTCGCCGGTGAGGGTGTCGAGCAGCCAGTGCTGTACCGGGGTGAGCGGGGCGTCGCCGGTGACCGGGCCCTGCTCGGCCGTGACCGCGGCGACCGGGACGCGCTCCGCCGCGGCGGCGAGTTCGGCGAGGGTCTGGTGCGTGAACAGGTGCCGGGGGGTCAGCGCCAGCCCGGCCCGGCGGGCGGCGGAGACGATCCGGATGCCGAGGATGGAGTCGCCGCCGAGGGTGAAGTAGTTGTCGTCGGCGCCGACTTCGGGCACGCCCAGCACCTCCGACCAGATGGCCGCGAGGGTCTGCTCGGCCTCGGTACGCGGCGGCCGGCCGGCCTCGCCGGTGCCCTGCGCGGCCCGCTCCGGCACGGGCAGTGCCCGCCGGTCGAGCTTTCCTGTGGCGCCGAGCGGCAGCCGCTCCAACGGGACGACGAGGGCCGGGACCAGGTGGTCGGGGAGGCTGCGGGCGAGGAAGGCCCGCAACTGCGCGGTGTCGGGCAGAGCGGACCCGGCGGGCACGGTGGCGTCGGAGTGGACCGGTGCGCGGGGCACCACGTACCCGATCAGGCGGCGGTGGTCGGCCTGTTCGATCACCCGGGCCGCGGCCGCCGCCACCGCCGGGTGGCGGGCCAAGGCGGCCTCGACCTCGCCGAGTTCGATGCGGAAGCCGCGCACCTTCACCTGGTCGTCACCGCGGCCGAGGTAGACGAGGTCGCCGTCGGCCGTCCAGCGGACCAGGTCGCCGGTGCGGTACATGCGGCTGCCGGGCGGGCCGAACGGGTCGGGCAGGAAGCGGGACGCGGTCAGCCCGGGCCGGCGCAGATAGCCGCGGGCGACCCCGGTACCGGCGAGGAACAGCTCGCCGGGCGCGCCGACGGGCACCGGGCGCATCCGCTCGTCCAGCACGTAGGCGCGGGCACCGCCGAGGGGCCGGCCGATCGGCGGGTCGCGGTCGGGGTCGGCCGGGTCGCAGGTGAAGGCGGTGGCGTAGACGGTGGCCTCGGTGGGGCCGTAGATGTTGTGCATCCGGCTGCCGGGGATCGCCGCGCGGACCCGGCGTACGGTCCGGGCGGGCAGCCCCTCCCCCGCGAGGACGACGGTGTCCGCGGTGAGGTCGACGGCGTCCTCGGCGAGCAGCCGGTCCAGTGCCGAGGGCACCGCGCTGAGCAGTCCGGCGTGCCAGGGTCCGGGGCGCTCGGCGAGGGCCAGCAGGTCCCGGACGACCTCCACGCAGCCGCCGGACAGCAGCGGCGAGAAGATCTCGAAGACCGACACGTCGAAGTTGAGCGAGGTGGAGGCGACCACGTGGTGCAGGCCCCGGCCGCCGAACTCGGCCGCCGCCCAGTCGGTGAGGGCCAGCACGGAGGCGTGGCTGACGACGACGCCCTTGGGCCGGCCGGTCGAGCCGGAGGTGTGGATGACGTAGGCGGGGTGGCCGGGCAGCAGGGGGCCGCGCCGTTCGTCGTCGCCGACCGGGGTGTCCGGCACCCCGGTGTCCGTGTCCGTGCCCTGGTCCGTGTCCTGGTCCGCGTCCAGCAGGATGCGGGTGAAGGGGCCCTCGGGCAGCCGTCCGGCGGTCTCGGTGGCGGTGATCACGGCGTCGGGCCGTACGTCCCCGAAGAGGAACGCGACGCGCTCGGCCGGGTACTGGGGGTCGACGGGCAGGTAGCCGGCGCCGCTCTTGAGCACCGCGAGGAGAGCCACGAGCAGGTCGGCGGTGCGGGGCAGGCAGAGGGCGACGAAGCGCTCGGGTCCGGCGCCGGCGGCGATGAGCTGTCGCGCCAACCGGTTGGAGCGGGCGTCGAGTTCGCGGTAGGTGAGGCAGGTGTCGCCGTGCCGGACGGCCGGGGCGTCCGGGGTGCGCCCGGCCTGCCGGCCAAACGCCTCGGGGAGGGTGTCGTACGGTGCCTCGGCCGTGCCTCCGCCGAACCGGTCCACCAGCGCCCGTCCCGCGGCCGGGTCCAGCAGCGGCAGTTCCGCCAGCCGGCGGTCCGGGTCGGCGGCCATGCCGGTGAGCAGGGTGCGCAGGCCCGCGCCGAGCGCCTCCACCGTCGTGGCGTCGAACGCGGCGGGGTCGTAGTCGAGGTGCACGGCCAGGGTGTCGCCGGGCGCGACGACCACGCTGAGCGGGTAGTTGGTGGGCTCCAGGTCCCGTTCCTGTTCCATGGCGAGGCCGTGCCGGGCCAACGCACCCTCGTCGAACGGGTAGTTCTCGAAGACCACGATGGAGTCGAACAGTCCGGTGCCGCCGGGCACGTCGCTCCACGACTGCACCTGGGCCAGTGAGACGAAGTCGTGGCGGCGGGCCTCGGACTGGGCGGCCTGGAGGTCGCGCAGCCAGTCCAGCAGCGGGCGCGTCCCGTCGACGCGGGCCCGGGTGGGCAGGGTGTTGATGAACAGGCCCACCATCGAGGTGACGCCCGGCAGTTCGGCGGGCCGGCCGGAGACGGTCGTACCGAACACCACGTCGTCACCGCCGCCGTAGCGGGACAGCAGCAGCGCCCACGCGCCCTGGAGGACCGTGTTGAGGGTCAGCCCGGCCCGCTGGGCGGTCTCCCGCAGCCGCGCCGAGACGTCCGGGTCGAGGGTCGTGCGCACCGACCCGGAGGAGGAGGCGCGGTGGGCCTCGGCGGGCCGCCGGTCCCGGGCCAGTTCGGTGGGCGCCTGGAAGCCGGCGAGGGTGTCCCGCCAGTACCGTTCGGCCCGGCCGGTGTCCCGCCCGGACAGCCAGCGCAGATAGTCGGCGAACGGCCTGCGCTCGGGCAGGGCGGGGCGGCGCCCGGAGGTGAGGGCCGCGTACCGCTCGCACACCTCGTCGAAGACCTGGGCGGCGCTCCAGCCGTCGAGGAGGACGTGGTGGAAGGTCCACACCAGCCGGACCCGGTCCGGTGCCAGCCGGATCAGCGTCAGCCGCATCAGGGGCGCCGAACCGAGGTCGATGCCGGCCTGCCGGTCCTCGGCGAGCAGCCGGTCCAGCTCGCGCGCGCCCCACTCGGCGGGCCGGCCGGACCAGTCGTGGTGGGTGACGGGCACGGTGGCCCGGTGCCGGACGACCTGGAGCGGTTCCGGGGTGTCCTGCCACACCAGGCCGGTGCGCAGCACCGGGTTGGCGTCGGCGGTGTGCTGCCAGGCCATGGCGAGCGCGTGCGGGTCGGTGACGCCGGACAGCACGAGCTGGACCTGGTTGACGTAGGTGCGGCTGTCGGCGTCCAGCAGGCTGTGGAAGAGCATGCCGGCCTGCATCGGGGTGAGCGGGTAGATGTCGGCGACGTCACGGCCGTCCCCGGCGATCCGGTCCACGGCGGCCTGGTCCAGGCGGGCCAGCGGGAAGTCCGACGGGGTACGGCCGCCCGCGCCGGGCCGGGCGCAGTGCGCGACGATGTCGGTCAGGGCGTCCAGCATGCCCTCGGCGAGCGCGGTGACGGTGTCCTCGCGGTGCCGTCCGGCGCCGTAGTACCAGGTGATCTCCAACTGGTCGTCCTCGACGCGGGCCACGACGTCCAGCAGGTGCGGCCGCTCGGTGCCGGGGGCCTCGGCGCCGCCCAGGCCGCCGGGCACCGCGCCGATCAGGGTGCCGCCGTCGGCGGACCAGTCGAAGCGGCCCAGGTAGTTGAAGGTGATGCCGGGCGCGGGCGCGGCGGCGAGCCGGGGGTCGCGGGTGAGGTGGCGCAGGACGCCGTAGCCGAGTCCCCGGTCGGGTACGGCCCGCAGCTGCTCCTTGACCGACTTCAGGGCGGTGCCCCAGTCGCCCGCCGGGACGGTCAGCGCGACCGGGTGCAGGGAGGTGAACCAGCCGACCGTGCGGGACAGGTCGACGTCCTCGAACAGCTGGTCCTCGCGGCCGTGTCCCTCCAGGCCGACGGCGACGGTGTCGCGTCCGGTCCAGTCGGCGAGGACCCGGCCCAGCGCGGTGAGCAGGACGTCGTCGACGCGGGTGCGGTAGACGCCGGGGACGCGGCGCAGCAGGCCGTCGGTGCGGTCGCGGTCCAGCCGTACGGTCACCTCGCGGACGTCGGCCATGGTGGTGCCGCCGTCGCCGTCCACGGGGAGCGGGTCGGCGCAGTGCCTCGCGGCCCGCTCCCAGTGGTCGAGCCGGTCGGCGAAGGTGCCGGCGCGCTCGCGCAGCCGGCGGGCCCACTCGCGTACGGAGGTGGTGCGGGCGGGCAGCCGTACCGGCTGTCCGGCGGCGGCCTGCGTGTAGCCGGTCTCCAGGTCCTCCAGCAGGATCCGCCAGGAGACGCCGTCGACGACCAGGTGGTGGGCGACGAGCAGCAGCCGGGCGGGCCGGGTGCCGTCGGCGGTGAACAGGCGGGCGGTGAACAACGGGCCCGTCTCCAGCCGGAGTCCGGCGTGGACCTGTGCCGTGACCTGTTCCTCGGTTTCCTCGGTGTGCCGGTCGTGGATCTGGAGGAGTTCCGGGACCGGGCCGTCGGCGGCGATGTCCTGGCTCCAGGAGCCGTCTCCGTCGAGGGTGAACCGGGCGCGCAGGGCGTCGTGGTGGGTCCACAGGGCGGTGAGGGCGCGGCGCAGGGCGTCCTCGTCGACGCGGCCGGCGGCCTCGATGACGACGGACTGGTTGAAGAAGGCGGGGTGCGCCGGCCGCGGGTCGAGGAACCAGTGCTGGATCGGGGTGAGGTCCGCCGGTCCGCTGACCGGTTCGGTGCCGGCGACGGCGGGGGCGGCGTCGCCGCCGGCGGCGGCCAGTTCGGCGACGGTGGGGTGGCGGAAGAGGTCGCGCGGGGTGAGGGTGAGCCCGGCGGTCCGGGCCCGGGAGACGACCTGGATGCTGAGGATGGAGTCGCCGCCCAGGGTGAAGAAGTTGTCGTCCACGCCGACCCGTTCGACGCCGAGCAGTTCGGCCCAGATCCCGGCGAGGATCCGCTCGGTCTCGGTGCGCGGGGCCCGGTGGGCCCGGTCGCCGCCGGCCGACCAGTCGGGGGCGGGCAGCCGGCGCCGGTCGACCTTGCCGTTGGCGGTCAGCGGCAGCTCGGGCACGGCGACGAACGCGGCGGGCAGCATGTAGTCGGGCAGTCCGGCCGACAGGTGGGCGCGCAGCTCGGACGCGGTGGGTGTGCCGGCGCCGTCGGCCGCCACCAGGTGGGCGGCGAGCCGCTTGCGGCCGGCGTCCTGGTAGAGGGAGACGACGGCCTCGGCGACGGCGGGGTGGGCGGTCAGCCGGGCCTCGATCTCGGCGGGTTCGACGCGGAAGCCGCGGATCTTGATCTGGTCGTCGGCACGGCCGACGAAGTGCAGTTCGCCGTCGGCGCTCCAGCGCACGAGGTCGCCGGTGCGGTACATCCGGGTGCCGGGCGGCCCGAAGGGGTCGGCGACGTAGCGGGCGGCAGTCGCTCCGGGCCGGCCCGCGTAGCCCCGGGCCAGTCCCGCGCCGGCGATGTACAACTCGCCGGGAATGCCGGGCGGCTGGGGCTGGAGGGTGGCGTCGAGGACGTACACGTGGGTGTTGTCCAGCGGGCGTCCGATGGGCAGGACCGCGGGCAGCGGGTCGCCGGAGCGGAAGACGCGGCGGGTGGCGAAGGTGGTGGTCTCGGTGGGGCCGTAGCCGTCCACGACGGTCAGTCCGGGGCAGGCGTCGAGGACCCGGCGTACGGCCGCGCCCGGCACGGCCTCGCCGCCGGTCCACACCTCGCGGGCGCCGCGCAGGCAGCCGGGGTCCTCCTGGGCCAGCAGGCGGAACAGTCCGGCGGTCAGCCACAGGCAGGTGACGCCCTGTTCCGTGACGGCGCGCCGGACCTGGGCGGCGTCCAGGTCGGCCGGCGGGGCGAGGACGGCGGTGCCGCCGCGCAGCAGGGGCACCCACACCTCGTAGGTGGCGGCGTCGAAGGCGTGCGGCGAGTGCACCAGGACCCGGTCGTGCCCGGTGAAGGCACGGTCCAGGGCGAGGGCGGCGACGTCCCGCTGGCGCACGGCGACGCCCTTGGGGGTGCCCGTGGAGCCCGAGGTGAACATGAGGTACTGCACGTTGTCGGGGTGCACGGGGTGCACGGGCGCGGGGCCGTCCGCGCCGGGGGTGTCGTCGACGTGCGGGACCCTGTCGACGCGCAGCACGCTGTCGTCGGGCAGCAGTTCCCGGGCCGTCTCCGCCCGGCCGGCGTCGGTGAGCAGCAGCCCGGCGCCGGCCTCGGTCAGCATCCGGCGCAGCCGCTCGACCGGTGCCCTGCCGTCCAGCGGCACGTACACCCCGCCGGTGCGGACGAGCGCCAGCTGGGTGACGACCAGTTCGACGCAGCGGTCCATCAGCACGCCGACGGGGCGTTCCGGGCGTACGCCGAGGCCGGCCAGGCGCGCCGCCAGCTTCTGGGCCCGCTCGTCCAGTTCACGGTAGGTGAGGCGGTGGTCGCCGGCCTCCAGGGCGACGGCGTCGGAAGTGCGGCGGACCTGTGCGGCGAAGAGGCCGGCGACGGTGGTGTCGGGCAGGTCCGTGCCGGTGTCGTTCCAGGCGCGCAGCACCTGTTCGCGGCGGTCGGGGGTGAGCAGCGGGAGCCGGGCGGGCGGGCGTTCTGAGCCGGCGGGCAGGTGGGTGAGCAGGACGGTCAGGTACTCGGCCATCCGCTCGGCGGTGCCGGCGTCGAACAGGTCGGGGTCGTAGCCGAGGCGCAGGGTCAGCTCGGGGCCCGGGTAGGCGGTGAGGCTGAGCGGGTAGTTGGTGCTCTCGACACCCTCCAGGCCGCTCAGGCGCAGCCCGTGGGCGGCGGCGAGGTCGTCGTCCACCGGGTAGTTCTCGAAGACGACGATGCTGTCGAACAGGCCGACCTGCTCGGGGAGTTCGGTGAACGTCCGCATCCGGGTGAGCGGCAGGTCGCCGAAGCGCCGGTCCTCGCTCTGGTCCTGCTGGAGGGCGCGCAGCCAGTCGGTCAGGGTGCCCTCGGCGGGGACCGCGACCCGGGTGGGCAGGGTGGTGATGAACAGGCCGGTCATGGTGTCGGCGCCGGGCAGCTCCGGCGGCCGTCCCGACACGGTGGTGCCGAACACCACCTCGTCCCGCCCGGCCTGCCGGGCCAGCAGCAGCGCCCAGGCACCCTGGACCAGGGTGTTCAGGGTCAGTCCCGAGGTGCGCGCCAGCTCCTCCAGTGCCCGGGTGACGGTCGCGGGCAGCGTGGCCCGGACCTCGTGCGTGGACTCGGCGCGGTGGGCCTCGCGCGGCTCGCGGTCGTACGGCAGCGGTGTCGCCTCGGTCAGGCCGGTCAGCCGGTGCCGCCAGTGCTGTTCGGCGGCCGCCGGGTCGCGCTGCCGCAGCCATGCCACGTAGTCGGCGTACGGGGGCCGGTCCGGGAGGGTGCCGGGGTCGGCCCCGGCGTGCCGGGCGAAGACGTCCGTGAGCACCTGGAACAGGCTCCAGCCGTCCAGCAGCAGATGGTGGAAGGACCACACCACGCGCACGCGGGTGTCGGACACGCGGGCGAGGAGCAGCCGCTGGAGCGGGGCCCGGCCGAGGTCGATGCCCTCGGCGCGGTCCCGGGCCAGCAGGTCGTCCAGCCGGGCGCGGCGCTCCGCCGCCGTCAGCTCCCGCCAGTCCAGGTGGGTGACCGGCACGGCCGCGTGGCGCTGCACCACCAGCAGCGGCTCGGGCACGTCCTGCCAGACGACGCGGCCGCGCAGCACCTCGGTGCGGTCGGTGACGTGCTGCCAGGCGGCGGCGAGCGCCCCCGGGTCGGGCACGCCGTCCAGCTCGAACGTCAGCTGCTGGAAGTAGACCCCGCGGTCGTCCTGCGACAGGCCGTGGAAGAGCATGCCCGCCTGGGTGGGCGTGAGCGGGTAGACGTCCGCCACCGCCGCCGGGTCGGCGCGCGTGATCCGGTCCACGGCGGCCTGGTCGAGCCGGGCCAGCGGGAAGTCGGACGGGGTGCGTCCGGCGGCTCCCGGCCGGGTGGCGTGCCGGGCCAGTCCGGCGAGCGCGTCGGCGTAGCGCCGGGCCAGGTCGGCGACCGTGTCCCGCCGGTGCAGCCGCTCCGAGTAGAACCAGGTGAACTCCAGGACATCACCGACGAGTTGTCCGACGACCTCCAGGGCGTGCGGGCGTTCGGCCGCCGGGTCGGCGTCCAGTTCCAACGGGCGTATGGTGCCCCGGTAGAGGCCGTCCGCGTCCTCGGTCAGGCCCATCCGGCCGAGGTAGTTGAAGCTGACCTGCGCGGCCGGGGTGCGCGGCGCCGCCCCGGGCCCGGCGAGGTACCGCAGCGCGTCATGGCCGAGGCCGTGCCGGGGTACGGCCCGCAGTTGCTCCTTGACCTGCTTCAGTACGGTGTCCCAGTCGGCGTCCTCGGGAACGGCGAGCGCGACGGGGTGCCGGGTGGTGAACCAGCCGACCGTGCGGCTGAGGTCCAGCTCGGGGAAGAGCTCCTCGCGGCCGTGCCCCTCGACGTCGACCACCACCCGGTCCCGGCCGGTCCCGGCGCACAGCGCCCGCCCGAGGGCGCTCAGCAGCACGTCGTTGGCCTGGGTGCGGTAGGTGTCGGGCAGGGTGCGCAGCAGGGCCGAGGTGTCCTCGGGGCTCAGCCGCACGGTGACCGCGCGCTGCGAGGCGTAGGTGTTGGTGCCGTCCGGCAGGTCGGCGGGGAGGGCGGGCGCGGTGTCGGGCACCGCCCGCATCCAGTACTCCCGTTCGTCGGCGAAGCCGCCGTCGGCCGCGTGGGCGGCCAGCCGGCGGGCCCACGCGCGCAGCGGCGAGGACTTCGCGGGCAGCGCGGCCGGGCCGTCCTCGCCGGCGCGGCGGGCCCGGTAGGCGCGGTCCAGGTCGTCCAGCAGCAGCCGCCAGGACACTCCGTCGACCACCAGGTGGTGGACGGCGAGGTGCAGGACGCGGGGCCGGCCGGCTCCCGGGTCGTGCAGGACGGCCCGCAGCAGCGGCCCCCGGGCGAGGTCGAAGGGGCCGAAGTGCGGGGTGTCCTGGTCCGGTCCGGTGTGTCGGGCCAGGTGGACGCGGGACGCCCGGTCCTCGATGTGCCAGCGGACGCCGGTGGCGGTGCCGTCGGCGACGAAGCGGGAGCGCAGGGCCTCGTGGTGGGCGACGAGGTCGTTCAGCGCGTCCTCCAGCACCGCCGGGTCCACGTCGTCGGGCACCTGCACGGACAGTGCCTGGGCGAAGTGGCCGGCGCGCTCGGCGGCGGTGTGGAACAGCCAGTGCTGGATGGGGGTCAGGGGCGCGGTGCCGGTGGCCGGCTCCGGTGCGGGGGCGGCCTCGCGCGGGCCACGGGCGGCGTCGGCGCAGCGGGCGAGGGCGGCGACCGTCTGGTGCCGGTAGACGTCCCGGGAGGTCAGAGGCAGGCCGTCCTGCCGGGCGCGGGCCACGACCTGGATGCTGAGGATCGAGTCGCCGCCGAGTTCGAAGAAGTTGTCGTCGACGCCGATCCGTTCGGCGCGCAGCACCTCGGCCCAGATCGCGGCGAGGGCGCGCTCGGTGGGGGTGCGGGGCGCGACGTGCCGTACCGCGCGGACGGCGGGGCCCGGGTCGGGGAGCCGGCCGCGGTCCAGCTTGCCGTTCGGGTTCAGCGGCAGGGCGTCCAGCACGACGACGGCCGACGGCACCATGGAGGCGGGCAGGGTACGGCCCAGTTCGCGGCGTACGGCCTCCGGTTCCACCCGCTCGCCGGCGGCCGGGACGACGTAGCCGGCCAGGCGCCGGTGGCCGTCGCTGTCGGTGGTGGTGGCGGCCGCGGCCTCGGCGACGCCCGCGCAGCGGCGCAACGCCTCCTCCACCTCGCCCAGTTCGATGCGGAAGCCGCGCACCTTGACCTGCTGGTCGATGCGGCCCACGTATTCGAGGACGCCGTCGGCACGGCGGCGCACCAGGTCGCCGGTGCGGTACATGCGCTCCCCCGGCGCGCCGAACGGATCGGCGACGAACCGCGCGGCGGTCAGGCCCGCCCGGTTCAGGTACCCGCGGGCCAGCCCGCCGCCGCCGAGGTACAACTCGCCGGTGACGCCGACGGGTTGGGGGCGCAGGGCGTGGTCCAGGACGTAGGCGCGGGTGAGCGCCACGGGTTCGCCGATGGGTGGCGCCTGCTCCGGCAGCCGGTCCCCGGCGAACCAGGCGGTGGCGTACACGGTGGCCTCGGTGGGCCCGTAGATGTTGGCGATCCGGCAGCCGGGCAGCGCGGCGCGCGCGTCGTGCAGCGTCTGCGCGGGCAGGGCCTCTCCGGCGAGGACGACGGTGTCCGCGGTGACGGGTGCCGTACCGCCCGCGAGCAGGCGGGAGACGACGGACGGCACTCCGCTCAGCAGCCCGGCGCGGCGGGGGCCGGTGCCGTCGGCGAGGGCCGGCAGGTCGGCGACCACCTCGACGGTGCCGCCGGCCAGGGTCGGGCAGAGCAGCTCGAAGACGGAGACGTCGAAGTTGAGGGAGGTGGAGGCGATCACATGGGCGAGCCCCTGTTCCCCGAACCGCTCTCCCGCCCAGCCGGCCAGCGCGGCGACCGTGCGGTGGGTGACCACGACCCCCTTGGGGCGGCCGGTGGAACCCGAGGTGTAGATGACGTACGCGGGGTGGTCCGGCAGCAGCGGCCGGGGCCGGTCGGCGTCGGTGACGTCCGTGTCGGGCGCGGCCGGGTCGGCGCAGTCCTCCAGGAGCAGCGGTGTGCAGTCGGCGGGCAGTGCGCCGGCGGTCTCCCGGGTGGCGATCACCAGGGCGGGCCGGGCGTCGGCGAGCATGAAGCGGACGCGCTCGGCGGGGTAGGCGGGGTCGACGGGCAGGTAGCCGGCGCCGGCGGTGAGGACGCCCCACAGCACGGGCACGAGGTCGGCGGTGCGCGGCAGGCACAGCGCGACCAGGGTCTCCGGGCCCGCTCCGCGCGCGAGGAGCAGCCGGGCCAGCCGGTTGGCGCGGCGGGCGGCCTCGGCGTAGTCCAGCCGGTCCGGGCCGCAGGCGACGGCCGTGCGGTCGGGGGTCCGGGCCGCCTGGGCGTGGAACAGGTCGGGCAGGGTGGCGGACGGGGTGTCCCCGGGACGGTGTGCGGGCGGGTTCCAGGTGTCCACCAGGGTGCGCTGTTCCTCGGCGGACAGCATGGGCAGTTCGGCCAGCGGCCGGCCGGGGCCGTCCGCCATGCCCTCCAGCAGGCGGTGCAGGTGGGCGGTCAGGCGGGCCACGGTCGCCGCCTCGAACAGGTCCGTGTTGAACTCGGCGGTCAGCACACAGCCGCCGTCCGCGCCGGGGGTGAACTCCAGCACCAGGTCGAAGCGGGCGGCCGGGCGGGGCAGCGGGTGCTCGGCGAGGCGCACCCCGCCGGAGCGCGGCGGCACGGGCAGCGCGGTCTGCTGCACCACGAGAGCCTGCACCAGCGGGGTGCGGCTCGGATCGCGCGGCGGGGCCAGCTCCTCGACCACGCGGTCGAACGGCACCCCGTCGTGCGCGAAGGCGTCCAGGACGGTGGTCCGCATGCTCTCCACGAACCGGTCCACGGTCGCCCGCTCGTCCACCTCGCCGCGCAGCACCACGGTGTTGGCGAAGAAGCCCGGCACGTCCTCCAGGTCGCGCCGTCCGCGACCGGTGGTGACGGTGCCGAACGCGACGTCCCGCTGCCCCGAGTAGCGGGAGAACAGCAGCGCGGAGGCGCCCGCGAACAGGGTGAACACGGTGGTGCCGCGGCCCGCGGCGAGTTGCCGCAGCCGGGTCACCAACTCGGCGGGGAGCGTGTGCCGGTGGGCGGCACCGGCGGTGGTGCGGACGGCGGGACGCGGCCGGTCGGTCGGCAGTTCGAGCTGTTGAAGACCCGTAAGGTGCCGCTTCCAGTAGGCCAGGTCCTCGGCATCCACGTCACCGGACCGCTGACGTCGCTCCCAGACCGCGAAGTCCGGGTACTGGAGGGCCGGTTGCGGTAGCCCGTCGGGGGCGCCGGTGGTCTCCGCGTCGTAGAGGGCGGCGAGCTCGCGGGTGAGGATGCCCACCGACCAGCCGTCGGTGACGATGTGGTGCTGGGCCAGGAGCAGCAGGTGGTCCTCGGCGCCCAGCCGGACCAGCAGGGCCCGGGTGAGCGGGCCGGACGCCAGGTCGAAGGGGCGGCCCAGCTCCTCGGTGAGCAGCGCCTCGGCGGCCTCGGCGCGGTCCGCGTCGGGTACGTCGGTGAGATCGGCGGTGCTGAGGGGCAGCTCGGGGTCGGACGCGACACGCTGGACGCCCTGGCCGTCGACGGTGGTGAAGGTGGTGCGCAGGGTGGCGTGGCGGGCCGCGAGCCGGCGCAGCGAGCGGGCCAGCGCGTCCGGGTCCAGTGGGCCGCGCAGCCGCAGGGACACGCCGGTGTTGTACTCGGTGCCGCCCGCGGTGAGGTCGTCGAGGTACCACAGCCGGCGCTGGGCGCTGGACAGCGGCAGGGTGGCCTCGGCGGGGGCGGGTGGTATCGGCTCGGCCGGTGCGGCGGCCGACGGGTCGCCCAGCAGCTCGGCCAGGGCGGCGACGGTCCGCGCGGTGAACACGTCCCGTACCGTCAGCCGGACGCCCAGCTCCTCCCGGATCCGGGCCAGGACCCCGGCGGCGAGGATCGACTCGCCGCCCAGGTCGAAGAAGTCGTCCGTCGCCCCGACCGTCTCGACGCCCAGCACCTCGGCCCAGATCGCGGCGAGAGCCCGCTCCCGCTCCGACCGCGCCGGTACATGCCCACCCGCGACCGGCCGCTCGGGAGCGGGCAGCGCTCTCCGGTCGATCTTGTGCTGCGGGGTGAGCGGCATCCGCTCCAGCACGACGATCGCCGACGGCACCATGTGACCGGGCAGCACGGCGGCGAGAGCGGCACGCAGGGCGGCGGGATCGAGCGGGCCCGCGGGCCGCGGCGAGCCGTCGGCGGAGGTGAGGCGCGTGCCGGGGGCCGGGGAAGCGGTCGCGGCGGGCCGCGGGCCGGCGGGGGCCGGGGATTCGGCGGGGGTGACCGGCGCGGCAGAACCCGGGGACGCGGTCGCGGTGGGCCCCGGGTCGGCGGGGGCCGGGGCCTGGGCGGGAGTCGGCGCGTCCGGGGCCGGGGAAGCGGTCGCGGTGGGCCGCGAGTCGGCGGACGCGGGCATCCTGGAGGCAGTGTCCGCTGCCTTCGAGCCCGGGGACGCGGTCGCGGCGAGCCCCGGGTCGGCGGAGGCCGGGGCCCCGGCGGGAGTCCCCGGCACGTCCGGGCCCGGGGAAGCGGTCGCGGTGGGCCGCGAGTCGGCGGAGTCCCCGGCGGAGGCGACCGGCGCGTCCAGGCCGGGGGAAGCCGTGGTGGTAGGCCGCCGGCCGGCGGGGGCCGGGGCCCCGGACGGAGTGACGTAGGCGACGAGGCGCTGGTGGCCCGGTGTGTCCTCGCGTACCACGACGACCGCCTCGCCGACGGGGCCGGAGCGGCGCAGGGCCGCCTCGATCTCGCCCGGTTCGACGCGGAAGCCGCGGATCTTGATCTGCCGGTCCAGCCGGCCCAGGAACTCCAGTTCCCCGTCGGCGGTCCAGCGCGCCCGGTCCCCGGTGCGGTACAGCCGGGCGCCGGGCGGGCCGAAGGGGTCGGCGACGAAGCGGGCGGCGGTCAGGCCCGGCCGGCCCAGGTAGCCGCGGGCCACCGCGTCGCCGCCGACGCACAACTCACCGTCCGCACCGGGCGGTACGGGACGCAGCGCGGCGTCGAGGACGTACACCCGGGCGTGCGGCAGGGCGCAGCCGATCGTCGGGGTGCCCCCGCCGGCGGCGAGCGGCCCGGTCCAGGTGGCGACGATGGTGGCCTCGGTCGGGCCATAGGAGTTGATCATGCGGCGGCCGGGTGCCCAGCGGTCCACGAGGTCGGCCGGGCAGGCCTCCGCGCCCACGATCAGCGTGCGCAGGTGGCGGGCGGTGCCCTGGGCGGGGTCGGGCAGGGTGGCCAGCGCGGCCGGCGGGATGAGGGCGTGGGTGATGCGGTGCTCGTCCAGGACCGCGGCGAGTTCGTCGCCCAGCCAGGGGCCGTGCGGCGGTACGACGAGCGTGGCGCCGGACAGCACGGAGACGAACAGCTCCAGCACGGAGGCGTCGAAGCTCGGCGAGGAGAACTGGAGCACGCGGTCGCCGGGGCCCACCGCGTACCGTTCCGCGGCGGCCGCCGTGAAGCCGCCGATGCCGCGGTGGGTGACCGTCACACCCTTGGGGGTGCCGGTGGAGCCGGAGGTGTAGATGACGTAGGCGGCGTGGTCGGCGTCGACCTCGGCCCCGGTCCCCGCTCCCCCACCGGCGTCGGCCTCGGCCTCGGCCCCGGCCCCCGCTCCCCCACCGGCGTCGACCTCGGCCCCGGCCCCCGCGCCGTCACCGGCGTCGGCCTCGGCCCCCGCGCCGTCACCGGTCTCCAGCAGCTCGCGGACGGTGCGCGGATCGTCGAGGGTGACGGCGGGCGCGGCGTCGGCGAGCATCAGCGTGCGGCGCTCGACGGGGTAGGCGGGGTCCACGGGCAGGAAGGCGGCACCCGCGCGGGCGACGGCCAGCTCGGCCGCGATCAGCTCCATCGAGCGCGGCAGGACGAGGGCGACGATCCGGTCGGGACCGGTTCCCCGTCGGGTCAGGTGTACGGCCAACCGGTCGGCTCGGGCGGCCAGTTCGCGGTAGGTCCAGGTGCGCCGGCCGTCGGTGAGGGCCGGTGCGTCCGGGGTGCGGGCCACCCAGGTGGCGAACAGCTCGCCGAGCGTCGGGTACGCCCGGGCCGCGCCGCTCTCCGGCGCGTCGGCGGCGGGGCCGGCCTGCCGCGGCAGGGAGGACGCCGGTGCGGGCTTGTCGTGCAGGTCCGTCATGGGTGAAGTCCTTTGGAGAGCGGGGCGATGCGGCGCCGGGGACCGCCTCGGGGCGGTGTGCTGGACCGGGGTGGCCCACCGGGGGTGCGCGACGGTGCTGCGGTGCGGGGGTGCCGGGGCGCACCGGCCGACGGTGCCGGCGGAGCGGCTCCCGGCTCCGGCACCGGTGCGGGACGGGACGGGAGCGCCGGCCGCCGGGGACCGGACCGGAACCCCGCCGGCACCCGCGCGCCGGCTCGCTGCGACGCGGCTCGGATCCCGGTGCGGCACGGCTCGGGTGCGGGGCGGGGCCGGCCCGGGTTCCGGACGGGCCGGGCTTCCGCTCGACGCCGTACCGGTCCCGAACTGGGACGTGGCTCAGCCGTCGGCGGTGCGGCGGGCCGTGCGGCCGGAGATCTGCACCCGGTCGACCCTGCCGGTGGCCGGATCGCGGTGGAAGCGGCCCCCGGGTTCGAGGCGCCCGGTGTCCGGATCGCGCAGGTCGCAGGAGAGGTCGGCGTAGCAGACCAGCGGGAGGGGCAGGTCGCCGTCGACGGAGAGGGCGAGCGAGCCGTCCGGTCCCGGCGCGACGCGGTACGTCGTGGTGCCGTTGCGATAGGTTCCCGCGCAGTCGGGCAGGTCGACGGGACGGCCCCGGTCCGCGAGCCGTGGGCCGGCGGGCACCCGGAGCCCGGTCAGCGGGCCCAGTTCCTCGGCGAGGTCGCGCCAGAGGGCGGTCGCGCCCGCGGCGTTGCCGGTGAAGGCGACCACCACCCCGCTCTCCGGCTCGACGCGCAGATGGCAGGAGGTGCCCTGGGCGTTGCCGTCGTGCCCGCACCACACCCGGCCGTCCCGCTGGTACAGGGCGAGTCCGGCGCCCCAGCCGTCGGCCAGCGGGCCCGGGCGGGCGGCCGGCTCGGGGCGGCGCATCTCCTTGCTGACGGCGGGCGGCAGCAGGTCCGAGCGGCCGATCAGAGCGTTGCCGAACGCGGCCAGGTCCCGGGCGCTGGCGAGCAGCGCACCGGCCGGCGCCTCCAGCGGGGCGAGGTTCTGCCGGGCCGGACGGGCCTGTCCGGTCGCGGTGTTGACCGCGTGCCCGGCGGCCACGGGCCGGACGGGCACCGCGTCACCGGTGAACGCCGGTACCACGCCGAGGGGTTCGAGGAGCAGCGCCCGGACCGCGTCGGTCCACGGCATGCCGGTGATCGTCTCCACCAGCCGGCCGGCGGCGACGTAGCCGGCGTTGGAGTAGGAGAAGTCGGTGCCCGGCGGGAACAGCGCGTCGCGGGCCGTGCAGACGGCAGCGAGATAGCGGGAGGCGGTGGTCGTGGCGGCCGTGTCGGAGTCCGGGCCGGTGGGTAAACCCCCGGTGTGAGCGAGTAACTGACCGATGGTCACCTCGGGGAGCGCGGCCAGTTCCGGGAGGTGTGCGGCGGCGGGTTCGTCCAGGTCGAGGTCGCCGTCGTCGGCCAGGAGCATGACGAGCGCGGCGGTGTAGGGCTTGGTGAGCGATCCGAGGGGCACCGCGGTGTCCGCGGTGAAGGGACGGCCGGTCGCGGTGTCGGCTGTGCCGGTGTGCACGGATATGAGGTCCGTGCCGGTGTCCAGGGCGAGTTGGGCGCCGGGTACCCGGTGGGCCCGGGCGAGGGCGTCGAGGCGGTCCTGCAACTCCCGGTGCGCCAGGGACGGCGACCGGGTGGCGGCCGGAGCGGCGGGGAAGGTGTACGGCATGAGAAGGGGACTCCCGTTGGGTGGGTCTCATGTGCGGGTGTTCCGGTCCGGCCCGTGAGCGGCACGGGGCAGGCCGGTGCGCGGCGCGCGCTCGGACTACGGTCTGCCGACCTCCACGGGCAGCTGCCGTACGCCGATGATGACGGCCGGGTTCTGGTAGGCGATGTCCTCGTAGGAGGGGATCACCAGTGAGCGGAAACGTTCATGCAGCATGCGCAGGGCGATCCGCGCCTCCAGGCGGGCCAGAGGCGCGCCGAAGCAGAAGTGGATGCCGTGCCCGAAGGTCAGATGCGGATTGGGGTTGCGGGTCACGTCGAGGACGTCGGGCGCGTCGAAGCGGGCGGGGTCCCGGTTGGCGGCGCCCAGATGGGCCATCAGCAGGCTGTCGGCCGGGATGTCCTGGCCGCCGAGGACCACGGGCCGGGTGACCCGGCGGCCCAGTTCGGGGAAGGGCGGCAGCCAGCGCAGCACCTCCTCTACGGCGGCCGGGATGCGCGCGGGGTCGGCGCGCAGCGCGGCGTCCGTACCGGGGTGCCGGTCGAAGGTGACGACCGCGTTGCCCAGCAGCGCGGTGGTGGTGATGTGCCCGGCGACCAGCAGCAGCGCCACGAACCCGACCATCTCCTGGTCGGCTAGGCGCACGCCGTCCACCTCGGCGGCGATGAGTCTGCTGGTCAGGTCCTCGCCGGGGTGGGCGCGGCGGGCGCGGATGTGGTCGAGCATGTAGCCGTTCATCTCGCGCACGGTGGGGGCGATGGCCTCCAGCGCCCGTTCCAGGTCGGCCATGTCGGGCGCCTCGCCGAGCTGGTCGCCGCCGAAGAGGACGCTCGCCCACTCCTGGAAGAGCCGGTGTTCCTCGGCGGGGATGCCGAGCAGTTCGGCGATCACGATGATGGGCAGCGGATAGGCCAGCGCGTCGACCAGGTCGAACCGGTCGCGGTCGGCGACCTCGTCCAGCAGCCGTGCGCACACGGCCTCGATGCGGGGGCCGAGCCCCTGGACGACCCGGGGGGTGAACGCCTGACTGACCAGAGTGCGCAGCTTGCGGTGCTCCGGCGGGTCCATGCCGACGAAGTTGCCCTGGGTGAAGGTCTCGAAGTCGGACTGGGTGGGGGCGAGGGCGGAGAGGTCCGAGGAGTACGTCGCCGGGTCGGCGAGCACGGCGGCGACGGTCTCGTGGTCCAGCACCTGCCAGACACCCTGGGTCTCCTCGTACCGCACGGGGCCGGCCTGGCGTAAGTCCCGCCAGCGGTCGGGCAACTCCTCCAACAGGAGCCGTTGGCCCGTCGGTTGACTGCTGATCACCTTGTCTCCTTGCTGACGCGTGCGGGCAGGGCGAAGTCGCACAGGGTCGATGCCGTGGACCGGCGCGGCACAAGCCGCGGGCGGTTCCGGACGCGGGAGTGCCGCTGCCGGAGGGTCGGACGGGAGGAGCGCACGTCCCGTGCGGCTTCCTCGTGCGCGGCGGTACGGTCGCCCGCCGTCGGCGTGTCGCGGAGTGGGTTGTGGCCCTCAACACATGCGGTGCAGGACGCGGCGGCCGTGCGGCCGGCCCCGGCCCCGCGGCGAGCCCGGTCGTGCGACGCGCCAACCCGACATAACCCATCCCCCCAGCGACTCCTCCCGCACGGCGATCGCGCGGGCCCCTCCCGGCTCGTGAACGGACAGCGGGGCGCGCGGCCCCGGCGGTCCGGAACGAGGTGTGAGAATACGCAGCCGCCGGGCCAGACGCCCCACGAATGGCCAGACGCGCACTCCGTGACACCTTCGTTTCGATGGAACTCGGCCACAGTCTTCACGGTGAGTCACGCGCAAGCAACCCCCTGAAGTTGAACGGAGAGTACTTTGACGGTGCTTTTGCGTCACTGTCCGGCCACTTGGTCCGGTCCCGTACGTGCACGGGCCCCCGGCCGGAACGTCGCAGCCGCGTGTGCCCCGGTGCGTCACCCGCAAACCGGGTGGGCGAGAAAAAGACCGTCGCCGGGCCCGGCCGGATGGCGCCTTCCCGCCTTCCGGGCGGCGTGTCCCGGCCTTCCGCCCGGCCGTTGCGGCAGTTGGCCGGAGTGCCCCTGATCTGGGGTGATGATCCGGCCGACCGACACTCCGGACGGGCCGCCCGGGAACGGCGGCGACACGCCCGGTGAGACGTTCCGGTCCACCGACGATCCGTCCCCGACGTCGGCCTCCTCTCCGCCCGTCCGGCGCGCCGCGGGGCCGAGAAAGCCTCCCCTTGCGCAGGGAATCAGCCAACCGGGCGCGGCGGGGGCGCACACGAGAAACGCGTACACCACCCGTGCCTCTCCCTCACCCCCGGCGCCACCCCGGCCGACGGCCCCGGTACGACCCCGACCGGGCCCACCGTCTCCGGCGGGCAGACGGCCTGGCGAGGCGTGCGGAGCCGTCCGACGCGCGGGCGGCGTGCGCGGGATGCCGTACAGGCGCTCGCCGTGCGCCGGGCGTCGCCGCGAGGGAGTCTTGTCCCCTGGATGCGACGCGCGGCCGTACGAGGAGGTGGTCGGCGTGTCCGACGGGCCAGGGGCGAGGCGGGCACCGGCCGGGCAGCCGGTGCTGTCGCTCGCCCTGGCCACGCTGCTGGAGGACGTGCACGCGCACTCCGGTGCCGTGTACCTGCTCAGGCCCGGAGAGCCGGTCCTGGAGATGGCGGTGATGGCCGGCATGCCCCGGGCGTTCGCGGCGCCGTGGGAGCGGGTCGGGCTGAGCGCGCCGATCCCGGTGGCGGAGGCGGCGCGCGAGCGGCGGCTCGTCTGGGTGGGCGGCGAGGAGGAGATGGCCCGCCGCTACCCGCGGGTCTCGGTGGTGCTGCCGTACCCCTTCGCGCTGGCCGCGGCACCCGTGGCGACGGAGCACGCGGTCTACGGCGCGTTGTTCGTGACCTGGCCGGGCGCGCATCCACCGGAGCTGTCGGACCGGGAGCGCGAGCACCTGGTGGCGGCCTGCGAGCGGCTGGCGCTTCGACTTGAGCGGGCCGCGCGGGAGGGCCGGCCGGCCGGCCACGAGCCGGACGTGCTCGCGGCGGGGGTGCCGGGCGAGGCGGGCACCCTGGGCTCGGTCGAGGCGGCGCGGATGGTGGGCCGGCTGCCGTACGGGCTGATGTCGCTCGATCTGCACGGCCGGATCGTCTTCGCCAACACGGCCGCCGCCGAACTGCTCGACCGGCCTGCCGGAGAGCTGCTGGGCACGCTGCCCTGGGTGTCGGTGCCGTGGCTGAACGACCCGATGTACGAGGACCGTTACCGGGCGGCGCTGCTGAGCCAGCAGGTGACGTCGTTCGTGGCGCTGCGCCCGCGCGGCGAGTGGCTGTCGTTCCGGCTGTACCCCAGCACGACCGGGCTCAGTGTGCGCGTCAGCCGGGCCCGGCCGGTGGCGGAGATGGCGCGCGGCACTCCGCCGGCGGGTCCGGGGCCGTCCCGGCTGGTGACGATCTCCCAGGTGCTGAACCTGACGGGCGCGCTCACCGAGGCGGCCGGGGTGCGGGACGTGGTGCAACTGGTGTGGGACGAGGTGGCGCCGGCCGTCGGCAGCCAGGCGCTGGTGCTGCTGCGGGCGCAGGGCGGGCGGCTGCACGTGCTGGGGCACCGCGGCTACCCGTCCGCGCTGGAGCGGTTCGACGGGCTGCCGCTGGCCGCGCGGACCCCGGGCACGCATGCCCTGAACAGCGGGGTGCCCGCGTTCTTCGACTCGCGGGAGCAGCTGGAGCGGTTGTATCCGGACCTGCGGCAGACCCCGGACGGCTTCGCGGCCTGGGCGTACCTGCCGCTGGTCGCGTCCGGGCGGCCGGTCGGCACCTGTGTGCTGGCCTACGCCGAGCCGCACCCCTTCCCGGCCGACGAGCGCGCGGTGCTCACCTCCCTCGGCGGGCTGATCGCGCAGGCCCTGGAGCGGGCCGTGCTCTACGACACGAAGAACCGCCTGGCGCACGGTCTGCAACAGGCACTGCTGCCGAACTCGCTGGTCCCCCCGCCCGGCATCGAGGCGGCGGCCCGCTATCTGCCGGCCACCCAGGGCATGGAGATCGGCGGCGACTTCTACGACCTGGTGCCGGCCCGGCCGCTGGCGGCGGCGGTGATCGGGGACGTCCAGGGGCACAACGTGACGGCGGCGGCCCTGATGGGCCAGATCCGGACGGGCGTACGGGCGTACACCACCGTGGGGCAGGCGCCGCACGAGGTGATGAGCAGCACCAACCGGCTGCTCGTCGACCTCGGTGCCGAACTGTTCGCCAGCTGCCTGTACCTGCGGCTGGACCCGGCCCGCGGGCGGGCCGTGATGGCCCGGGCCGGCCACCCGCCGCCGCTGCTGCGCCGGCCGGACGGGCGGGTGCGGGTGCTGGACCTGGCCGGAGGCCCCCTGCTGGGCATCGACTCCGCGGCCGTGTACCCGACGACCGAGGTGTCCCTGGCTCCCGGCTCGGTGCTGCTCCTCTACACCGACGGCCTGGTGGAGACCCCTGCGGTCGACATCGAGGACGCGCTGGTGGATCTCGGCGCGCTGCTCGCGGACATCGGCGACCAGCCGCTGGAGAGCCTGGTGGACGAGGTCGTCCGGCACAGTGCGGCGGCCCGGGAACGGGCGGACGACGTGGCGGTGCTGTTGCTGCGGGCGCGCGACGACGGCTGACGAGCACGGCGGTGGTCCGGCCCTCCCGTGGGAGGACCGGACCACTGTCCACCGGCCGGTACCGAGGGGGGAGGCCGGCCGGGGAGTCTCGCGGACGCGCCGGCCCGCCGGCGCGTGCCGGTCCGCTAGCGCGTGCCGGTCAGCGACGACGAGCTGTCGTGCGCCGCGCCGGAGCCGGAGGCGTCGGAGCCGGACGCGTCGGACCCGGACTGGTCGTCGGCACCGGAGGCACCGGAGGCACCGGAGGCACCGGAGGCGTCCGCGGGCGCCGACGGATCGGCGCTGCCGCCGATCTGGTCACCGGCCCCCGCACCCGACTGGTCCCCGGCCCCCGACTGGTCGCCCGCCCCGGCCTGGCCTCCCGCTCCCGCTCCCGCGCCGATCGTGGCGCCGGTGGCCTGGAGGGCGGTGGTGACCGGCTGGAAGAAGGTCTCGCCGCCGCTGGTGCAGTCGCCGCTGCCGCCGGAGGTCAGGCCGACGGCACTGCCGTCCTGGGTGAACAGCGAGCCGCCGCTGTCGCCCGCCTCCGCGCAGACGTTGGTCTGGATGAGACCGGTGACGGTGTCGACGCCGTTCGGGTCGGTCTCGCTCTGGAAGTTGACCGTGGCGTCGAGGCCGGTGACCTGCCCGTCGTGCAGCCCGGTGGTGGAGCCCATCCGGAACACGGTGGCGCCCACGGTGGCGTCGGCGGCCTGCTTGATCTGCACGGTCTGCCCGTTGCCCACGTTGACCTCGCTGGGCGCCTGCGTGGCCGGGTCGGTGTACTTGACGAGGGAGAAGTCGCCGTTGCCGGGGAAGGTGGCCTGGTCGACGGTGGCGATGGGCTGCCCGGTCTGGGAGTCGGACCAGTCCTTGGCGGCGACCCCGCAGTGACCGGCCGTCAGGAAGGCGGGACTGCCGTCGGAGGCGGTCACGTTGAAACCGAGGGAGCAGCGGACGTTGCCGCCCTGCACCTGGGAGAAGATGGCGTCGCCGCCGGAGACGAACGTCTTGAAGGTGCCGGAGGACTTCTTCAGCGTCGCCATGCCGGAGCCGAGGCCGCGCACGGTCGACTGCAGTCTGTTCCACTTGCTGCCGGTGACCGTCGCGTCGGCGGTGACCAGCACCTTGTCGGTGCGCGGGTCGACGGCCCAGGAGGTGCCGGGGATGGTCGCCTTCGTCTTCAGCGTCCGTGCGGCGGCGGCGAGTTCGGCGGTGCTGTTGTCGACCTGGCGGACGACCGCGCCCGCCTTCTTGGCCTGGACGACGACGTTGTCGTGCCCGCTGACCACGTTGACGACGAGCTGCTGCTTGGCGCTGTCGTAGTACGAGCCGGCGAAGGCGTCGCCGAGGATCTTCTGCACCTGGGCGGCGAGCCCGGAGGCGTCCGCGGCCTTCAGGGTCTTCGCGGTGCCGGTGGCGCCCGCCGCCTGGTCCTTGTCCTGGGAGGCGTTGGCGTTGGGGAGCAGGAGGGCCGCCGCTCCGAGTGCCGCGACACCGCCCACCGCTATCGCGGCCTTGCGCTTCGGCATTCGCTTGTGACTCAACCTTCTCGACCTCCTGGGGACGGGGGGGTCTGCCGCTCGTGGGCAGTTCGTATCGGGGGGGTGGGTATCGCGGCGCCTGGATGGCCGTAGGTACGCACCGGCCGCGTGGTGTGTTCAATTCCGGTTTCGAACGGCCGTACCGGCGTGGCGAATCGGCCAGCCCGGCGTGGCGCGCCGGGCGGCCGGGAAGAATCCCCCATATGACGATGACCGCCGCCGAAGCCGACAGGATCCTCTCCGTCAACTTCGCGCCCTGGGTGCTCGATCTCGGGCTGTCCGTCGAGGCACTGGGCGAGGACCGGGCCGTGCTGCGGCTGCCCTGGTCGGACCGGTTGGCCCGGGAGGGCGGCGGGCTGTCGGGGCAGGCGCTGATGGCGGCCGCCGACACGGCGACGGTGATCGCGGTGTCGGCCGCCCGGGGCGGGTTCGTGCCGATGACGACGGTGCAGCAGTCGACCTCGTTCCAGCGGGCGGTGACCGGTGCGGATGTCCTGATCGAAGCGGTCCTGACGAAGCTGGGCCGCCGGATGGCGTTCGCGGACGTCACGTTGAGCGACGCCGGCTCGGGAGCGCTCGCCGCCCGGGCGAGCACGGTCTACGCCCTCCTCGGCTGACCGGACCCGGGCACCCATCGATCCGACACGCTGGGCAACCGGTCGGTAACGGTCGGCTTAGAAGCCGAAGCGGAATCTCTCCTTCAGGGAATCTGCACATCCCGCACGGGGACACCGCACCGGCACCGGGTTATCTGCACAACCGCGCGCCCCCTGGCACGCCTTTGGCGAGGTGTGCCGGATTCGCCGTCCGGCGGGCGACCGTCGGCCGTGACGATGACGTGCGGCATGTGAAGGAGTCGCCGACACGGCGTGCGCAGACCTGCACGGATGACCCCCGTCACGGACCAAGTTCGCAGGTGAGAGCCCTGGTTGATTGGAAGCGTGCCCCGCGTGCGTGCTTTGATCCATCGCACCGCGGGATCCGGCGGGCCCCCGGGAACGGGTGCCCGGCGCCCGCGGTCGCGGCCGTCCGTCTGTCCCCAGAGGGGGCCGCTCCCCCCTGTGAATATCCATATGAAGGGAAGTTCCACCATGAACTCCACCCCCCGTGTCGAGACCGTCGAGATCTCGGACGCCGAGCTGGACAACGTCTCCGGCGGTCTGTCCGTGAACACCCTCAACAGCACCCTCGGCACCGTGAACGAGATCGCTCCGGGCGTCAACGGCCTGGTCAACACGGTCGTCGGCACCGTCGAGGGCGTCTCCGGCCTGAACACCGCGCCGGTCAACGGCCTGGTCGCCGGTCTCTGATCGCACTTCGGTGTCATCGCGGTCCCGGAGTCGTCCCACGGCTCCGGGGCTCAGCGGTGCCCTGACACCCACGCGTCTCTCCCACAGGTGAGGGAAGTTCCGTGCAGTTCCGCCAACAGGCCCTCGCCAAGCTTCAGTCGCCGGAGGACCTGGACCTTCCGGTGCGGCTGGCCCGCCCGCAGGGCTGGCTCGCGCTCGGCGTCACCATCGTCGTCATGGCCGCCGCCTCCGTGTGGGCGGTGACCGGCTCGGTCGCCTCCACCGTGAGCGCGCCCGCCATCCTCACCCACGGGGAGGGCAGTTACCTGCTCCAGAGCCCCGTGGCCGGACAGGTGACGGCCGTCCTCGCCCGGCAGGGCGAGCGGCTGCCCGTCGACGCCCCGGTACTCGAGGTCCGTACCGCCAAGGGCGACACGGTGGTCCGGACCGTCGCCGCGGGCCGCGTCACCACGCTCGCCGCGACCATCGGCCAGATCATCCAGACCGGCGCGAACGTCGCCGCGGTCGAGAAGGTCGCCCACGCCTCCGACCCGCTGTACGCGACCGTGTACGTGCCCGCCGAGAAGGCCGCCGCCATCCCGGCGCACGCCTCCGTCGACCTGACCGTGTCCTCCGTACCCGCACAGCGCTACGGCGTGCTGCGCGGCGAGGTGAAGTCGGTGGACCGCACCGCCCAGTCCGCCCAGTCGATCTCCGCGTTCCTCGGCGACAGCCAGCTCGGCGAGCAGTTCACCCACCAGGGCCGCCCCGTGGCCGTCCTGGTGGAACTCGACACGTCCTCGTCCACCAGGAGCGGCTACCGCTGGTCCACCGCCGGCGGGCCGCCGTTCCGGCTCGACTCCATGACGCTCGCGACCGGCTCCGTCCGGCTCGCCGACCAGCGCCCCGTCGATTGGCTGCTCCCGTGACCACCGCCCAGGAAACCCGCGGCCGCAGACGCGCGGCCCCCGCGAAGCGGCCGGTCCCCAGGCCCCGTACCGGCACGGTCCGTACCCCCACCGTGCTCCAGATGGAGGCCGTCGAGTGCGGCGCCGCCTCCCTCGCCATGGTCCTCGGCCACTACGGCCGGCACGTCCCGCTGGAGGAGCTGCGCATCGCCTGCGGCGTCTCCCGCGACGGCTCCCGCGCCTCCAACCTGCTGAAAGCGGCCCGCGGTTACGGTCTGACCGCCAAGGGCATGCAGATGGACCTGGCCGCCCTCGCCGAGGTGCGGGCACCGGCCATCCTCTTCTGGGAGTTCAACCACTACGTCGTGTACGACGGTATGGGCCGCCGCTTCGGCCGGCGCGGGGTGTACGTCAACGACCCCGCCAAGGGCCGCCGTTTCGTGCCCATGGAGGAGTTCGACGGCAGCTTCACCGGTGTCGTGCTGGTGCTGGAGCCCGGCGAGGGCTTCACCACGGGCGGCCGCCGACCCGGGGTGCTCGGCGCGATGCCGGCCCGGCTGCGCGGCACCGCGGGCACCCTCCCGGCGGCAGTGCTGGCCAGCCTGCTGCTGGTCGCGGTCGGCGCGGCCGTACCGGCGCTCAGCCGCACCTACATCGACACGTTCCTCATCGGCGGGCAGACCTCGCTGCTGGGCGTGCTGTTCACCTCGATGGCCACCTGTGTGCTGCTGACGCTGGTGCTGACCTGGCTCCAGCAGGCCAACCTGCTGCACGGCCGGATCATCTCCTCCACCCTTTCCAGCGCCCGCTTCCTGCGCCATCTGCTGCGGCTGCCGGTGACGTTCTTCTCCCAGCGCTCCCCCGCCGACCTGGTGCAGCGCCTGCAGTCCAACGACCAGGTCGCCGAGACCCTGGCCCGCGACCTCGCGGCGGCCGGCGTCGACGCGATCGTGGTCGTGCTGTACGCGGTCCTGCTCTACACCTACGACCCGCAACTGACCTTCGTCGGCATCGCCGTGGCCCTGCTGAACGTGGTCGCCATGCGGCTCGTCGTACGGCTGCGGGCGACCCGGACGGCGAAGCTGCGCGCGGACACCGCGCGGCTGACGAACACCTCCTACACCGGGCTCCAGCTGATCGAGACGCTGAAGGCGACCGGTGGCGAGGACGGCTACTTCCGCAAGTGGGCCGGGCAGCACGCCACCACGCTGGAGGAGCAGCAGCGGCTGGGGGTGCCGAGCGCCTGGCTCGGCGTGGTCGCGCCGGCCCTCGCCACCTTCAACAGCGCGCTGATCCTGTGGATCGGCGGGCTGCGCGCGGTCGAGGGCCACATCTCGGTGGGCCTGCTGGTCGCCTTCCAGGCCCTCGTCACCCGGTTCACCGCGCCGCTGACCCGGCTCAACGGCGTGGCGGGCCGCATCCAGGACTTCGCGGCCGACGTGGCCCGGCTGAAGGACGTGGAGAACTTCCAGACCGACCCGCTGTACGCCCGTCCCGGCGGCGGCGACTCGACCCGGCGGCTGCACGGGCACGTCGAGCTGGAGAACGTCACCTTCGGCTACAGCCCGCTCGACCAGCCGCTGCTGACCGGTTTCGACCTGACCGTCGGCCCCGGGCAGCAGGTGGCCCTGGTCGGCGGCTCGGGCAGCGGCAAGTCCACGGTCTCCCGGCTCATCTCGGGCCTGTACACGCCGTGGGACGGGGTGATCCGTATCGACGGCCGCCGGCTGGAGGACATCCCGCGCGGCGCGCTCGCCGCCTCCGTCTCCTTCGTCGACCAGGACGTCTTCCTGTTCGAGGGCTCGGTCCGCGACAACGTGGCCCTGTGGGACCCGTCGATCCCCGACGAGGCCGTGGTGGAGGCGCTGCGCGACGCGGCCCTGTACGACGTCGTGATGCGCCGGCCCGGCGGTGTCCACAGCCGGGTCGAGCAGGACGGGCGCAACTTCTCCGGCGGGCAGCGCCAGCGCCTGGAGATCGCGCGGGCGCTGGTGCGCCGGCCGAGCATCCTGGTGCTGGACGAGGTGACCAGCGCGCTCGACGCGGAGACCGAACAGGTCGTGATGGACAACCTGCGGCGGCGCGGCTGCGCCTGTGTGGTGATCGCGCACCGGCTGAGCACGGTCCGCGACAGCGACGAGATCGTCGTCCTCCAGCACGGCACGGTCGTGGAGCGCGGGCGGCACGAGGAGCTGGTGGGGCGCGGCGGCGCGTACGCGGCGCTGGTCAGGGAGCGGTGAGATGACGTCCGTACCGGAAGGCGACCTCGTCGTCGGGGCGCTCGGCTCGCTGGGCGCCCGGCTGGACTGCGCGGGCCTCGGCCGCCTGGACCTGGAGGGTCCGCAGGTGCTGTGGCTGGTCGCGGCCGGCGCGCTGGACCTGTTCGCGGTGGACGCCGCCCAGCAGGGCCACTGGCACCACCTCGGCCGGCTGGAGGCGGGCACGCTGCTGCTCGGCCCGGTCGCCGGGCCCCAGCACACCCTGGTGGCCCGCCCGGTCCGGGACTGCGTGGTGCACCGTGTCGCCCTGCGCGAGCTGTACCAGCCGGCGCAGACCCAGACCTGGTCGTACGACGAGTACGGCAACCCGCAGTACGTGCCGCCGACGTCGAGCCCGCTGGAGTACGCGCTCGCCCTCGGCGTCGGCCGGGGCCTGTCCGTCCTGTTCCAGGCACCGCTGGCCGAGGAGCGGGCCGCGGCCCCGGCCGACGACGAGGTGTTCTGGATGCAGGTGCCGCCGGGCAGTGTGCAGCACGGCTCGCTGTACGGCGCGGAGGCCGCCGCCGACCTGCTGATGGACCCGGCGCTGTGGCAGAGCCTGGTGGACCAGCAGTACCGGCTGCTGACCGCGCTGGACCGGTGGATCGAGCAGCTGGAGCGCACCCACGAGGACCGCACGGCCGAAGGGATCAAGGCCGGCGAGGCCGTACGCGCCCAGGCCGACCAGACCCTGCTGGCCTCCATCGGCAAGCGCTCCTCGCGCCGCACCACGGCGGCCGACGCGGACGCCACCCACGCGGCCTGCCGACTGGTCGCCGAGGCGGCCGGCATCCGGCTCGCCGAGCCCGCGCAGAGCGGCGCCGAGAGCGACCGGCTGGATCCGGTGGAACGGGTCGCGCTGGCCTCCCGGGTACGCACCCGGGCCGTCCGCCTGGACGGGCGCTGGTGGCGCGAGGACGTGGGCCCGCTGGTCGGCCGGAGGGCGCTGTCCGGGGCGCCGGTCGCACTGCTGTGGCGGCGCGGCGGCTATGTGGCCGTGCACCCCGGGACGGGACGGGAGACGCCCGTCGAGAAGGCCAACGCGGAGGAGTTCGAGCCGCGCGCGGTGATGTTCTACCGGCCGCTGCCCGACAAGGGCCTCGGGCCGCTGGGGCTGCTCCGGTTCAGTCTCCGCGGCACCCGCGCCGACCTGGTGAGCCTGCTCCTCGCGGGGCTGGTGACGGTGGCGATCGGCGCGCTGGTGCCGATCGCGACGGGCAAGGTGCTCGGCGAGTACGTGCCGCGGGCGCAGGAGGGCCTGATCGTCCAGGTGTGCCTGGCGGTGATGGTGAGCGGGGTGGTCGCGGCCGCGTTCACGCTGCTGGAGAACCTGTCGATCCTGCGTCTGGAGGGCCGTATCGAGGCGGCGCTCCAGCCGGCCGTGTGGGACCGGCTGCTGCGGCTGCCCACCCGCTTCTTCACCCGGCGCTCGACCGGTGAACTGGCCAGCGCGGCCATGGGTATCAGCGCGATCCGCCGGCTGCTGGCGGGTGTCGGCCCGGTCGTCGTCCAGTCGGTGACCGTCGGCGCGATGAACCTGGGGCTGCTGTTCTGGTACAGCCCGGCGATGGCGACGGCCGCGATCGGGATGCTCGTCGTCATCGGGGCGGTGTTCACCGGGCTCGGGCTGTGGCAGGTGCGCTGGCAGCGGCGGCTGGTGACGCTCGGCAACAAGCTGAACAACCAGGCCTTCCAGACCCTGCGCGGGCTGCCCAAGCTGCGGGTGGCGGCGGCCGAGAACTACGCGTACGCGGCCTGGGCGCGGGAGTTCGCGCGCAGCCGGGAGCTCCAGCAGCGGGTCGGCCGGATCAAGAACGTCACCACGGTCCTCGGCGCGGTCTACCTGCCGGTGTGCACCCTGCTGATGTTCATGCTGCTGGCGGGCCCGGCCAGGGGGGCGATGTCGGCGGCGGACTTCCTCACCTTCAACACGTCGGTGACCATGGTGCTGACCTCGGTCACCCAGCTGACCGGCGCGTTCGTCTCGGCGGTGGCGGCGCTGCCGCTGTTCGAGGAGATCAGGCCGGTGCTGGAGGCCACGCCCGAGGTGCGCACGGCCAGCACCCGGCCCGGCCCGCTGTCCGGCGCCGTCGAGGCCCGCAGGCTCTCCTTCCGGTACGCCGACGACGGCCCACTGGTCCTGGACGACGTGTCCTTCGCGGCGCGGCCCGGCGAGTTCGTGGCGGTCGTCGGCCCCAGCGGCTGCGGCAAGTCCACGCTGCTGCGGCTGCTCATCGGCTTCGACCGGCCGGTCTCCGGCAGCGTCCTCTACGACGGCCAGGACCTCGCGGCGCTCGACCAGTCGGCGGTGCGCCGGCAGTGCGGGGTGGTCCTCCAGCACGCGCAGCCGTTCACCGGCTCGATCATGGACGTCATCTGCGGCGCCGAGCCGTACACGCCGGAGGAGGCGATGGCGGCGGCCGAGCTGGCGGGGCTCGCGGAGGACATCAAGCGGATGCCGATGGGGCTGCACACGATCGTCGCCGGCAGCGGCGCGATCTCCGGCGGCCAGCGGCAGCGTCTGATGATCGCGCAGGCCCTCATCCGGCGCCCGCGGATCCTCTTCTTCGACGAGGCGACCAGCGCCCTGGACAACGACACCCAGCGCATCGTCATCGACAGCACGCGCAAGCTGAACGCCACCCGGATCGTCATCGCCCACCGCCTGTCGACCGTGCTGGACGCCGACCGGGTGGTCGTGATGGAGGAGGGCAAGGTCGTCCAGCAGGGCACCCCGGCCGACCTCCTCGCGGACACCGGCGGCCGACTGCACGAACTGGTGCGCCGCCAGCTGGCCTAGGCCGGGCGCTCCCCTTCCTCGGCCGGCTCGCGGTGGCGGGACGGCATCCAGTGGTGTTCGGTGAACCAGCGGCCGAAGATGGCGCCGCCGTAGATGACGAACCCGACGCCGATGAGCCAGGACTCCACGACGAGCACGGTGCCGACGGCGCCGTAGCTCAGGGCGTTGGTGACGATGAGCGGGGTGAACACGAGGTAGGAGAAGGCGCGCAGCCCGGCCAGGCCGATGACGGTGGCCAGCGCGCCGGGCAGCAGTGAGCGCCAGTGCACCTGCCCGCCGAGCAGGAAGCGCTGCCCCCACCAGAAGAAGAGGATCCCGCTGAGCGTGGACAGCACGATCCGCGGCGCGCCGTGCAGCGTCGACTTGGTGGCCACCTCCTGGTAGAGGTACGCCGTCAGCACGATCAGCCAGGTGGCCTGCCGCCACACCCGGTGCCAGGGCCCGGAGGCCAGGCCCCAGATCCGTTCGTAGGCGTTCTGCACGCTGCCGCCGAAGGACACGCCGAACACGGCGAGCAGGAGGCCGCTCCAGACGCTGGTGGTGCCGATGACCTTGCGCGGGGGGCTGACGACGTCGGTGATCACGTGGGCGGACGGCCCGGACAGCCCCATGCCGTCGGTGAGCCAGGAGGCGAAGCCGCCACGCACCAGGGGGTCGGCCGCGGCGACCACGATCAGCAGCGGGGCCAGTGTCACCAGGGCAAGGGTGGCGAACCCCATGGCCCGGTGCATCAGCTCCAGCTCGTTGCCGTGCTCGAACAGGGCCCGCAGGCGCAGCCACTCCCACGCGCGGTGCAGGCCGCGCCGCAACCGCCTCACGGCTCCTCCCGTGTTCGCCGCCCACACGCTCTCCCGTGCCGGTTCCTCCAGCGTGGCACGCACCGGGCAACTCGCAGCCGGAGGCGCGGGCGTCGGGACGGGGCGCTGGTGCGCGCGAGTGACCGCGGGGTCGGGCGACACGGCCCGCCGGGTCCGCCGTTCGCGCCCTGGACCGGCGCAGAATCGGGCTCCATGCCCCCCACAGAGCACCACGCGCCGGGCGGCCGGCGGCGCCTGCTGATCCTCAGCGCGAGCATGGGAGCCGGCCACGACACCGTGGCCGCCGAACTCGCCCGGCGGGCCGCGGCCCGGGGCCACGAGGCGCAGGTGGCCGACGTGCTGCGGCTCCTGCCGTACGGCCTGGGCACCGGGCTGCGCCGCGGCTACCGGGTGTCGGTGCGGCACCTGCCCTGGCTGTACGCCGGGGTCTACGGCGCGTTCCTGCGCGGCGGGCCCGGGCGGCGGCCCAGCGGGGTCCCGCTGGCCCGGCTCGCCGCGGACCGGCTGACGGAGCTGGTGGACCGGCTGGACGCCGACGTGGTGGTGTCCGTGTTCCATCTGGCCGCGCAGCTCACCGGGCATCTGCGGGCGCGGGGCGGGCTGCGGGTGCCGAGCGCGGTCTTCCTGCTCGACTTCGCGGTGCACCGGCAGTGGCTGCATCCGGGAAACGACCGGTACCTGTGCCTCACGGACGCGGCGGCGGCCGAGGTGCGCCGCCACCTCGCGGTGCCGGTGGTCACGACCGGCCCGGTGGTGGCGCCCGCCTTCCGGGCGCCGGCCCCCGGAGCGGCCGGATGGCGGGAGCGGTTCGCCCGGCGGGCGCCCGGCCGGCCCCCGGTCCTGCTGTCCGCCGGTGCCTGGGGCGCGGCCTCCCGCCCGGTGCCGACCGCCCGGCTGCTGGCGGCGGGCGGTTACCTGCCGGTGGTGCTGTGCGGCCGGGACGAGCGGCTCCTCGCCCGGCTCTCCCGGGAACCGGCGGCGCTCGCCCTGGGCTGGGTGGACGACATGCCCGGCCTGCTGGCCGCCTGCCACGCCCTGGTGGACAACGCCGCCGGCCAGACCGCCGTCCAGGCCCTCGCCGTGGGCCTGCCCGTGATCGGCCACCGCCCGCTGCCCGGCCACGGCGCGGAGGGCGTCCGCCGCATGGCCGACCTGGGCCTGTCCACCCTGGCCCCCGACACCCCCGCTCTCCTGACCGCCCTGGCCCGCCTCCCCGCATCCGCCCCACCCCGCGTGGCCCGCGGCCATACCCTGTTCCGGGGGGACGCGTTGGACAGCGTGACCGATCTGTGAGCGTGCGGAGTTCGTCACGCGCCTCACGCGCCCGCCGGCCGGGGCACGGTACGACGCCCGACAGCCGGCCCCGCCGAACCCGCGAGCCGGCCCGGGCCCGCGCACACGCGAGCCGAGGCCGCCACCCGCCTCCCCGGCCCCGGTGCCCCGACCCCGCGCGACCAGCCACCCCCGCCCCCGCGTCCGGGCCCCGACCGCCCGCCCCGACAACGGCGACCGCGAACCGCGAACCACGAACCCGCGAAGCCGCACCCGCAACTCACCGACCCGCCCGCACCTCATACACGGCACCCGCTCCCGCCCTCACCGAGAAGCTCGGCCGTCCAGCCGGCCGGTGTTCGGGACATGGTCGCCGAGGGGCCCCAGAGTGAGCCCCGCCGTCCGGCAGTGCTCCGTGATGGCCGGGAGCGCGGCCAGGGTGGCCTGCCAGCAGTCGGGGGCCGAGTGGCGGTCGGAGTCGTGGAGCAGGAGCGTGCCGCCGCCGCGCAGGTCCGCGGTGATCCGGGCGCGGACGGACTCCGGCGTGGCGTCGGCCGTCCAGTCCCGGCCCCACGCCGTCCACAGCACCGTGCTCAGCCCGGCCCGCCGCGCGGCCAGCCAGCGGCTGGTGGTGAGGATGCCGTACGGCGGGCGGTACCAGCGCGGGCGCCGGCCGGTGAGGTCGTGGACCGCGCGGACGGCCCGGGCGATCTGGGTGGCGTCGCGGGCGAACGCGGGCCGCCAGGGCCGGTCGTGGGTCCAGCCGTGCACGCCCAGCTCGTGCCCGCGCCGTACCGTCTCCCTCAGGAGGTCGGGATGGCGGACCGCGTGCTCGCCGACCACGAAGAAGGTGGCCCGCACCCCCAGCCCGTCCAGGGCGTCGAGGAAGCGCGGGGTGGACACCGGGTCCGGCCCGTCGTCGAAGGTGAGCGCGACGTGCCGGGGGTGCCCGGTGCCGGCGAGCCCGGGGAAGAACGGCAGCCGTACGGCCGGCAGCCAGGTGGCCGCCGGGCCGATGTGGGCCGCCGCGGCGGCCGGCAGCAGGACGGCGGCCGTCCGCCAGGCACGGCCGGACAGGGGGGACATCGGTGACTACCTCCTCGGGGTGCGTGGCAGGGCGGCGGTGGAGCCGGGGGACGCCTCGGGGTCCGCGGCGTCCCAGTCCCCGCCGGCGGCCGCCGCCTGGGCCAGGCCGATGCTGCCGGCGCCGATCAGCGCGACACCGACGGCCTCCGGCAGCAGGCTCAGGCCGAGGTGGATCGACTCGGCGAACAGCACCCAGCCCAGCACCACGCTGGTCAGCGCGTCGCCGAGGGTGAGGGCCGGCTGGGAGGCGGTCAGCGAGCCGGCGCCGAGCGCGCCCTGGAGCAGCAGGAAGGCGACGAGCCCGGCGGCCCCGGTGGCGTACAGCGACCAGTGCCCGAACATCGCCGCGGGCCCCTGTTCGAGCCGCCCCACGGCCTCCTTGAGCAGCGCGGCGGTGGCGGCGAAGGACACCGCGGAGGCGAGCCCGAGCAGCGCGGCCCGGGAGGCGCCCCGCGCCGGGCGCGCGGCCACGACGAGCAGCACCACCAGGCCGAGCACCCCGCCGCCGCCCAGCAGCCAGGCCGCCGGCCGCGCGGTGGGCCGTCCGGCGGACGGCGCGGCCGCGAGGAGGAACAGGGCCAGCCCGCCGGCGAGGGCGACGAACGCCAGCCAGGTCCGGCCGTCCGGGCGGCGCCGGAAGACGACGCTTCCCACGGCGAGGGTGAACAGCAGCTCGGCGGCGAGCAGCGGCTGGACCAGCGACAGGCTGCCCACGGCCAGCGCCCCGGCCTGCAGCAGACCGGACAGCGCGAGCAGCCCGACGCCCACCAGCCAGGAGGGGCGCCGCAGCAGCCGGGTGAACCGGCGCACGACGGGCCCGGCCCCGTCCTCGTCGCCGTCGTCCGGCTCCTGCACGGCGGCGCGCCGCTGGAGCACCGAGGCGGACGCGTTGGACAGGGCCGCGAGGAGGGCGAGCAGCACCGTGACGGCGGTCATGGCGGTCACCCGAAGCGGGCGGCGAGCCGCCGGTAGAGTCCGGGGGCCGCGCCGCGCACCCGGGCGGGCAGGCGCAGCCACCCGGGGACGTACACCTCGTCCCGGCCGTGCAGGACGGCGGCCCAGACGGCGTCCGCCACGCGCTCGACGGGTACCGGCCGCGGCCAGGAGCGGGCGTAGGGGGTGCCCCGCCGGTCGAAGAAGGGAGTGTCGACCACGCCGGGCACGACATGGCTGACGCCCACGCCGGTGCCGCGCAGCTCGTAGCGCAGGCAGTCGGCGAACGTCGCCAGGGCGGCCTTGGCCGCGGAGTAGACGGCCTCGCCGCGCACGCCGACGCTGCCGGCGAGGGACCCGATGAGCACGATCCGTCCGGATCCGGCCGCCACCATGTGCGGCAGCACGGTCCGCACCAGGTGCACGGTGGCCAGCAGGTCGAGTCCCACGATCTCGTCGATGCGCGCGGCGGGCATGCCGGTGAACTCCCCGGCCCAGCCGACGCCCGCGCCCGCCACCAGCAGGTCGAGCCGGCCGAGGTGGTCGAGGGCGAGGTCGGTGAGCCGGCGGTCGGCGCCGGGCCGGGTCAGGTCCGCGGGCAGCGCGACCGCGCCGGCCGCGGCGGCCACTTGCTCCAGCCGGGTGACGTCGCGTCCGTTCAGTGCCATCCGCCAGCCGTCCTCGGCGGCCAGCCGGCGGGCCACGGCGGCACCGATGCCCGAGGAGGCACCCGTCACCAGGGCGGTGCCGCCCCGGGCGGCACACGGGGCGGTGGCCGGCTGTCCGGCCGGGGCGGGGACCGGCCGGGCGTCGTTCGACGGTCCTGCGGGCGACGGGGCGTGGGACATGGTGACGACCTCACTGCGACGGCGTGCACGAGTGCGCGAGTTCCGGGGCCGAACCTTCGCGGTGTATCCAGGGCGCCACACACTGAAACGCCGCGCACGCGGGAGCGACCGGCCGCGGGGCAGCCGCCGGCCGGGCGGTCGGGGCCATGGGTCGCGGTGCGCGGCCGGCGGGCGACGGCGGTCCCCGCCCGAACCTTCGACGCATAAAGAAACGTTGCCGTTTCGCTTCTTCTGGCATAGGCTCGCCGAGTACGAAACAGTTTCGTTTACGAACTGGTCGCCTTCCCGTACCCGGACGACGTCCCTGGAGCGTTTCCCCATGCCCGAGAAGACCCTGGCCGACGGCTCCCGCACGGGAGCAGGCCCGACAGAACACGCCGCGGCGGCCTCGCCCAAGCGGTGGTGGATCCTCGCGGTCGTCGCGATAGCCCAGCTGATGGTGGTCCTCGACGCCACGATCGTGAACATCGCCCTGCCGTCCGCCCAAAGCGACCTCGGCTTCTCCGACGGCAACCGGCAGTGGATCGTCACCGCCTACGCGCTGGCCTTCGCATCCCTGCTGCTGCTCGGCGGCCGGATCGCCGACCTGTTCGGCCGCAAACCCGCCTTCCTCGTCGGCGTGGTCGGCTTCGCCGGTGCCTCCGCGCTCGGCGGCGCGGCGAACGGCTTCACCATGCTGGTCGTCGCCCGCGCGCTGCAGGGCGTCTTCGGCGCACTCCTCGCGCCCGCCGCGCTGTCGCTGCTGAACACCACGTTCACCGACGCCCGGGAGCGGGCGCGCGCGTTCAGCGTGTACGGCGCCATCGCCGGCGCCGGCGGCGCGGTCGGCCTGCTGCTCGGCGGTGTGCTGACCGACGCCCTGGACTGGCGCTGGACGCTGTACGTGAACGTGGTGATCGCGGTCGTCGCTTTCGCGGGCGGCTGGCTGCTGCTGGGCAGCCACCGCGACGCGGCGGGCGCCAAGCTCGACGTGCCGGGCACGGTCCTGGTCGCCGGCGGTCTGTTCGGCCTGGTCTACGGCTTCTCCAACGCCGAGACGCACGACTGGGGCTCGGCGCTGACCTGGGGCTTCCTGGCGGCGGGCGGCCTGCTGCTGGCGGCCTTCACCTGGTGGCAGACCAAGGCCGCGCACCCCCTGCTGCCGCTGCGCATCCTGCTCGACCGGAACCGCGCGGCCTCCTTCCTCGCGGTGATGGTCAGCGGCGCCGGCATGTTCGGCGTGTTCCTCTTCCTCACCTACTACCTCCAGCTGAACCTCGGCTTCAGCCCCACGAAGACCGGTGTGGCGTTCCTGCCGATGGTCGCCGCGCTGATGGTGACCGCCCAGGCCGGCACCACGATGCTGGTGCCCCGGTTCGGCCCGAAGACCGTCATCCCGCTGGGCTTCGCCATCGCCACGGCCGGCATGGCCTGGCTGACCGGCATCGGGCTCGGCTCCCACTACCTCGGCGCGGTGCTGCCGCAGCTGATCGTGATCGGTGTGGGCCTCGGACTGGTCATGCCCCCGGCCATGCAGCTGGCCACCGGCGGGGTCGCGGCCGAGGACGCGGGCGTGGCCTCCGCGACCGTCAACGCCATGCAGCAGGTCGGCGGCTCGATCGGCACGGCCCTGCTGAACACCCTCGCGGCCGGCGCCGCCACGGACTACCTGTCCGGCCGGGACGCCACCAGCGAGCTGGTGCGGGCCCAGGCCTCGATCGAGAGCTACACCACCGCCTTCTGGTGGTCGGCGGTCCTCTTCGGGGCGGGCACGGTGATCGCGTTCGTCTGCTACCGGCGCGGGGTACCGCGGCAGGACCCGGACGCCGCACCGGTCGTCCACATGTGACAGCCACCGTCCGGGCGTGGGGCCGCCGTCCGCAGGGAGACGGCGGCCCCACGCCCTGTGGTCCCGGGGCCCCGGAGGCCCACGGGACGCTTGGGACGGCTCCGCCGGGTAACCCGCAGGGGAGATCACCGCGCCGACGGAAGGAGACGTCATGCCTGGCGGCAACGACCGTAACGACCACGAGGACCGGCCGGAGACGGCCCTGGAGGAGGTGCTCCGGGAGGTCGAGGAGGCCGAGAAGCGCGACGAGGACAAGGGCGCCTCGGGCGAGGCCGGGGACGCCATCTCCCCGAACACCGGGGCGCAGGAGCAGGCGAACGGCGACTGAGCCGCCCGGGCGGCGCGCCCACCGGGAGCACCCGGTGGGCGCCGCCCTCGTCCCCGGTGCCCCGGCCGCACCAGTGCTTTCCGTCAGGCCGGGTACCAGAGACGCATGACCGACCAACTGCGCCACCCGCTGCTGCCCCCGTCCCGCGGCCCCCTCTCCGCCGCGGTCTCGGCCTACCTGCGCGGCACGGGCCCCCTCCCCCGCCCGGCGGACGCCACGACCGCCGACCCGTACGGCGACGACCTCCAGCTCGCCCTGTACCTGTGCTACGAGCTGCACTACCGGGGCTTCGCCGAGGTCCCGCCGGAGACCGAGTGGGACCCGGAACTGCTACGGGTCCGGGCCGCGCTGGAGGACCGCTTCCGGTCCGCGCTGCGCGCCGACACGCCGGTGCACGACAGCCTGGACGAGGCCCTCGCCGCCCTCCTGGTGGAACCGGCCGAGGGTACCGGCGTCTCCCACTTCCTGTCGGCCGAGGGCGAGCTGTGGCAGCTGCGGGAGTACGCGGCGGTGCGCTCGCTGTACCACCTGAAGGAGGCCGACCCGCACGCCTGGGTGCTGCCGCGGCTGTGGGGCCGGGCCAAGGCGGCGATGGCCGCGGTGGAGTACGACGAGTTCGGCGGCGGCCGGGCCGAACGGGTGCACGCCCGCCTGTTCGCGGACCTGATGCGGGACCTGGATCTGGACACGGCGTACGGCCGCTACCTGGACGCGGCCCCGGCCGAGATGCTCGCCGTGGTGAACCTGATGTCCCTGTTCGGCCTGCACCGCGCGCTGCGCGGCGCGCTGGTGGGCCACTTCGCCGAGGTGGAGATCACCTCCTCCCCCGGCTCCCGCAGGCTGGCCGAGGCGATGCGCCGCACCGGCGCCGGACCGGCGGCCGAGTTCTTCTACGACGAGCACGTGACGGCGGACGCGGTGCACGAGCAGGTCGTGCGCCGCGAGGTGATCGGCGGACTGCTCGCCGAGGAGCCGGAGCTGGCGCCGGACATCACCTTCGGCATCGACGCGACCGAGTACCTGGAGGACCGGCTGGGCCGGCGGCTGCTCGGCCGGTGGCGCGCGGGACACTCGTGTCTGCGGACCCCCCTGTCGCCCCGGGAACACCAGATGTCCCATACATCCTGAGTCCCCGGGTATGCGGAACCGTGTGATCGGTGTGATACTCCCGGGCGTGTACGCCCCGCAGGACGACACGGAACTGCTGGCCGAGGCCCTCCGCGAGGTGGACCCACCGCCCGGCACCCGGTTGCTGGACGTGGGCACCGGAAGCGGTGCGCTGGCCCTGGCTGCGGCCCGGCGGGGCGCCGAGGTGACCGCGGTGGACGTGTCCCGGCGGGCGGTGTGGACGGCCCGCCTGAACGCGTGGCGGGCGCGGCTGCCGGTGCGCATCCGGCGGGGCAACCTGTTCGAGCCGGTACGGGGCCGCACGTACGACCTCATCCTGGCGAACCCGCCCTATGTGCCGGCGCCCGACACCGGGCGCGGACCGCGCGGCCGGGCCGTCGCCTGGGACGCGGGGCACGACGGGCGGCTGGTGCTGGACCGGATCTGCCGGGACGCCCCGGCGCTGCTGCGCCCCGGGGGGGTGCTGCTGATCGTGCACTCGGTGCTGAGCGGTCCGGACCGCACCCTGGAACTGCTGCGGGAGGCGGGTCTGAAGGCCGCGGTGGTGCGGCGCCGCTGGGTCCCCTTCGGGCCGGTGCTGCGCTCCCGGGAGGACTGGCTGCGCCGGCGCGGGCTGCTCGCACCGGCCGACGACAGGGAGGAACTGGTGGTCATCCGTGCCGAACGAACCGTCTGACACCGCCGCGAACGACCCCGCCGGACCGGCGTCCGACCCCACCGGCCGGGCCCGCCGGATCACCGTGCAACGACGCGGGCCCCTCCTGGTGGAAGGGCCCGTGGAGATCGAACTGGAGGACGGGACCACGGTCCGCTCGGACCGGTTCCGTGTCGCTCTGTGTACCTGCCGGCGCAGTCGCCGCTACCCCTGGTGCGACACGAGTCACCGGCGCAAGGCCTGAGTGCCCCGTTGAAACAGGTTGTTTTTCGCCGCTCCCCGGAAGGCCCCCCACGGACCACCCGGGGAGCGGCTGTGTGCCCGGGCCCGGCGGGCGGCCCCACTCCGCCCGCCGGCCCCGGCGCGAGATCGCAGGTTCCCCGCTCCAGGGGCCGCACTCCCCAGTTGCGAGCCTGATCCGGTGTCCACGAGGACTCCCACGATCCCGGTCCTAGAACGCGAAGAGGCTGCCGCCGGCGGCGTCCCTCATGCACGTGTTGCCGAAGGTGCGCTCGTAGGAGACGCGCTTGCCCTGCCAGACACCCTGGACGGTGACGACGACCGGGTCGTACAGCTTGGTGCACATCACGCCCGCGGCCGGCTTCAGGGCGTCGAGCTGCCCGTCGACGCCGCGCAGTTCGGCGCAGGCCTGGGCGGCGGCAGGGTGGCTGCCCGAGGCCGTGGGCGCGCAGTTCAGGGTGACGGCACGCTCCGGTGTGGCCGTGGCCGCGTCGCTGCCGTGGCCGGTGGTGAGCACCAGCGCCGAGGGGGCGTAGAGCGACGACGGGGCGGCGCCCGGTGCAGCGACGGCGGCCCCGGTCAGGGGTCCGCAAACGGCGGCGGCCGTGAGGCCGAGGGCCGCTGCCCAGCGCGCGGTGTTCCGCATTGTGTGCATCCTTCCGCTCGAACTGACGAAGTGCCGGCTCCGGTCTCCGGTCGGGCACCGGAGCGGCGAGCGCCACTCTGCCGACTCCACCGCCGAAACTCACATCGAACGCATGGGTTTCAGTAACCTTTCGTGTTGAATCAGTGGCGTGAAGTCACGGAAGTCGAACGCCGTGACCCCGGAACAGAGCGGTTCCCCGGTCGCCGGAGCGACAGAGTGGCGGAAAATCAGCGGTTCGTTAATCGTCCTGAAACATTCCGGCTGCTACCGCCTCCAGTCCCTTCATGACTCCTTGTGTTCACGAAGTGATCACCTTGCGGGTCGGTATCGTCGGGGCCCACGGGGCCGACGGCGGGCGGGAGTTGACGGATGGCACGGCACTGGGCGGACTTCCAGTACGAGATCTACCTGAACGGGACGACCGGGGCGGTGCCCCGGCTGCCCACCGACCTGACCCGGCTGGAGGAGCTGGCCGAGCACCGGCTCGGCCCGGGCCCGGTGGGCTACGTGGCGGGCAGCGCGGGCGACGGCACCACGGCCCGCGCCAACCGGGAGGCGCTCGACCGGCGCCGGATCGTGCCGCGCATGCTGCGGGACGTGCGCGACCGGGACCTCACCACCGAGGTGCTGGGGCGGACGCTGCCGGCGCCGCTCGCCCTGGCACCCGTCGGCGTGCTGTCGATCATGCATCCGGACGCCGAGTCCGCCGCCGCCCGCGCCGCCGCCGCGCAGGGCGTGCCGTTCGTCCTGTCGTCGGCGTCGAGCACCCCGCTGGAGCAGGTGGCGGAGGCGATGGGGGACGCCGAGCGGTGGTTCCAGCTGTACTGGGGCAGGGACCGCGAGGTGACCCGGAGCTTCCTCGCCCGGGCGCGGGCGGCCGGCTTCTCGGTGCTGGTGGTCACGCTGGACACCCCGCTGCTGGCCTGGCGGCCCCGCGACCTGGACCAGGCGTACCTGCCGTTCCTGCACGGCGTGGGCACCGCCAACTACTTCACCGACCCCGCGTTCCGGGCGGGCCTCGCCAAGCCGGTGCACGAGGACCCGAACGCGGCGGTGCTGCACTTCCTCGGCCTGTTCGGGGACGCCGGCCACACCTGGCCCGACCTGGCCTTCCTGCGCGACCACTGGGACGGGCCGATCGTCCTCAAGGGCGTGCTGCACCCGGACGACGCCCGGCTCGCCGCGGACGCCGGCATGGACGGCGTGGTGGTCTCCAACCACGGCGGCCGGCAGGTCGCCGGCTCGATCGCGGCGGCCGACGCGCTGCCCCTGGTCGCGGACGCGGTCGCCGACCGGCTGACGGTCCTGTTCGACAGCGGTGTGCGCACCGGCGCCGACGTCTTCAAGGCCCTCGCCCTGGGCGCCCGGACGGTCCTGCTGGGCCGCCCGTACGTCTACGGCCTCGGTCTGGACGGCCAGACGGGCGTCGAACACGTCATCCGCTGCCTCCTGGCGGAACTCGACCTCACCCTGGCCCTGTCGGGCCACGCCGGACCGGCCACGGTCACACGATCGGACCTGGCAGCGGACGGCAGCACGACAGCGTGAGACCGCTGCGGGATCGCTACGCGCCCGTCGACCGCCAACCGACCGGCGACACGGCCGGAACCGGCAGCCGGCGGCAGCGCGACCCCCCGAGGGCGCACGCCCGCCCCACAGCGCACCGCCGCGCGCACCACGCCGCCGACCAACGCCGACCGACCGGCGACAAGGCCGGGCCTGACAGCCGACGGCAGCGCGGCTCCCCGAGGGCGCACGGCCGCCCCACGGCGCACCGCCGGGCCCGTTACGCGGCCGTCCACCGCTGGCAGCCGACGGCAGCACGGGACCCCGAGGACGCACGGCCATCCCGCGCGCACCGCCGCGCGCACCAGGCGGCCGTCCACCGTCGAGCGGGCGCCGACACGGCCGGACCCGACAGCCGGCAGCGGCACGGCACCTGACGACGCACCGCCGCCCGACCCTACGCCGCCTCCCCGAGGGCGCGCGGCGCGCCGTCCCGTCCGCTACGTCGCCGTCCAGCGCTGGTCTGCGGACCCGTCCCGGACCTTGACGACGAGGTCGGCGTCGTTCTGGTCGCCGTCGGCGGCGAGGGCGAGCGTGCGGTCCCAGCGGGGCAGGAACTCGCCCTGCGGGGTGCGGTCGTAGCGCACGTCGTCGGCCCGTGCCGAACCGGCGCCGGCGCAGCGGCCGAGGCGTACCACCCCGGCGTCGGCGTGCGAGTCGAGGCACAGACCGGTGTCGGCGGCACTGCGCAGCAACCCGTCCTTCTCGTACGTCCAGCGCTGCGTGGCCGAGCCGGAGCACACGGCGAGCACGGCACTCGCCCCGGCCTCGGGCGCGCCCTTGACGTCCAGGCACCGGCCGGCGGCGTCGCGCAGGACCGTGGTGCCCGAGGCAGGGGTGCCGGGGTGGGCGCTCGTGGCGACCCGCTCGGTGCCGTCGCCGCCGTCCGGCCACACACCGACCGCGAGGACCGTCGCGAGCAGCCCGGCCGAGACCACCCCGACGCCCGTCAGCAGTGCCCGGGACGACCAGGAGCCCGGCGCGCGGCGCGCGGACACGGCGGCGAGGAGCCGGGCCGGCAACCCGGGCCCGCCGCCGCGCCGGCGTCCGCCGGAGCCGCGGGAGCCGCGGGAGCCGCGAGGGCCGCGGGAGCCGCGAGGGCCGCGGGAGCCGCCGCGGGCGGGGCCTTGGCGGCGGCCGGGGCGGGAGTCGAGGTAGCGCCGGGCGCCCCAGCCGAGCACGGCCTCGGCGAGCAGGACACCCAACGCGGCGTCCACGTGGCCGAGTTGCTCGGCCGCGTGCCGGCAGTAGGCGCAGCCGGCCAGATGCTCCTCGACGTCGGGCAGCAGCGCCCCGCCCCGCCGGATCGGCACGTCGAGCAGCCGGTTGTAGTAGCGGCAGTCCTTCCCGGGCGCGAGGTCCCGGTGGGCGCGGACCAGGCCCTCGCGGAACTTCTCCCGGGCCTGTTCCAGCGCGGCCGTGGCGCTGTGGAGGTCCACGCCGAGCAGCCCGGCGGGCACGGCCGGCGGTTCCGCCTCGACCTCGGTGTGCCACAACAGGGCCTGTTCCAGGCGGGAAAGGGCGTGGAACGAGCGGTCGGACAGGACACGGTTGTCCGGTATCAGGGCCGGTGCGGTACGCATCCCGCGGCCCCCGGCGGGTTTCCCGAGCCCTGGCAGTACGGCGGTGATCCGGTCGGTGGCGGACCAGTTCAGGACGGTGTCCCGGACGGCCACCAGCAGGCGGGGCCGCAGCGCGTCGGCGCTCTCGCCGAGTGCCAGCCGGCCGAGGACCTGGTGGAAGGCGGTCGCGGTGACCATGTGGGCGAGGGATCCGGGGGCGGCCAGGCAGACGACCGCGTACTCGTGGGCCGGCCGCCAGTGCCGGGCCATCAGCAGGGCGGCCGACCGGGAGGCCTCCGCGTCGGAACCGGCCCGCAGCGGGCCGGCGAGGAACTCGTCGGATTCCCCGGGTTCGGTGCCGGACGGCGGCCAGGCGGGACGCGGGGGGTGGGGGGTGAACACGGGAGCGGATTCCTTTTGGCGCGTGGTGCGAGCGGAAATTCACCGCGCTGGAACCCTCGCACACCTCCCACACGAGCAACAAGGCGCACACAGGACACGGGCCGGCTTGACGGGAGGTCAACAACAGGCCGTCGGCCAGGACTTGGCGGAAGGACGGCCGGATCCCGCGAGCGCCCCGTGTGAAGCGCGTGCCCGCACCGGCCGGCCGCGCACGCTCCCGCGGCCGGCGGGCCGGTGGTGGACTGGGAACCGGTCCTCCTCGGACGGTCCGTCCCCGGCCGGTGCTCCGGCGGCATCCTCCCGCCGGCCGGGGCGGGCCCGGCCGGCGCGTGGGGTCAGATCTGCCAGGAGCGCAGCCGGTCGGCGGCGCCGTAGACGTCGGTCTTGCCGGAGATCAGGTCGCGGGCCAGGTCGACGAGGGCGCCGTAGGGCGGGTCGATGCCGACGCCGCTGACGAACATGTAGGCCACGGCGGTGGCGCAGGCGAAGCGGGCGTTGGCCGCGGGCAGCGGCTTGAGCACGGCGAGGGTGTGCAGCAGCGCGGCGGCGCGCCAGGCCGCGTCGGAGTCCACGCCGAGCCGGGGCGGATCCACCCGGTGCCGGGCGACGGCGGCGACCAGCGCGGAGAAGTCGTCCACGGCGGGCTGGTCGGGCAGGACCTCCTCATGGCGTTGGAGCAGCCACGGGACGTCGATATGGATGGCGGAGGGCATCGCTCACGCGGCCTTGCCCCTGGCGGGACGCTCGTCGTCGGGGAAGGCCGCCGCGAACTCCTCGGCGTGGCCGGCGAAGAAGCGGCGGAACGCCTCGGCGCCCTCCTGGAGGGCCCGGTGCCGGGCTATGTCGGCGGCGGCGGCCTCGCGGACGAGGGCCTTCATCGACGTACCCCGCTCCTTGGCGATCTGCCGCAGGTCCTCGAGTTCCCGTTCGCTGAACTCCACATTCAGAGCTGGCATGCACCACACGGTAGCGCGCGGGTACTCGGGCGTAAATACCCGCAGGTCAGCGCGAGGTCTGTGCGGTACCAGCGCGGTACCGGACAGGCCCCGAAAGGCGTGTCCGGTCTCCGCGGGCCGGGCACCGGGCGGCGGACCGTCACACGTCCAGCCGGCTGATGCGCACCGCCCCCTTCGCCTGGCCCGGGTGGGCGCTGGTGAGCGTCAGCCGCAGCCGGGAGCCGCGTGCCGCGTCGAAGGTGATCACGGTGGGGCTGTCGGAGGCGGTGGCCCACCGCACCTCGGCGCCGGTCACCGGGACGTAGGCGTGCCCGTTCCACACCGCCGCCTCGGCCCGGGCGGGCAGGCTGTGGCCGGCGTCGACCGTGAAGGAGACCGCCACCCGGTCGAGGGTCCGGGTGCGCCCGAAGTCGACGGAGACCCAGTCCTCGGCCCGGGCCCCGCTGAACGCGGGCAGCAGCGCGGTCGCCGACTTGTCGAAGGCGTTGGACCAGCCGGTGGCCGGGTCGCCGTCCAGCATCGCGGCGGGCAGGGTGTCCGGGCGGCCGGAGTAACCGGCGTCCGCGACGGGGTAGTCGGGCGGCGGCGGACCGTCGGGGCCGAACCGGGTGGGTGCGGTGGTGGCGGCCGAGCGGGCCGCGGTGGTGGTCAGCCGGACGGTGTCCGCGCGCAGCCCCTCCACCCGGGCGGTGAGTTCCAGGCCGCCGCGTCCCGCGCCGGACCGGACGATGGCGAGGGCCTTGCCGTGGAACGCGGTGCGGGTGCGGGCCTGGTAGCGCTCGGCGCTCTCCTGGCGGCCGTTGTCGACGCCGGCCAGGGAGCCGCCGGCGACGTCGAAAGCGATGAGGTGGTCGGCGTCGGGCACGACCACGCCGTGCGCGTCCACGATCTCAGCGGTGACGAAGGCGAGCGAACGGCCGTCGGCGGCCAGAGAGGTGCGGTCGGGGGTGAGGCGTACGGCGTGCGGGGCGCCGGCCGTGCGCAGCACGTCGGTGGCGACGACCTTGCCGTCACGCCGGGCCACCGCCCTCAACTCGCCGCTCCGGTAGGGCACTTTCCAGGTGAGGTGCAGTTTGCCGGCGCTGCCGTTGGGGCTGGTGTAGCTGCCCGGGTAGGGGCCGTCGGTGAAGGTCTTGTCGTCGCCGGTGGGTTCGGTGGTCTCCAGGTAGGTGCGACCGTCGGTGGTCTTCTTGACGTCGAACTCGCGTACCCCGAGCGACTCTCCGTTGAGGAACAGCTCCACGGAGGGCACGTTGGCGTAGGCCCAGACCTCGACGGTGTCGCCCTCCTGGTGGTTCCAGGTCATCGGCAGCAGGTGGACCATCGGCTCGGACGTCCACTGGCTGCGGAAGAGGTGGTACATGTCCTTCGGGAAGCCGGCCGTGTCGACCGCGCCGAAGAAGGACGCCTTGACCGGGAAGACGTCGTACGGGGTGGGCTCGCCGATGTAGTCGATGCCCGACCACAGGAACTGGCCTGCGAACCACTTCCGGTCGCGGTCCTTCTTGTGGCCGTACTCCCCGCTCATCGTCCAGGAGGCGAGGTTGTTGTCGTAGGAGGAGGTCTCGCGCCTGCCCGGGGTGTGGTTCTCGCCGGTGTTGAGGTGCTCCGGTTCCTGGTAGGTGCCCCGGGTCGACGTCTCGGAGGAGGACTCGGACTCGAAGAGGAACAGGTGCGGGTACTTCGCGTGCAGGGCGTCGACGGACTTGGCGGTGTTGTAGTTCAGGCCGAGGCCGTCCAGTTTGGCGAGCATGCGGTCGGCGGCGGAACCGGTGGCGGGCACACCGTGGTACTTGTTCGAGCCGATGACCACCGGACGGGTGTCGTCGGCGGCCTTGATCGCGGCGATGATCCGGTCCGCCATGGCGAGCCCGGCGGTGGAGGTGGAGTCGGGGATCTCGTTGCCGATGGACCACAGCACCACGGCGGGCGAGTTGCGGGCGGCCAGCACCATCTCGGTGGCGTCCCGCTCGCACCACTCGTCGAAGAACCGGCCGTAGTCGTACGTGTTCTTGCCGGTGCGCCAGCAGTCGAAGGCCTCCACCATCATCACGATGCCCAGTTCCTCGCAGACCTGGATCATCTGCGGCGAGGGCGGGTTGTGGGAGGTGCGGAAGGCGTTGACGCCCATCGACTTCATGATCCGCATCTGCCGGCGTACGGCGTCGACGCTGATCGCCGCGCCGAGTGCGCCCTGGTCGTGGTGGAGGTCGACGCCCTTGATCTTGGTGTGGGTGCCGTTGAGGGAGAAGCCCTCGTCGGGGTCGAAGCGGAAGGTGCGGATGCCGAAGGGCGTGCTCAGGGTGTCGGTGGTACGGCCTCCGACGCGCAGCTCGGTGTGCAGGGTGTAGCGGTGCCCGGGGGTCGCGAAGTCCCACAGCAGGGGTCGCGGGACGGTCAGTTCGTGGGTCGTGGCGGTCTCACCGGAGACGGACACCGTGCCCCTCGTGCGGGCGACGGTCCGGCCGGCGGGGTCGGTGATCCGGGAGCGGATCTCCACCTCGGCGCCCGTGCCGGACTCGTCGCGCACGGTCGTGCGCACCCGGACCAGCGCCCGGTCGGCCGAGACCTCCGGCGTGGTGACGTACGTGCCCCAGCGGGCCACGTGCACCGGCTCGGTGACCACCAGGCGGGCCTCGCGGTAGATGCCGCTGCCGGAGTACCAGCGGCTGCTCGGCAGCTGGTTGTGCACCTTGACCGCGAGCACGTTGGGGGTGGTGCCGTCGGTGTGGACCAGGTCGGTGACGTCGAGGGCGAAGCCGGTGTACCCGTACGGGTGACGGCCGGCCTGCGTGCCGTTGCAGTAGACGTACGAGTCCATGTAGACGCCGTCGAACTCCACCGCGATCCGCTTGCCGGCGTACGCCCGCGGGAGGGTGAAGGCGAGCCGGTACCAGCCGAGGCCGCCGGGGAAAAAACCGGTGCCGCTGGTGGTGCCGTGCTCGGTCGTGGGGGTCTGTTCGATGCTCCAGTCGTGGGGTACGGCGACCCGGCGCCAGTCCCCGTCGTCGTAGTCGGGGTCGGCCGCCCGGGCGTAGGCGCCCGTGGGGTCGGTGATGCCGCCGGGGTTGACCAGGGCGAAGCGCCAGCCGTCCCGCAGCGGCACGGTGTGGCGTCCCCCGGCGGAGGCGTCGGCGGCGAGGGCGGCCGGGGCCGCGGGGATGCCCAGGAGCGCCCCGGCCGCGGGTGCCGCCGTGGCGGCGGCCAGAACCGATCTGCGCGTGACCGTCATGGGCGGCTCTCCCTCATCAGGGCCCAGAAGTACTCACATCTGATCGTCATCGAACAGATTCTGACGTTCTGACACACGCGATCGTCAAGACCCCGAACGCCTTCCGCTGCCCGCGACGTGAGACCGGCCGGATGCCGCCCTGACTGATCGGCCGCCCCCGTTCGGACGGTCGGCCAACCGGCCGCGGCCCTCGTTCACAACAGGGCGCGAAGCACTACTCTGGACCAACGGGTGGAGCCACCCGTTCACTGTGAGTGTGCGCTTGGGAGCGGCGACGATGAGCCGGGTCTATCCGTTCGACGATGCGGCCACGGCCCGGGCCGCCATCGGCGACGACGGAACGCTGACGGAGTGGAACGAGGGCGCCCGCCGCCTGCTCGGCCACCCGGCCGCCGCCGTCCTGGGCCGCCCCGCCGCCGAGCTGCTCGCCGACACCCGTCCCGAGACCCCGCCCCCCGGCACCCGCTGGGCCGGCACGGTCGGTCTGCGCCACCGGGACGGCCGTACCGTCCCCGTGTGGCTGCTCGCCCACCGCCGCCCGCCGGAGGACGGACACCCCGGCGACTGGATCGTGGTCACCCCGCTCACCGGCGACGGCCCGCCCCCCGATGACGACCCGCTCACCGAGGCCGGCCTGGTCCAGTCGCCGTGCGCGGTCGCGGTCTACGACGACCGGCTGCGGCTGCGCCGGATGAACGGCGCGATGGCCGACGTGGTCGGGCTGCCGGAGCGGCGACTGCGCGGGCTGCGGCTCGCGGAGATCGGTGGCAGACCCCAGAGCGAGGAGCTGGAGCAGAGCATGCTCCGGGTCCTGACCACGGGCCGCCCGCTGGACGTGCAGACCTTGATGCCCACCGGCGGCGATGACCGGGGGAACGCCTGGCTCGCCCGGATGGCACCGCTGCGGGACACGGCGGGCCGGGTGCGGGGCGTGTGCCTGGCCGCGCACGACGTCAGCGACAGCCTGCGGGCCCGGGAGCGGCTGCAACTGGTCAACGAGGCCAGCGTGCGCATCGGGAGCACCCTCGACGTCACCCGCACCGCGCAGGAGCTGGCCGACGTGTGCGTGCCCGCGCTCGCCGACTTCGTCACCATCGACCTGCTCGACCCGGAGGAGTACGGCGGTGAGCCGCCCGCCCGGATCACCGCCCCGGTGCGGCTGCGCCGCACCGCCCACCGGTCCGTGCTGCCCGGCGTGCCCGAGGCCGTGATCGAAGCCGGCACGGCGGAGGAGTACCCGGACTTCTCCCCGCAGGCCGACTCGCTGACCGCGGGCCGTACGATCACCGCCTCGGTGGCCGCCGGCGACATGGACCAGTGGCTGACCTGGCACCCGCGACGCCACGAACGGGTGCGCACGTACGGCATCCACTCCTCGATGTCGGTGCCGATCCAGGCGCGCGGGCTGACCCTGGGGGTCGCGGTGCTCACCCGGCACCGCCGCCCGGACGGCTTCACCCCGGACGACGTGCTGCTGGCCGAGGAGATCACCGCGCGCGCCGCCGTCTGCATCGACAACGCCCGCCGCTACTCGCGCGAACGGGAGACCGCGCTCGCGCTCCAGCGCAGCCTGCTGCCCCGGTCGCTGCCGCGCACGGCCGCGCTGGACGCCTCCTCCCGCTATCTGCCGGCCGCCCGCGCCGGCGTGGGCGGGGACTGGTTCGACGTGATCCCGCTGTCCGGGATGCGGGTCGCGATGGTCGTCGGGGACGTCGTCGGGCACGGCATCCAGGCCTCGGCCACCATGGGCCGGCTGCGCACCGCCGTACGCACCCTCGCCGACATCGACCTGGCACCGGACGAGCTCCTCACCCACCTCGACGACCTGGTGATCCGGCTGTCGGAGGAGTCCGGCGGCGATGGCAGCCCCGGCGAGGCGGGCAGCCCCGGCGAGGTCGGCGCGACCTGCCTGTACGCCGTCTACGACCCGGTGTCCCGGTGCTGCACCCTGGCCCGCGCCGGGCATCCGCCGCCCGTGGTCCTGCGGCCGGGCGGCGCCCCCCACGCCCTGGAGGTGCCCGCCGGCCCCCCGCTGGGCCTGGGCGGGCTGCCCTTCGAGTCGACCGAGGTGCACCTGCCCGAGGGCACCGTCCTCGCGCTGTACACCGACGGACTGGTGTGGTCCCGGGACCGCGACCCGGAGACGAGCCGGGAGAAGCTCTACCAGGCGCTCGGCGCGTACGCGGACTCCCTGGACGAGACCTGCGACCGCGTCCTGCACAGCCTGCTCCCCTCCGGCGGCGCCCCCGACGACGTGGCGCTGCTCCTGGCCCGCACCCGGGGCCTGCCCGCCACGCAGGTGGCGACCTGGGACATCCCCGCCGACCCGGCGCTGGTCGCGCCGGTGCGCAAGCAGGTCGTGGAGCAACTGGACGCCTGGTCGCTCAGCGAGGCCTCGTTCACGACGGAGCTGGTGGTCAGCGAGCTGGTCACCAACGCCATCCGGTACGGCGCGCACCCGATCCGGCTCCGGCTGATCCACGACGCGGCCACGCTGATCTGCGAGGTCTCCGACACCAGCCCCACCGCCCCGCACCTGCGCCGGGCCAAGACCTTCGACGAGGGCGGCCGGGGCCTGCTGCTGGTCGCCCAGCTCACCCAGCGCTGGGGCAGCCGGCACCATCCGGAGGGCAAGACGATCTGGGCGGAGCTGCCGCTGTTCGAGGAGGACCGGTAGGCCCCGGCGCGGCGCTCAGGACGCCGTCAGCCACGGCCGTACCAGCTTGCGGGCCTCGTGCAGCCGGGACTTGAGGGTGCCGAGCGGGATGCCGGCGCGCTCGGCGGCCTCGGCGTAGTCGAGCTGGCAGATGTCCCGGTAGACCAGCGGCGCGACCAGGTGTGGGTGCTCCCGCTCCAGCCGCTCCAGGGCCTCCAGCAGGTCCACCCGGGAGCCGGCGATGACGCTGGTGGTGCGCGGGTCGACGGCGTGCCCCGGCTCGATGGCCGCGGGCTGTTCGGCGGCCCGCCGCTTCAGCTCGCGGTACTTCTGCCGGCAGCAGTTGGCGACGACGGTGTACAGCCAGGTCCCGAAGCGGCTGCGGCCCTCGAAGCCGGAGATGTGCCGGGCCACCTGGAGCAGCACGTCCTGGGCGGCCTCCTCGGCGTCCTCCCGGCAGGGCAGGAAGCGCGCGCAGCGGCGCACGACCTCGGGCCGTATCTCCGTCAGCAGCCGGTCCAGGGCCGTGCCGTCGCCGGCGGCGGCACGCCGGGCGAACTCCTCCGTCAGCGCCTGGTCCTGCACGGACGGCCCCTCCTCCGACTCGATCTCAGGCCAGGCATGATAGTCGTATGCACCCCCTGGAGCGGATCGGCCGCCACCGCCTCGAACGGCCGCTGGGCAGCGGCGCCTTCGCCACGGTGTGGCTCGCGCACGACCCCCAGCTCCAGGCCCCGGTCGCGGTGAAGGTGCTCGCCGAGAACTGGGCGCACCGGCTCGACATCAGGGAGCGCTTCCTGTCCGAGGCGCGGCTGCTGCGCCGGGCCGGTTCCAGCCGGGTGGTGCAGGTCTACGACATCGGCGAACTCCCGGACGGCAGGCCGTACTTCGTGATGGAGTACGCCGCCGGCGGGACCCTCGCCGATTCTCTGGCCGGCGGCCCGCTGCCGGTGCGGGAGGCGCTGGCGCTGACGGCCGAGGCCGCGCGCGGTGCCGCCGCGCTGCACGAGGCGGGCATCGTGCACCGCGACATCAAGCCGACCAACGTGCTGCTGCACACCGCCCCGGACGGCAGCCGACGGGTGCTGCTCGCCGACCTGGGGCTGGCCAAGAGCCTGGCGCAGGCCTCGGTGCTGACCCTGGCGGCGGGTTCGGCGGGCTACCGGCCGCCGGAACAGGCCCAGCCCGGCGCGGGCATCGACGAGCGGGCGGACGTGTACAGCCTGGGCGCGGTCGGCTACGAGCTGCTCACCGGGGCCGTGCCGGGCCCGCCGGGGCAGGTGACACCGCCGCGGCGGCTGCGGCCGGAGCTGGACGCGGACGTGGAGCGGGCGCTGCTGCGCGCGCTGGAGCCGGACCGGGCGCGGCGCTGGCCGGGCGCCGCGGCGTTCGCGGCGGAGCTGGACCGGCTGGCCGGGGCGCCGCCGGTGCGGTCCGCGCGGCACCTGGACCGGGTGCGCGGCCGGCTCACCGCGCCGGCCCTGGTCCTCGCCGGTGTCCTCGCCGCCGGCGCCGCCGCGGTCACGGTGAGCGTGGCGCTGCACCGGGACGGCACCGCGGACCACGGGGTGCGGGTCACGGACGCCACCGGGCGGGTGAGCCTGCGGGTACCGGACGCGTTCGGCCGGGAGCTGCGCGACTCCGGCTGGGACCCGGGGGCGCTCGGGCTGGCCGCAGGGCACCAGCCGGGCCTGGTGGTGGCCGGCGACCTGTCCCGCTGGTCCGACCCGAAGGCCGCCGTGGACGGGGTGTTCGTCGGCGTCGGCGGGCACGGTGACGTCACCGCGAAGGTCAAGGCGCTGGCGCACTCCGGCTGCCGGTACACGGGCGCCCGCGCCTTCACGGACGCCGACTGGCACGGGCTGGTCCGGTCCTGGGACGACTGCCCGGACGGCGGTTCTCTCACCGAGTCCGCGCTGGTCGCGGCGGGCGGTACCGCGCGGCCGCAGGTGTACGTGCAGGTGCGTCAGCGGGACGGTGACGACGCGACCGACGGCGTACTCCGTTCGTTGCGGGTGGGCTGACCGACGCCTGCCCAGCGGCCCGGCGGGGAAGAGAACCGGACAGAACCCGGCGCGTCCCGAACTTTTCCGGCGGTCCGTGCATCGGACGGAGAGGACGGCGCACCCGGCGCCGCAGGCACGCGTCCCGGTCGCGTGCCGTGATCTCCAGGAGTGTTGAGCGACATGGTGTACATCCCCCGGTCCGCGCGGCACGGTGCCCTGCTCGTGGGTACGGTCGCCGTGCTGGGCCTCCTGACCGCCTGCGGCGACGGCTCCGCCGCGCACAGTGCGGCCCCGGCCACCGTCCCCGGTACGGCAGCCCCCGCGCGGGACTCCACACCGCCCCCGGCGTCCCCCTCGGCCGCGGCCTCCTCCCCCGCGCGCACCGGCCCGGCGTCCACGGGTACCGGCTCGGCGTCCGCGCCGAGGACGACCGGCACCGCGGGCGGCCCGGCGGCCACCACCCCGGCCGCGGCGAGCACCCGCTGCCACACCTCCCAACTGCGCGCCACGGTCGGCCGCAACGACCCGGGCGCCGGCCAGGAGAACTTCCCGGTGGTGCTCACCAACATCTCCGCCCGGACGTGCACCCTGCACGGCTATCCGGGTGCTGCCTTCGTGAACGGCTCCGGCACACAGCTCGGCCCGGACCCCCGGCGTGAGCCGGGCACCCCGGTGACCGTCACGCTCAAGCCCGGGCGGAGCGCCTGGGCCGGGCTGACCTTCTCCAACCCGGAGATCAGCGGGGCGAAGACGGCCACGCCGGCCGCGTTGCTGGTCACTCCGCCGGACGAGCGGGCCCCGTTGAAGGCGGCCTGGACGGGCGGCCCGGTGCCGGTCTCCGGGAACTCCTCGTCCGTCCGCCTGATGGTGCTCGCCCCGGGCACCGGCCCCTGACCCCGCCGCTGCCCCGCCCCCTGCGCGCGAACCCCGCTGCCGCCCCCGAGGCAGTGGGGTTCGTCATGCCGGACCCTCGGCCGGGCCGCACCCGTTCGTCATGGCGCGCCCTCGGCCGACCGGCCCCGTTCGTCATGGCGGCGCCACAACTGTCACAGAACGGCAACAGGCGCCGCCGGCCGCGATCTTTCCCCGGCCCGTGGTCATCGAACCCGGTCGACCGTACGGCGAACGGGCCCCGCGAGGGCCCGGAACAAGGGAATCGGGGAGACGATGAGCGGGATCTCACGCAGGCGGGTGCTGACGGCCGGGGCGGCGGCGGGCGCCCTCGGGACACTGGCCGCCTGCACCCCCGGCAGCGGCAAAGCGGGCCCGGCGGGCGGCCGGGGCACGGCCCAGGCCCGGCCGGTGAGGCCGATCGGCGACGGCTCCACCGCCGACACCGGCGCCCAGCCGCACCAGCCGAAGCCGGACCGGCTGGAAGAGGGCCGCAAGCCCCCGCAGTTCGTGGTGTTCTCCTGGGACGGGGCCGGCGAGCTGAGCAACAAGCTGTTCTCCCGGTTCCGCAAGGTGGCCGCCGACCACGACGCCACGATGACGTTCTTCCTGAGCGGCATCTACACGCTGCCCGAGTCCAGGAAGGACCTCTACCGGCCGCCGCAGCACCCGGTCGGCGCCTCCGCGATCGGCTACCTCGCCGACCGGCACATCCACGCCACCCTCCAGCAGGTGCGCGCGGCCTGGCTGGAGGGCCACGAGATCGGCACCCACTTCAACGGGCACTTCTGCGGCGCGACCGGCGTGCGCAACTGGTCCCCGGCCGAGTGGCGCAGCGAGATCGACCAGGCCGTGGACTTCGTGACCCACTGGAGGACCAACACCGGCTTCACCGACCTCGAACCGCTCCCCTTCGACTACCGCAAGGAGCTCATCGGCGGCCGCACTCCCTGCCTGGAGGGCCAGGCCAACCTGCTGCCGACCGCCGCCGCGCTCGGCTGGAAGTACGACGCCAGCTCCCCCGGCGGCCTGCAGATCTGGCCGGGCAAGGTGCAGGGCGGCAGGCTGTGGGACTTCCCGCTGCAGTCCATACCCTTCGCCGGGCACTCCTTCCAGGTGCTCTCCATGGACTACAACATGATGTTCAACCAGTCCGGCGGCAACCCGCTCGGCGACCGCACCCGGTACGACATCTGGCGGGCCCAGGCCCGTGACACCTACCTGGCCGGTTTCCGGCGGGCCTACGAGACCAACCGCGCGCCCTTCTTCATCGGCAACCACTTCGAACGCTGGAACGGCGGCGTCTACATGGACGCCGTGGAGGAGGCCATCGGGAAGATGGCCGCGTACGACGACGTGCGCTTCGTGTCCTTCAAGCAGCTCGTCGCCTGGCTGGAGGCGCAGGACCAGGCGGTGCTGCGCCGGCTGCGCACGCTGTCGCCCGGGCAGGCCCCGGCGGGCGGCTGGGCGGAGTTCCTGGGCGCGGCGGGCAGCCGGTCGTCGTAGCGTGTTCAACATTGTCTGTTTTCATGGGCGGGCACCCCGTGCCCGACGTCGGAAGGATCCGCCCTGAACACCCCGCTCGCCGAGTCGCTGTCCGCCGTTCTCCTGGCCGCGGTGCTGGCCTGGGCCGTGGTACGGCCCTTCGGCCGGCCGGAGGCCGTCATGGCCGTCCCCGCCGCGGCCGTCGTGGTCGCCACCGGCGCGATCTCCCTCGACCACGCACGGGCCGAGGCCGAACGGCTGGGGCCGGTGGTCGGGTTCCTGGCCGCCGTGCTGGTACTCGCCCACTTCTGCGATGTGGAGGGCCTGTTCCAGGCGTGCGGGGCATGGATGGCCCGGTGGGCGGGGGGCCGGCCGGTGCGGCTGCTGACGGCGGTGTTCGCGCTGGCCTCGGCTATCACCGCCGTGCTCAGCCTGGACGCGACGGTCGTGCTGCTCACCCCGGTGGTCTTCGCCACGGCCGCGCGGACGGGCGTACGGCCCAAACCGCATGTGTACGCCTGCACCCACCTGTCGAACACGGCGTCGCTGCTGCTGCCGGTGTCCAACCTGACGAACCTGCTGGCGTTCGCGGCGAGCGGGCTGAGCTTCACCCGGTTCGCGGCGCTGATGGCGCTGCCGTGGCTGGCCGCGATCGGCGCCGAGTACCTGGTGTTCCGGCGGTTCTTCGCCCGGGACCTCACCGCGGCGGCCCCTTCGGGCGAGAGCACGGGCGACACGCCCGCGCTGCCGCTGTTCGCGCTGGTGACCGTGGGCTGCACGCTGGCCGGGTTCGTGGTGGCGTCGGCGTTCGGCGTGGAGCCGGCCTGGGTGGCGGCGGCCGGCGCGCTGGTGCTGGCCGGGCGGGCGCTGGTGCGGCGGCAGGCGAGCCCGCTGACCGTGGTCCGGGCGGCGTCCCCGGCCTTCCTGGCGTTCGTCCTGGCGCTGGGCATCGTGGTGCGGGCGGTGGTCGACAACGGGCTCGCGGACGTGCTCGGGCGGGTCGTGCCGGCCGGCACCGGCCTGCCCGCGCTGTTCGGGATCGCCGCGCTGGCCGCGCTGCTGGCCAACCTGATCAACAACCTGCCGGCGGTGCTGGTGCTGCTGCCGCTGGCGGTGCCCGCCGGGCCGGGGGCGGTGCTGGCGGTGCTGCTGGGCGTGAACATCGGCCCGAACCTCACCTACGCGGGGTCGCTGGCCACGCTGTTGTGGCGGCGGATCGTGCACCAGCACGAGCACGACGTGGACCTCGGGGAGTTCACCCGGCTCGGGCTGCTCGCCGTGCCGTCCTCCCTCGCGGTCGCGGTGGTGGCACTGTGGGGGTCGCTGCGGGTTCTGTGACGGGTTCGCGTGAGCCGAGGGAGGCCGAGGATGCGGGTGATCGCCTGGCTGGTGGAGGGCACCTGGCCCGCCTGTGTGGACGCGGTGCGCGCCCACGCTCCGGACGACGCGGAGGTGGTGTTGCTGCATGTGAGCGGCCCCGATGTGCCGGCGGTGGCGCACGGCGCCTTCGCCGGGCTGCTGGGGCGCGGTCACCGGGTGGCGGATCCCGGCGACCGGCTGGCGGCACTCGGCGACACGTCGGCGGCCTCGCTGCTCACCGCGGCGGCCGAGCGGCTGGGCCGGCCCTGTGTGCGCGAGGAGCGCTCGGGCCGGGTCGAGCGGGAGGTGGTGGCCGCGGCCGAGGGGGCCGGGCTGCTGGTGCTGGCCCGGGACGGCGACCGGTCCCGGCTCGGCCCGAGAAGCCTCGGCCCGGCCGTCCGCTTCGCCGTCGACCACGCCCCCTGCCCGGTCCTCCTGGTCTGGCCGGAACCGGCACCCGACCTGGAAACGATGCCACCTCCGCCACCGCACCACCCCTGAGTACCGCGCCCGATCCCCATGTCAGCGCCGGTGCCGCCCGTCGCGCCCGTCCCGGCCGCAGAACCGCGGGTACTCCGCGCACGGGTCGGCGGTGACGGTGGCGGTCGGCGAGGGCGCCGGGGCGGATTCCGTCGCGGACGGCGAGGGCGCCGGGGCGGACCTCGTACCGGAGGGTGAGGGGGCCGGGGTGACCGGCCGGGTGGCCGGGGGCGGTGCGGTGGGCGCCAGGGTGCTGTCGCGGGCCCAGTTGACGTTCTCCATCCGCAGGTCCGGGTGGGCGGTGTCGACGGACCAGCGCTGGACGGTGCCCGCGGCGCGGATCTTGAGCACGAGGGCGCCGGAGCCGTCGGTGGCGGCCGGGGTGAGGGCCAGCCCCTGGTTCGCGTGCGGCACCAGGGCGCCCTGGAGGGTGAAGTCGTAGCGGATGTCCCGGGCGGCCTTGCCCGTGGCCGTGCAGGGGGCGAGGCGCACGGAGTAACCGAGGTGGGAGTCCAGGCACAGGTCGGGCGCGGCGGCGTTGCGCAGCAGTCCGTCGGTCTCGTACGTCCACTGCTGGGCCGGGGCGGCGGAGCAGTCGACGAGTTCCGTCTCGGCGCCCTCGACCGCCTTCCCGCCGACGACGCCGACGCACAGACCCGAGGCGAGGTTGCGCAGCCTGCCGTGCAGGGCGCCCTGGCCGGGGGCGTTGCGGCCGGCCCAGGAGGCGCCCGGGGAGGCCGTGTCCTTGCCCGGGGTGCGGGAGGGCCTGCCGGCGGCGCCGGGCGCCCGGTCGTCGCCCGAGCCGAGCACCGACCACAGCACCAGGGGCAGGACGACGAGTCCGCTGACGGTGACGACGGCGAGCGCCAGGGTGCGGCGCCGGGCACGCCGGGCGGCGCGGTACGCGGAGCGGGGGGAGGCGGGAGCCGGGGCGGGGCCGGTGCCCTCGGGGTCCTCGGTGGCTTCCGCGCCCTGGGTGCCTGCGTTGCCCTGGGTGCGTTGGGTGCCTTGGGCGCCTCTGGTTCTTCGGCTTCTTCGGGCAGGTCCCTGGGAGCCGGTCGACCGGCGGTGGGCGGCGCCCGGGGCAGGCGTCGCCAGCGTGTCGGGGGCGTCGAGGGTGAACGCCTCGCCGCCCTGCGGTACGACGGTGGCCGCGGCCGGAGCCGGTGCGGCGGGCTCCTCGGCCCGGGCCGCCCGGGACTGCACATAGCCGTGCGCGCCCCAGCCGAGGACCGCCTCGGCGAGCGCGAGCCCGAGGCCGTCGCCGTTGAACTCGGCGAGCTGGCCGGCGGTGCGCTCGCAGTGGGCGCAGCCCGACAGGTGCCGGCGCAGGTCCGGGTCGATGGCGGTGCCGCCGCGCCGGAACGTCACGTCCAGCATGCGCAGATAGCGCCGGCACTCGGCGTCGGGGGCCAGCTCGCGGTGCACCTGGAGGCACTCCTCGCGCAGCCGCTCGCGGGCGCGGTCCAGTTCGACGCGGGTGTCCTCCTCCGCCAGACCGAGCAGCGTGGCGGGCACGGCCGGCGGTTCCGCCTCGACCTCGGTGTGCCACAGCACCGCGCGGGAGGTCTCCGGGATCCGCTGGAACGCGCGGGTCAGCAGCCGCCGTTCGGGCGGTGGCAGCAGCCGGGCCGCGGCCCGCTCGCCGGGACCGTCACCGGAGCGCAGCCCGGGGTGGAGGAGTTCCTGGCGGCCGTCGGTTTCCCACTCGGCCGCGATACGGCGGACGGCGACCAGCACGTAGGGCCGCCAGGCGGCGGTCGGCCCGGTCTGCCGCAGCGACGCGCCGAACAGCCGGGTGAACGCGGACGTGGTGAGCATGCCGGCGGCGCGCGGCCCGTCCGTGCACAGCCGGGCGTAGGCGAGGGCCGCCGCCCAGTGCCGGTCGAGGAGTTCACCGACGGGATGCAGGGCGGGTGACGCGCCCGTCCACTTCCTCAGTTCGGCGCTCAGCTGCTCGTCCGACAGGCCTGCCTCGGTCACGGCCGAATTCCTCCCGACGCACTACCGGATCTGGTCCATACCAATCGGTATGGCGAGGGCATGGGGCAGCTCGGACATCCACCTGAGGCGGCTCTTGTGAAGCGTGGGGGGTGTACGGGAGCGGCCTGGCGCATACAGAAAGAGAATGTGTTTGCCTGCGCGCCGACAGCGCACACTTTTACACAGCCGAACACGTCCGAACAAGAGATCTCCCGATCCCCGGCATTCACCGCCGCGGTTTCTCATCGGCATCCGGTCCGGACGCGCGGTTTTCAGTGGCCGCTGATCGCGTGCGGCGCGTACGGCTGCTCGAGTTCCTCGATCTCCTTGTCGGTCAGCGTCAGTTCGACCGCCGCCACCGCGTCCTCGAGGTGCTGCGGCTTGGCGGCGCCGACGATCGGGGCCGCCACGGTGTCCTGGTGCAGCAGCCAGGCGAGGGCGACCTGGGCGCGGGGCACGCCGCGCTCGCCCGCGATCCGGCCCACGGCCTCCACGATCGCGCGGTCGCTCTCCAGGTACAGCCGGCTGCCGAAGTCGTCGTTCGCGCTCCGCTCGGTGACCGTGCCCCAGTCCCGGGTGAGCCGGCCGCGGGCGAGCGGGCTCCAGGGCAGCACGCCGACGCCCTGGTCCGCGCAGAGCGGCAGCATCTCCCGCTCCTCCTCGCGGTAGAGGAGGTTGTAGTGGTTCTGCATGGAGACGAACTTCGTCCAGCCGTGCCGCTCGGCGGTGTACTGCGCCTTGGAGAACTCCCAGGCGTACATCGAACTGGCCCCGATGTAGCGGACCTTTCCCGCCCTGACCAGGTCGTGCAGCGCCTCCATCGTCTCCTCGACGGGAGTCGCGTGGTCGTAGCGGTGGATCTGGTAGAGGTCGACGTAGTCGGTGCCGAGCCGGCGCAGGCTGTGGTCGATCTCGCTCATGATGGCTTTGCGGGACAGCCCGGCCCCGTTGGGCCCCGGCCGCATCCGGCCGTGCACCTTGGTGGCCAGGACGATCTCGTCGCGGTGCGCGAAGTCCCGCAGCGCCTTGCCGACGATCTCCTCGCTGGTGCCGTCGGAGTAGACGTTCGCCGTGTCGAAGAAGTTGACGCCCGCGTCCAGCGCCTGCCGGATCAGCGGGCGGGACGCCTCCTCGTCCAGGGTCCACTCGTGGACGCCCCGGTCGGGCAGGCCGTAGGTCATGCAGCCCAGACAGATCCGCGAGACGTCCAGGCCGGTCGAACCGAGCTTCACGTACTGCATCGTTGGTGCTCCTGCCTTCGGGAGGACGGTCACCGCAGAGCCTACGACGGGGGCCGCGTCCGACTTGACGCCTGTCCGGTGCGGGGGATGTGATCACGGGGCATACCCGCGCCGCCCGGCGTGGGCGGGACGGAGCGGACGTGTCTTGCAGGGGTGCCAGGGGTGAGCGCCGCGCCTCGGGGTCGCGTACGGCCCTGGGCGCGCTGGTGGCGGCGCTGGTCGTCGCGGTGTCGGCCGGCTGTACGTCCGGGCAGCGGGAGCAGGGCGGCACGGCGGAGGCCGCCTCGCTGCGGCTGCCGCCACGGCACGCCGGGTTCGACTACCAGATCGGCGGCGCCTATCCCCCGCCCGCGGGCGTGCGGATCGTCAGCCGCGACCGGTCCGACTCCCCCGCGCCGGGGCTGTACAACATCTGCTACGTCAACGCGTTCCAGGTGCAGCCCGCCGAGCGTTCCGCCTGGCCGGCCGATCTGCTGCTGCGCGACGCGCGGGGCGGGGTCGTGGTCGACCGGGACTGGAACGAGCCGCTGCTGGACATCGGCACGCCGGCCAAGCGGGACCGGGTGGCGCAGCGGGTCGACCGGTGGGTCGACGGCTGCGCGGACAAGGGGTACGACGCCGTCGAGCCGGACAACTACGACAGCTACACCCGTTCCCACGGGCTGCTCACGGCCTCCGACGCGACCGCTTTCATGCGCCTGCTGTCCCGGCACGCGCATGCGCGGAACCTGGCGGTCGGTCAGAAGAACACCGCCGAGCTGGCCGGGCGGCGCGGGCACGCCGGGCTGGACTTCGCGGTGACGGAGGAGTGCGGGCAGTACGCCGAGTGCGAGGTGTACGCGAAGGCGTTCGACGACCGGGTGGTGGACGTCGAGTACACCGACGGCGGGTTGCGCGCGGCCCGCGCCCGCTGGGGCGACCGGCTGAGCATCGTCCGCCGCGACCGGGGCGTGTCCGTCCCGGGCAGCGCCGGGTACGTGCGCAGGGTGCGCTGAACGGCCGACACCGGTACGGGCCGTCCGGCGGTACGGCGGCCCGGGGGGCGCCGTACCGCCGGAGCGCCGTCAGCCGGTGCTGTCCCGTACGGTGATCGCGCTCACCGGGCAGGCCCGGGCCGCCGCCCGGACCATCGGGTTGCCCGCGCCGTCCTCGCTGCCTGGCAGGAGGGTGCTGTAGCCGTCGTCGTCCTGGGTGAAGACGCCCGGTGCGGCCAGCGCGCACTGCCCGGCGCCGATACAGACGTCCTTGTCGATGTCGATGTGCATGAGCAGAGCCTCTTACCAGCTCACGGGGAGTTCCAGCATCCCCTGGATCGTGTCGCCCGGTTTGAACGGGATCTCCTGCGCCGGGACGGCCAGCCGCAGCCCGGGCAGCCGCGTGAACAGGGTGCCCAGGGCGATCTCCAGCTCGGCGCGGGCCAGGTTCTGACCCAGGCACTGGTGGATGCCGAAACCGAAGGCCACGTGGTGGCGTTCGGTGCGGTGGAAGTCCAGGGCGTCGGGATCGTCGTACAGGGCCGTGTCGCGGTTGATCACCGAGGTGGAGAAGAGCACCCCGTCGCCGGCCCGGATGGTGCTGCCGGCGATCTCGATGTCCTCCAGCGCCACCCGCTGCAGACCGTCCGCGATGGACAGCATCCGCATCAGCTCCTCCACGACGGCGGGGAGCAGCGCGGGGTCGGCGCGCAGCTCGGCCAGCCGTTCGGGGTGCTGGAGCAGGGTGAAGGTGCCGAGGGAGATCATGTTGGCGGTGGTCTCGTGCCCGGCGACCAGCAGGATGATGGCGAGCGAGACGGCGTCGGCGCGGTCCAGCTCGCCCGTGCGCAGCCGCTGGTGGACCAGTTCGTCGAGGATGCCGTCACCGGGTTCGGCCTCCTGTGCCTTGGCGTCGATCAGGCCGCCGAGGTACTCCTCCAGCCGGTCGCGGGCCTCGACGGTGTCGGCGCCGGTCGGACCGCGCAGCAGCCTGCGGGACTGCTCCTCGAAGAACTCGTGGTCGGCGTACGGCACTCCGAGCAGGCCGCAGATCACCATCGAGGGCACGGGCAGCGCGAAAGCGGAGACGAGTTCGGCGGGCGGCCCCTGGGCGATCATCGTGTCCAGCAGGTCGTCCACGATCCGCTGGATCCAGGGGCGCAGGGCCGCCGCGCGTTTGACGGTGAACGACGGGATCAGCATCCGCCGCTGCTGGTGGTGCTCGGGGTCGTCCAGGCCGAGCAGGGCCACCTTGCGGTTGCGGGCCGCCTCGAAGCGGGGTGTGGGCACGGGGAAGCCGGGGCGGCGGCGCTCGGTGGACAGGCGGGGGTCGGCGAGCAGGGTGCGGGCGGTGGAGTGGGTGGTGACCACCCAGACCTCGCGGCCGTCGTAGAGGGTGACGCGGGACAGGGGGCGCCCGTCGCGCAGCGGTTCGTAGCCGGTGGGCGGGTGGTAGGGACAGGTGCGGTCCTGGGGGAAGGCGACGGGTTCGGCCGGTGCTGCCGGGCCGCTGGTGTCCGTCAGTTCCGTCATGGAAAGACCTCGCAGACGAAGTAGTGCGTCGTGCCGATCTTCATTAGATGCCCCAGGCACCTATGGGTCGACGCCAAGTTCGGCCACTTCGGTGAGCCGGCCGATCTGGCCGAAGTACCCCGGGTCCGGGCGCGAGAACCGGCCACCGCCGTGTGCGGGGCCGGGCGGAAGGCGATGATCTCCGGAGACCGCCGCGTCGCCGGGCCCCGTGCGCGGTACGGATGAGTACGGCGGCCACCGTTGTTGACGCCGGTGGCGGACAGACCGCGGACGACGAAAGGAAGCGGATCCATGCCTCTTGAGGGCGAGTACGAGCCGAGCCCGACGCAGTGGGTGCGTGAGCAGGTCGAGCTGTACGAGAGTTCCGGCGGGACGAAGGGGACGACGCTGCGCGACACCGGGCTGCCGGTGATCGTGCTGACCACGCGGGGCGCGAAGAGCGGGAAGATCCGCAAGACGCCGTTGATGCGGGTGGAGCACGAGGGCCGGTACGCGGCGGTCGCGTCCCTCGGCGGTGCGCCCAAGCACCCCGTCTGGTACTTCAACGTGCGGTCCGAACCCCGTGTCGAGCTGCAGGACGGCCCGGTGAAGCGGGACATGCGGGCCCGGGAGGTCACCGGGGCGGAGAAGGCCGCGTGGTGGGAGCGGGCGGTGGCCGCGTTCCCGCCGTACGCCGAGTACCAGGAGAAGACCTCCCGGGAGATCCCGGTCTTCGTGCTGGAGCCGCTCGACGAGAGCTGATTCAGGCCGGACACGGCTCCGTTTCAGAAAAATCTGTTCCGCAGACGTGTGAACAGGCCTGAGTCCGGGCACTGGTGCGTCAGGCCCCGCCGCGTTCCCCCGTCGCGGCGGGGCTTTCTCGTGACTCGCCCGCCGGCCGGTCGGTCACGTCCAGGAAGATCTCCCCGGTGTCCGGGAACGTCCGGGCCAGGGACCGCTTGATGCGTACGGCGACCTCCTCGACACGTTCGCTGTCCAGGCCCGGCACCAGGTCGACGCGGGCGGCCACCAGCATGGAGTCCAGGCCCATCTTCATGGTGAACAGCGCCTCCACGCTGTCGATCTCCGGCTGGGCCCGCAGCAGCGCCCGGATCCTGCCGCTCAGTTCCGGGTCCGCGGCCTCCCCGATCAGCTGGGCGCGGGCGTCGCGGCCGAGCCGGTAGGCGACGTAGACCAGCAGCACGCCGATCGCCAGCGAGGCGGACGCCTCCCACACGACCTGCCCGGTCACCATGTGCAGGGCCATGCCGGCCAGGGCGAGGCTCACGCCGAGCACCGCGGTGCCGTCCTCGGCGACCACCGTGCGCAGCGCGGGATCGCGCAGCGCGCCGAGGCCGCCGCCCTGCCGGCGCACCTGGTGCAGGGCCCGCAGCAGCGACACGCCCTCGGCGAGCAGCGCCACGCCCAGCACGATCAGGCCCGCGACATAGCCGCCGAACGTCTCGTCGGCGCCGCTGCGGAGCGCGTCGACGCCCTGGAGGAAGGAGAAGCAGCCGCCCATGACGAAGATGCCGACGGCGGCGAGCAGGGACCAGAAGAAGCGCTCCTTGCCGTAGCCGAAGGGGTGCCGGGCGTCGGCGGGGCGGCGGCTGCGGCGCAGCGCGGCCAGCAGGAAGACCTCGTTGAGGCTGTCCGCGACCGAGTGCGCGGCCTCCGACAGCAGGGCGGGGGAGCCCGCGAGGACACCGCCGGCCGCCTTGGCGACGGCGATGACCAGGTTGGCGGCGAGCGCCACGAGGACGGTGATCCTGGTGTGCCGATCGGCCCCGCCCTTCGCCCGGCCGCCCGGCTTGCCGTCGGGCTCGCCGCCCGACTCGCCGCCCGGCTTGCCGTCGGCGTCGCCCGCGGGGGCGCGTGCCGGTTGCCTTTCGCTGTCCGGGGCGTGCGCCGGGGCCGTTTCCGGGCCCGTGGCGTGCGCCGTTCCCGTCGCGCCGTCCTCGACCGTCCGTGCGGCCGTCTCCCGTTCCGAGGATGTCCCACTCACCCTTCGCCGACTGCCCCCGACCGGACGGCTCACACCGTGCGGTCCGGGCCAAACGGGGAACGCGGGGCATGAGGACCCGGACGGCCCGGGCGGACCCGGGCGGACCCGGGCGGCGAGGAGGAGACATGGGCGGCGACGGCAACCGCGCCTACGGACACCGCGGCTTCACCCGGTCCAGGAGCCACTTCCCGGACCGGATCACCGCCGACGGCCGGGACGGCTGGCCGGTGGAGGCGGGCCGCTACCGGCTGGTGGTCTCCCGCGCCTGTCCGTGGGCGAGCCGGGCGGTGATCTCACGCCGGCTGCTGGGCCTTGAGGAGGCACTGCCGATGGCGGTGGCCGACCCCGTCCAGGACGACCGCAGCTGGCGGTTCACCCTGGACCCCGGCGGCCGGGACCCGGTGCTCGGCATCCGGTTCCTGAGCGAGGCCTACGACAGGCGGGAGACCGGCTATCCGGGCGGGGTGAGCGTGCCCGCGATCGTGGACGTGCCCAGCGGCCGGCTGGTCACCAACGACTACCAGCGGATCACCCTGGACCTGGCCACCGAGTGGACGGCCCTGCACCGCGCCGGCGCGCCGGAGCTGTACCCGGACGGGCGGCGCGAGGAGATCGACCAGGTGATGGCCGAGGTCTACGAGGACGTGAACAACGGGGTGTACCGGGCCGGGTTCGCCACGCACCAGAAGGAGTACGAGGAGGCGTGCGCGGGTGTGTTCCGGCGGCTGGAACTGCTCGGTCGGCGGCTGTCGGAGCAGCGGTATCTGGTCGGCGACACCCTCACGGAAGCGGACATCCGGCTGTTCACCACGCTGGTGCGGTTCGACGCGGTGTACCACGGCCACTTCAAGTGCAACCGCTGGAAGCTGGCGGAGCATCCGGTGCTGTGGGCGTACGCCCGGGATCTGTTCCAGACGCCGGGGTTCGGCGACACGGTCGACTTCGACCACATCAAGCGGCACTACTACCAGGTGCACTCCGGGATCAATCCGACCGGCATCGTGCCGCTCGGCCCGGACCTCGCCGGCTGGCTGAGCCCGCACGGCCGGGCGGAGCTGGGCGGGCGGCCGTTCGGCGACGGAACGCCGCCGGGACCGGTGCCCCCGGGCGAACGGGTGGCCGAGCGAGGACGGGCCGCATGAGGAAGGGCTGACGAGGAAGTAGTCAGACATGGCCAAGAACAAGAAGAAGAAGCTCCCTCTCGCCTACCAGCCGGTCGGGTTCGTGCTCAGCTGGGCGGGTGGCGCGCTGGCCGGCATGGCCTTCCGCAAGGCGTGGATGGCGATCCGGCACGAGGAGGACGCGCCCGACGCCCTGGACCCGGACCGCGGCTGGGGCGAGATCCTGCTGGCCGCGGCCGTCCAGGGCGCGATCTTCGCGGTCGTGCGCAGCGCCGTGGACCGTACCGGCGCCAAGGCCATCGCCCGCTCGACGGGCGTGTGGCCCTCGACCGACAAGGGCGGCCGCGACTGACCCGGTGACACCGGGCACCAGCCGGTCCCGGTGCCGCTCGGCAGGCCCACCCGAGCCCCCGGTGGCCCCTCAGGGCGCCACCGGGGGCTCCGCCGCGACACCCCGGCCGGCCCCACTCCGGCGCCCGGACCGAGTCCGCTTCGGCGCCGCCGGGTGGGCCGGACGGGCTCAGCCCTGTTTGGGGGCCGTCGGGGGGACCAGGCGGAGGGTGAAGGAGTGGCCGGCGGGGTCGGAGTAGCCGCGTTCCTCGTAGGGGCCCGCCGCGTCCCGCGTTTCGATGGGCCGGCCGCCGAGGCCGACGACCCGCCGTTCGGCCTCGTCCAAGTCCTCCACCAGGAAGTCGAGATGGGCCTGGAGCGAGTTCTCGGGGCGCGGCCAGCTGGGCGGGGTCGCGTTGACGTCGCGCCGGAAGGCCAGCCGTACGCCGTCGGCGCCCCGGATCTCCACCAGGTTGGCGGACGCGGACGTCCGCTCACCGTCCAGGAACTCGCGGTAGAACTCCGCGAGTTTCTCCGGTTCCGCGCAGTCCAGTACGACCACGCCCGCTTTGACCAGTGCCATGGATCCTCCCCGGGATGAGTCCTCTTCCCTGCGGATATCCCGGGCTCCCGGATTCAGTCGGCGGGCAGCCACTCCCCGTCGCGCATCAGGTCCCGGCCGCGCAGCTCGTTCTCCTCGCGCCAGGCCTGGACCCGCCGCGGCAGGACCCTGAAGTACAGGTAGCGGGTGGCCAGTCGGCGCGGGTCGAAGCCGGTCTTCCCGGCGAAGACCTCGGCGTCCTCCTCGGGCAGGTCCTCGGGCGTCACGACCTGCACGGTGCCGTCGATCAGGACGACGTCCCGCGTGGGGCCGATGCCGAGACGGGCCCGGCCGGTGGCCACGAGGTTGCGTCCGGTGGGGCTCTCGGCCGGCGTGGCGAACAGCAGCGAGGTGCCGTCCCACACGTACGACAGCGGCACCAGATACGGCGCGGCGCCGTCGGGACCGGCGGTGGCGACCCACGCGTCGACGTCGCTCTCCAGCCGGCGGAGGGTGTCCTTCTTGCGCTGCTCGGCACTGCGGGCGGGGGGCGGGGTCATGGGGCACGGCCTCCTCTGGGTGATCGTCACGCTCAGTGTGACCGTGGATCCCCGGTCCGCGCACGGAGTCGCCCGGCGCGTGTCCGGGCGGTGGTCCGCCCACGGCCGTTCCGTGGTGGCCGTGAAGCCGGGGCCGCCCGAACGTTCAGCGGGTCTGCTGGAACGTCCTCCGGTAGGTCTGCGGGGACACCCCGATGGCCGCGTGCAGGTGCTGGCGCAGTGAGGCGCCGGTGGCGAAGCCCACCTCGGCGGCGATCCGGTCCACCGGCAGGTCGCTGGCCTCCAGCAGGTGCCGGGCGCGGGCCACCCGCTGCTGGATGAGCCAGCGGCCGGGGCTGAGGCCGACCTCGTCACCGAAGCGGCGGGCGAAGGTGCGCAGGCTCATCCGGGCGTGTCCGGCGAGGTCCGCCAGGGTGAGCGGCTCGTCCAGGCGCTCCAGCGCCCAGGCGCGGGTGGCGGCCGTGCCGGCGGCCCCGCTCTCGGGGACCGGCTGCTCGATGTACTGGGCCTGGCCGCCGTCCCGGAACGGGGGCACGACACAGCGGCGGGCGACGGCGTTCGCCAGTTCGCTGCCGTGGTCGGTGCGGACGATGTGCAGGCAGATGTCGACGCCGGCGGCCGCGCCGGCCGAGGTGAGGATGCGGCCGTCGGAGACGAAGAGGACGTCGGGGTCGAGGTCCACCCGGGGGAACCGGCGGCGGAAGATCTCGGCCACCTGCCAGTGGGTGGTGGCCCGGCGGCCGTCGAGCAGTCCTGCCGCGGCGAGGACGAAGGCGGACGTGCAGATGGACACGATCCGGGCGTCCGGGCGGATCCGGGCGAGCGCGGCGGCCAGCTCCGGGCTCAGCTCGGCCGGGATGTGCGCGGTCGACACGGAGGCGACGACCACGGTGTCGGCCGTGTTCAGGATCTCGGGGCCGTGGGCGACGCCGATCGTGAAGTCGGCGTTGGTGCGCACGGGCCGGCCGTCGACCGAGCAGGTGAGCACCTCGTAGTGGCCGTCTGCCGCGCCGAAGATACGGCTGGGGATGCCCAGCTCGAAGGGGTAGACGCCGTCGAGGGCCAGGACGACCACCCGTTCGGGGCGTTTGGGGCGCAGCTCCATATCGGTCATGGCACGATCCTATCGGATGTTGGCAATCATGCCATTTTCCGGACGGCCCGGCTCCGGCAGGCTGGTGGCCATGAGCGATGTGAACACGATGCGAGCCATCAGCCAGGACGTCCTCGGCGGTCCCGAGGTACTGAGGGAAGTACAGCTGGAGCGGCCGCGGCCGCGCGCGAACGAGGTGCTGGTCCGGGTGCGGGCCGCCGGGGTGAACCCCACCGACTGGAAGCACCGGGCCGCCGGCGTCTTCCTGGGCGAGCCCCCGTTCGTCCTCGGCTGGGACGTCTCCGGCGAGGTCGCGGAGACCGGTTTCGGCGTGGCCGCGTTCCGGCCGGGCGACGAGGTCTTCGGCATGGTGCCGTACCCCTACGGCCACGGCACGCACGCCGAGTACGTCACCGTCCCCGCCCGGGCCCTGGTGCGCAAGCCGGACTCCCTCGACCACGTGCAGGCGGGCGCGCTGCCGCTGGTGTCGCTGACCGCGTGGCAGGCGCTGACCGAGCACGCCGACGTCCGGCCGGGGCAGCGGGTGCTGGTCCACGCGGCGGCCGGCGGGGTGGGCCATGTGGCGGTGCAGATCGCCAAGGCGCGCGGGGCGTACGTGATCGGTACGGCGAGCGCGGGCAAGCACGACTTCCTGCGGGAGATCGGCGTGGACGAGCCGGTCGACTACCGGTCCACGGACGTCACGGAGGCGGTGAAGGACGTCGACGTGGTCCTGGACACGCTCGGCGACGAGACCTCCGTACGGTCGCTGCGGGTGCTGCGGCCGGGCGGTGTGGTGGTGTCGATCCTCCCGATGGGCTCCGACGACTTCTACGAGGAGGCCGAACGGCTGGGCGTGCGGGCGGTGCGCATGCTGGTCGACGCCGACCGGGCGGGGATGGAGGCGATCGCGGAACTGGCCGGGTCCGGACGGCTGAAGGCGACGATCGCCGGGACCTTCCCGCTGGCCGAGGCGGCGAAGGCACACGCGCTGGGAGAGACCGGCCGGACCACCGGCAAGCTGGTCCTGCTGGTGGACTGAGCGACCCGTACTCCCCTTCACACCCGCGCCCGCGTCAAACTCGAAGACATATGTCAATCGAACATGCTCAAATTCCTTCCATCGAGGGTAACTTGACGATCGGGAAACGACATCGGGGCGCGGGTGGGAGGTGGGGCCGAGGTGCGACACGAACCCGTACCTCTCACCCGGCAACTGGGCGTGTACGAGGACCGCGGGCACACGGTGCTGGAGTTGCGGGGCGAGATCGACATCGACTCGGCGGCGGAGATCGGCCCGTTCCTCGACCGGGTCACCGGCCGGCCCGGGGTCCGGCTGGTCGTCGACCTGCGGCCGGTCACCTTCTTCGACTGCTCGGGGCTGCGGCTGCTGTACCGGGCGCGCGTCCGGGTGCTGGAGCGCGGCGGGCAGCTGCACCTGGTGTGCGCGCACCCGCTGACCCTCCGGGTGCTCCGGGTCACCGGTCTGGCCCGGCTCCTGCCCCCGCATCCCAGCCTGGACGAGGCCCTGGCCCGCTCCGAGGCCGCGTCCGGCTCCCTGTGAGCGGAGCGGCTCCGGCCTGACGGTGATTCCTCCCACGCGACTGTCTTGGCCGGGGAGTTGGCGGGCATCCGGTCGGCAGGAAGGAGGACCGTCACGATGACGACTTCCGTGAGACGCCTGCCGGTCTGGGCGAGGGTCGTGGCCGCGGTCGTGCTGGTGCTCGCCGTGCTGTTCGCCGGGATCCGGCTGGCCGTACTGCCGGGCATCAAGGACCTGTTCGGCACCGACACCACCGACCGCTCCGGGCCCACTCTGCTCAAGTCGATCCAGGACATGAGCCGTTACGACGCGGCCTCGGGCAACTTCCAGGTCGTCGTGGACCTGGAAAAGGACACCAAATACCTGCCCGACGCCCTGCGCGGCACCCGCACCCTGTACGTCGGCGCGGGCACCGTGGACGCCTACGTCGACCTCGGCGGGATCGGCGAGCGGGACGTACGGGTGGACAAGGACCGTACGACCGCCACGATCCGGCTGCCGCACGCGCGGCTCGGCAAGCCGTCCCTGGACCCGGACCACTCCTACGCCGTGTCCAAGCAGCGCGGGCTGCTGGACCGGATCGGCGACCTGTTCTCGGACAACCCCAACGGCGAGCAGGCCGTGCAGAAGCTCGCCGTCCGGCACATCGGCGACGCGGCGAAGAGCAGCGGCCTGACCGGCCGGGCCGAGCGCAACACCACCGGCATGCTCCAGGGCCTGCTGCGCTCGCTCGGCTTCGAGGAGGTGCACATCACCTACGGGCCCTGATCAGCCGCCCAGCACCCCCGGCAGGGCCAGCGCCCCGAGCACGGTCGCGCCCGCCAGCAGCCAGGCCACGTAGTCGCCGACGTGCCCGGACTGCAGGCGCCTGAGGGGCGCGGCCCAGTCGGGGGCGGCCACCCAGCGGGGCCGGACGACGGCGAGACCGGCCAGCGCCGCGGCCAGCACGGCGGAGGCCACTCCCAGCAGCACGCCCTGCACGGTCCAGTGCACCGAGGCGTGGGCTCCGCCCGAGCCGGCCTCGTTGACCGAGCGGGCCACCAGGGCGCCGAAGCCGGGGACCACCCCGACGGCGAGGGCGGCGGCGAGCAGCACGGCGGGCACGGTCGTCATGGTGTCCGGGATCCGGCGCAGCAGGCCGGACGTCTCCGGTTGCTCGCCGGAGCCGCTGGTCTCGTACTCCGCGTCGTCCGGGCGCGGCCCGAGGCCAAGGAAGACACGGCCGGTGACCCGCAGGACCGCGCCCGCGGTGATGGCGGAGGCGGCCACGTACACCACGGTGAGCGGGCCGCCGACCGCCTCCTCGGCGACGGCCTTGCCGAGCGCCGTACCGAACGGCGGCAGCCCGGCCAGGCCCAGGGCACCCACTGCGAACAGCACGGCCGTGGACCGCAGTTGCCGGGCCCGGCCGTGCAGCGCGTGCTCGTCGACGCTGCCGAACCGGTCCAGCAGGACGCCCGCGCAGGCGAACAGCGCGGCCTTCACCCCGGCGTGCCCGAGCAGGTACAGGGCCACGCCGTCGTCGCCCTCGGGGCTGAGGACGCCGAGCCCGACGAGGAACAGGCCGGTGTGGGCGACGGTGGAGTAGGCGAGGAGGCGTTTGATGTGCCGCTGGTACCAGCACATGACGGCGCCCGTCACGGCGGTGAGGGCGCCGAGGGTCACCAGGGCCCGGGTCAGGTCGGCGGCGGGGATGCCGCCAGGCCCGGCGAAGACGGTGCCGTACACCCGCCAGACGCCGTAGCCGCCGAGTTCGACCATGACGCCGGACAGCAGCATGCAGACCGGGGTGGGGGCGACGGCGTGCGCGTCCGGGAGCCAGAAGTGGAAGGGCACCGCCGCCGCCTTCACCAGCAGACCGGTCAGGACCAGCACGAACGAGGTGAGGACCAGCGCGTCCGGGCCGCCGTGTCCGGTGGCGTCGAGGCCGCGCCCGATCCCGGTCATGGACAGCTCGCCGGTACGGGCGTACAGCAGGGCGATGCCCATCAGCAGGGCGTACGCGCCGAGGGAGTTGACGACACCGAAGGTCAGGGCGCCCTGGACGGCCTTCGCCTCGTCGATGCGGTAGCCGGTCAGGGCGTACGCCACCACGCTCATCAGCTCGAAGAAGACGAACGCGTTGAACAGGTCGCCGGCCACGGCGAATCCGCACATGGCGCCCTGGAAGACCAGCATCAGCGCGGTGAAGGAGCCGGTGCGGTCCCGTGGCGGCTCGTCGAAGTAGCGCCAGGAGTAGGCGAGGGCGGCCAGGGTCAGCAGCGAGGCCAGCGTGGCCATGCCGAGCGCCGGTCCGTCCCCGACGACGAGGATGCCGACGCTCTCCCCGCCGACGGGCAGCCAGCCGCCGGCCCACTCGACCATCGGCGGCGCCGAGTTCAGCAGCAGCACGAGCGCGAGGGCGGCCGTACCGCCGGAGAAGACGAACCCGGTGATCTCGGCCGCGACCCGGGGCAGGTAGCGGCCCGTGGCCACCAGCAGGGCGGCGCCGAACAGCGGGACCGCGACCAGGAGCGGGATCAGGTGGTGCATCAGCCGCGCAGCTCCCGCAGTGCGTCGGGGTCGAGCGTGCCGTGCCGTTTGGCGATCTGCAGGACGAGGGCGAGCAGCAGCGCGGTGACGGTGGCGCCGACGACGATGTCGGTGAGGGTGAGGGCCTGCACGATCGGATCGACGACCGGCCGGGAGCCCGGCTTGATGTCGGAGAAGACGGGCGCGGTGCCGCCGTCGCGGTAGCCGACCGCGAGCAGCAGGACGTAGGTGGCGGACTGGCAGACCGCGAGACAGCCGACGGCGTGGATCAGGTTCCGGCTGGTGGCGAGGCCGTAGCAGCCCGTCAGGAAGACGTACGCGGCGACCAGGTACGGCAGGACGTGCATCGCGGTGTTCACCTCCGGGGTTCCTCCTCGGTGCCGTCCTCGATCTCGACGGCCTGGTCGAGGAAGTGGGCGAGCAGGACGACGACCGCGCTGGCCACCTCCATGCCGACGGCCGCGTTCAGCAGCGGGACGGTGCCGCCGGAGGACAGCGTGTCGAAGGTGCCGTACGGCAGCAGGGTGTTGGCCAGGAACGCGGTGCCGGCCAGGATTCCGGCGGCGCCGAGCACGAGGTAGGCGCAGACCGCGAGGGAGTCGGTGGTCTCGAAGACGCCGAGCGGGCGGACGCGTTCCAGCGCGCCGTAGTCGGCGCCGAGGTAGAGCAGGTGCAGGGCGGTCGCGGCGACGACCCCGCCCTGGAAACCGCCGCCGGGGCTGAGCTGGCCGTGGGCGATCACGTACAGGCCGGTGACCAGGGCGACGGGCAGCACGAGCAGGGCGTAGCGCCGCACCGGGCGGGCCACCTCGGCGGGTTCCGGCCGCGCCCGGCGCTCGTCGCGGGCCTGGCGCAGCAGCACCACGCAGCCGAGGACGGCGGCGAACAGGATGCTCGTCTCGCCGAGGGTGTCGTAGGCGCGCTGGTCGAAGTTGACGGAGGCGACGGTGTTCGCGGTGTGCCGGGCGAGGGAGGCGTGGACGGCCCGGTCGCCGTACGGGTGCCGGCGGCCGCCGAAGTCCGGCAGGTCGAGGCAGGCGGCGACGAGCAGGGCGGCGAGGCCGGCGCCGCCGACGGCCAGCAGGTACAGCCGCAGCCGGTTCACTCCGGTTCCCGCTTCGTCCGGCCCCGGCGTCTGGTCCTGCGCACCGACAGCATGATCAGCAGCGGGGTGAGGGCGGAGCCGACGGCCAGCTGGGACAGGCCGACGTCCGGGGCCTGGAGCACCGTGAACAGCGCGGCCAGCACCATCCCGAGGACGGACAGCACCAGCGCCTGGCGGGTGGGGTCGCGCTGGGCCACGGCCGCGGTGGCCGAGGCGGCCACGAGCAGCAGGACGACGACGATCACCGCATCGGACACACGCCACCCGCCTTCGCCGCCCCGGCCTCCGACCCCGCCCCTGCCCTTGCCTCTGCCTTTGGTCCGCCGGCACTGCGGCCCCCACCGTGCCCTGGCATCCCGTCAGCCACCCCGCACCCGGAACCCGCCCGCGAGGGCCCGCGAGGCGATGATGTTGCCGCTGATCAGCACGGCGCCGATCAGCAGCAGCTTCACCATGGACCGGCCCGGTCCCCCGGCCACGCACAGGGCGACGACGGCGGCCGCACCCAGTCCGGCGGCGGCCCACGTCGGCCCCCAGGCGCTCGCGTGCCGGGCCGGCTCGTCGGAGAGCAGGCGGGCGAAGACGAGGGTGCCGACCGGGCCGAGCAGCGCGAGCAGCAGGGCGAGGTCGACGTAGGCCGGGCGGCCGTAGCCCTGGGCGAGGAGCAGCAGGGCCGGGCAGACGACGGACGTGGTCAGATTCTGGGCGACCAGCCGGCGGGCCGGGGGGCCGGTGGCCACGCCCCACAGGGCGGTCGCGCCTCCCGCGCCCAGGACGACGGTCGCCGCGAGGATCCAGCCGTTCACCGCCAGCCCACCGCCCGCCGGCCGGCCCGGGCCGCCGGCGCGCCGACGGCGGCGCAGCTCCCACCGACGATCCGTTCGAGGGTGTCGACGGTCGTGATGAGCACCAGCCACAGCAGCCCCAGCGCCGCCCACCAGGCGAGGAGTTCGCCGGCGGCGAGGAGGAGCGCGCGGGGGGCCGTACCGCGGGTCATGCAGCGCCTCCTCGGTCCGCTGTGCTCGGGTACGCGGCGCTGTGTCCGGAATGCCGCTGGGGGCATCCAAGCACCGCCGGGCCCGGCCGGGAGCGGCGGCGCGCGGGTCCGCACCCGCAGTGCCCCTCAGGCGTGAACGAAAACCATCGGGCGGCGGCCGGGCGGGGGCATCCCGGGCCGCGGTGCGGGTAACCGACGGTCGGAACACCGGCGTTGACGACTGGAGGACCGGATGGCCCGTACTGTCCCGCGGCTGCCCGAGGTGCTGCGCCCCGCCCGCAACCGACGCCCGGCCGAACAGGAACGGCCGGTGCGGCCCGCGGGCCCGCCACGGCACGCGCTGCCGCTGCCCCTGCGGCTCCTCGCGATCGGCGTGGCCTTCGCGTTGATGGTGGCGTTCGCCGTCGTCCTGGCCCGGATCACGCTCCAGCCGTCGCCCGCCTCGGTGTCGCTGACGCACAGCAACCTGCACCCGGGCCGCTCACTCCGGGCCTATGCGGAGCACGCGCCGGTGCGGGACGCGCTGCGCCAGCTCGGCGGGAACGTGCTGCTGGGCGTGCCGTTCGGGGTGCTGGTGCCGGTCCTCGCGCCACGGGCCCGGGGGGCGGTGCGGGTGACGGTGCTGACGGCCCTGGTGATGCTCATGGTGGAGCTGGTCCAGGGCGCGCTGGTCACCGGGCGCGCCTTCGACATCGACGACGTGATCCTCAACACGACCGGGGCACTGCTGGGTTGGCTGGTGCTGGGACGGCGGCTCGGGCGGGGCGTGCACCGGCGGGTAGCCGCCCCGGTGCCCGACCCGGTGCCCGGCCCGGCGGCCGAGTAGGCAGGAGACGAGGTCGTGAGCCATCGTCAGAACAGGTCTGTACCAAGGTCGCACCGAGGTATTGACGTCCTCTTATCTCACTCCTTAAATCAAGAGGCACACCGCTCCCGCCCCCCACCGAACGGAGAGCCATGGCCTCCCCACGCCTGCTCCGCAGATGTCTCTTCGCCGCGCTGTCCGCCGCGCTGGCCGGCTCCGTGGCCGTCGGCCCGGCGCAGGCCCGGACCGCCGCCCCGGCGGCCGCGGCCGTCACCACCTTCTCCGACACCTTCGACGGGCCCGCGGGTGCCGCGGTCGACTCCTCGAAGTGGACCCTGGAGACCGGTGACAACGTCAACAACCACGAGCGGCAGTACTACACCTCGGGCACGAGGAACGCGGCCCTGGACGGCCAGGGCCATCTGGTCATCACGGCCCGCAAGGAGAACCCGGCCGGCTACCAGTGCTGGTACGGCAGCTGCCAGTACACCTCGGCCCGGCTGAACACCGCCGGGAAGTTCAACGCCCAGTACGGCCATGTCGAGGCCCGGATGAAGATCCCGCGCGGGCAGGGCATGTGGCCCGCGTTCTGGATGCTCGGCACGCCGGTCAACTGGCCGGACTCGGGCGAGATCGACGTGATGGAGAACGTCGGCTTCGAACCCTCCACCGTGCACGGCACCATCCACGGCCCCGGCTACTCCGGCTCGGGCGGCATCGGCGCGCCCTACTCCCTGCCGAACGGGCAGGCCTTCGCGGACGCCTTCCACACCTTCGCCGTCGACTGGGCGCCCGACTCGATCACCTGGTCGGTGGACGGCACCGTCTACCAGCGGCGCACCCCCGCCGACCTGGGCGGGAAGACCTGGGTGTTCAACAAGCCGTTCTTCCTGATCCTGAACCTCGCGGTCGGCGGCTACTGGCCCGGCGACCCCGACGGCTCCACCGCGTTCCCGCAGCAGCTGGTGGTGGACTCGGTGTCGGTGACGACGAGCGACAGCGGCGCCGGCCTGCCGATCCGGGGGCTGGCGGGCAAGTGCGTGGACGTGGCCGGCGCGAACTCCGCGAACGGCACGCCGGTCCAGCTCTACGACTGCAACGGCACCGGCGCGCAGGCGTGGACCGTCGGCTCGGACGGCACGCTCCGGGCGCTCGGCAAGTGCCTGGACGTCACCGGGGGCGGCACGGCGGACGGCACGCCCGTCCAGCTGTGGGACTGCACCGGCGGCCCCAACCAGAAGTGGACCGTCACCGGGGCGCACGACATCGTCAACCCGCAGGCGAACAAGTGCCTGGACGTCACCGGGAACACCTCGACCAACGGGACCCGACTGCAGCTGTGGACCTGCACGGGCGGCGCCAACCAGAAGTGGACGGTCGGCTGAGCCCGTCGCGCCGAACGGTCAGTGCAGCGTCCACGTGTACTTGTCGCCGCCCACCCAGCGGACCGCGTCCGGGTCGTCCAGGTCGTGGATGAGGATGCCGTGGGAGGCGGCCGTCTCCAGCACGTCCGTGATGGTCCTGGCCTCGCCGACCACCTCACCGTCGATCTCCATGATCCGGAAGGGCGGCTCGCCGTGCCGGCCCGGGCACACACCGAGGACCAGGATCCGCGGACGGGAGATGTACGGCGCTGATTGTTCGGTCATGCAATCGAGGGTAGAACGCAACCCGCGCCGACGGGTCGCCGGGGCCGGCGGCGGGGCGGCGGGCAGGATCCGGAAGAGGGGCCCTAGGGGCGGCGCCAGTCGTCGCTGGTCAGGTGGGAGCCCGCCTGCGGGCCCATGCGCAGCATGCCGCCGTCGACGCTCCAGGAGGCGCCGGTGACGTAGGAGGCGTCCGGGCTCGCGAGGAACGCGATCACCGCGGCGACCTCACGGGCGTCGCCCGGCCGGCCCAGCGGCACGCCGGGGCGGCGCTCGGTGTGGACGTCGGTGTCCTCCTGCCCGGTCATCGGGGTGGCGATCTCGCCCGGCGCGACCGCGTTCACGGTGATGCCGTGCTCGGCCAGTTCCAGGGCCATCACCTGGGTGAGCAGGCCGAGACCGCCCTTGGCCGCGCAGTACGGGGCCGCGCCGACCCGGGGCTGGTGCTCGTGCACCGAGGTGACGTTGACGATCCGGCCGCCGTCGCCCTGCCGGATCATGCGCCGCGCGGCCCGCTGACCCAGCAGAAACGGGCCGACGAGGTCGACGTCCAGGACCCGGCGCACATCGCTCAGGGTCAGGTCGAGGAACGGCGTCATGGTGCCCGTACCGGCGTTGTTGACGAGCACGTCGACGCGGCCCAGCTCGTCGCACAGCGCGTCCACGGTGTCGGCGGCCTCGGGCAGCCCGGTGAGATCCAGCCGGGCGACGGCCGCGCGCCGGCCGTGCGCGCGGACCTCCCGTGCCGTCTCCTCGGCGCCCTTCTCGTCCTCGTGCCAGGTGATGCCGATGTCCAGGCCGGCCTCGGCCAGGCGTACGGCGGTGGCCCGGCCGATGCCGGAATCCGCGCCCGTGATCAGTGCCGTTCGCCGCGCGGCTGGTGTGGGCATGGCTCGTCTCCTCACAGGGGGGTCGGACGCACAGGGGGGTCGGACGCACGGTGGGTGCCGGTCTCACGGTGGGTGCCGGGCTCACCGGTGGGTGCCGGGCTCACGGTGGGTGCCGGGCTCACGGTGGGTGCCGGACGAGTCACCGCAGTACCCGTGGGCGGTGCGGGCAAACGGATCGCGCGGTGCGGGGCCGGCGGCCTTTCCCGCGCCCGCTCCGGCTTCCCCGCGCCCGCTCGGGGCGGCTGGTACATCCTTGGTTCTCATGGACCCCGTCGCCGCCCTCGACCGGATCGCCTTCCTGCTGGAGCGGGCGCTCGCACCCACCTACCGGGTACGGGCCTTCCGTACCGCCTCCCGGACGCTGGCCGCGCTGCCCGAGGGCGAGGTGGCGGCGCGGGCCGCGGACGGGACGCTGGAGTCGCTGAAGGGAGTCGGGCCGAAGACCGCCCAGGTGGTGCGGGAGGCGCTCGGCGGTGAGGTGCCCGGCTATCTGCGCCGGCTGGAGGAGGAGGCGGGCACGCCGGGCGGCGCCGAGGGGGCCGGTGCCGATCTGCGGGCGCTGATCCGCGGGGACTGCCACACGCACTCGGACTGGTCCGACGGGGGCAGCCCGATCGAGGAGATGGGGCGGGCGGCGGCCGACCTGGGGCACGAGTGGACGGTGCTCACCGACCACTCGCCGCGGCTGACCGTGGCCCGCGGGCTGTCGCCGGAGCGGCTGCGCGAGCAGCTCGCCGTGGTGGCGGAGCTGAACGCCGGCTGGGCGCCGTTCCGGCTGCTCACCGGCATCGAGTGCGACATCCTGGAGGACGGTTCGCTGGACCAGGAGGAGGAGCTGCTGGCACAGCTGGACGTGGTAGTGGTGTCGGTGCACTCCAAGCTGCGGATGGACGCGCGGTCCATGACCCGCCGGATGGTGGCCGCCGTGCGCAGTCCGCACGCCGACGTCCTCGGGCACTGCACCGGGCGCCTGGTCACGGGCCGGGGGCGGCCCGAGTCGCAGTTCGACGCGGACGAGGTGTTCGCCGCGTGCGCCGAGTCGGGCACCGCCGTGGAGATCAACAGCCGCCCGGAACGACTGGACCCGCCCCGGCGGCTGCTGCGCCGGGCGGTCGAGGCGGGGACCCTGTTCGCGGTGGACACCGACGCGCACGCGCCCGGCCAGCTGGACTGGCAGATCCTCGGCTGTGCCCGCGCCGAGGAGTGCGGGGTGCCGCCCGAACGGGTGGTGACCACCTGGTCGGCCGAGGAGCTGCTGGGCTGGACCCGCGAGGGACGGCTGCCGGCACGCGTGGCCGGGTCCGCGCGTGGTACCCGGTCGGGGAGCTGAGAGAAAGGACCCCGGATGGACCGCGCCGCCGTCTTCGACGTCGACGGAACGCTCGTCGACACCAATCACCTGCACGTCGTGACCTGGTGGGAGGCGTTCCGGCAGGCCGGTCACGACGTGCCCATGCACGCCGTGCACCGGGCCGTGGGCCTCGGCTCCACGGACCTGATCGCCCATCTGCTCGGCGACGACCGGGACCGCGACCAGGACGCCGACCTGAGCGCCGCGCACACCGCGCTGTACGGCCAGTACTTCGACCGGCTCCCCGCCCTGCCGGGCGCCGGGGAGCTGCTGCGGCGGCTGCACGCGGACGGCTGGACGGTGGTCCTCGCCACCTCGGCGAGCGGCGCCGAGCTGGGCGCGCTGCTCCGGGCGATCGACGCGGACGACGCCATCACCGACATGGCGAGCTCGGATGACGTACAGCAGGGCAAACCGGCCCCGGAACCCGTGGAACACGCGCTGGAGCTGGCCGGGGTGCCGGCCTCGCGGGCGGTGTTCGTCGGGGACACCGTGTGGGACATGCGGGCGGGCAGCAAGGCCGGGGTGCGCTGCGTGGGGGTGCTGTGCGGCGGGATCCCCCGGGCCGACCTGGAGGAGGCGGGCGCGCAGGACATCTACGCGGACCCCGCCGACCTGCTGGCGCGCCTGGCCGGGAGTCCGCTGGGCTGAGCGGCGCCCGCGGTGACGCAGGTCACGGGCGGGCGGGGAACTCCCGGGGGTGGTTGTCTGTTGAACCAACCGTGGGTGCGGAGGGGACAGTGTCCCCGGGCCTCACCTTCTGCCCACAGGGACGATCGTCCGGCTGAAGCCCTGTGGAGCGTTTCGCCGAGAGGCGACCGCCCTCCGCGCCCACACCCCGACCGCCCCGGTCGTGATTCCCCCGTCACGCCCGGGGCTTTCCGCTGCCCCGTTCACGCCGGCCGGGGCTTTCCCCGCCGCGGCCGGCCACGTCGCTCCCGTCGTCGCCGTCGCCGCTGCGCCGCGTGTGCGGGCCCTGCGCCCGGGTACCCGGCCGCAGGTCGCAGCCTCCGCCGTGCCGACGTAAGGAGCCGAAGGTGAGCAGCTCAACGGGCAGCAGGGTCGTCGTGACAGGCGCCACCGGCAATGTCGGGACGAGTGTGGTGCGTCTGCTCTCGGAGGATCCCGGCATCAGGTCGGTGCGGGGGCTGGCCCGGCGGACGCCCGAGTGGTCGCCGCCGAAGACCGAGTGGTCCGCCGTCGACCTGGCCTCGGACGAGGCGAACCTCGCCGAGCGGTTCGAGGGCGCCGACGCCGTGATCCATCTGGCCTGGGCGTTCCAGCCGACGCACGATCCGGTCGTCACCTGGCGGACCAACGTGCTCGGCTCGCTGCGGGTGTTCGAGGCGGTCGCCGCCGCCCGGGTGCCGGTACTGGTGCACGCCTCCTCCGTCGGGGCGTACTCGCCGGGGCCCAAGCACCGTCCGGTGGACGAGTCCTGGCCCACGCACGGCTGGCCGGACGCCGCGTACTGCCGCGAGAAGGCCTACCTGGAGCGCACGCTGGACGTGTTCGAGCGCGACCACCCCGAGGTGCGGGTGGTCCGGATGCGCCCGGCGTTCCTGTTCAAGTGGGAGTCGGCGAGCGAGCAGCGGCGGATCTTCGGCGGGCGGTTCCTGCCCGGTCCGCTGGCCCGGCCGGAGCTGCTGCCGGTCCTGCCGGACATTCCGGGGCTGCGGGTGCAGGCGCTGCACACGGACGACGCCGCCGAGGCCTACCGGCTCGCGGTGCGGTCGGACAGTGCCCGGGGCGCCTTCAACCTGGCCGCCGATCCCCCGCTGGACGCCGCCGTCCTCGCCGAGCTGCTGGGTTCCCGGCCGGTGCGGCTGCCGCGTACGGCGGCCCGGTCGGCGATCGCCGCGGCCTGGGGGCTGCGCCTGCTGCCCGCGTCCCCGCACCTGTTCGACGCCGTGCTGCGGCTGCCGCTGATGGACTGCACCCGGGCGCGCGCCGAGCTGGGGTGGGAGCCCCGGCACACCGCGACCGAGGTGCTCCAGGAGTTCCTGGACGGCCTGCAGAAGGGCGGCGGAATGGAGACCGAGCCGATGCGGGGACGGAAGGCCGGCTGAACCGGCCCGTCCCGGACCCGCCCGGGACCGACCCGGGCCCCCCGGCACCACCCGAGACCACCCGAGACCACCCGAGATGACCCGAAACCCCTTGTGACCGTCCGAGATGACGGAGGAGCGGAGAACACCATGACGGAACAGCAGCCCCGGCCCGACGCCGAGCAGCGGCCGGTGCCCCGGGACATGCCCGACCAGCAGGCACGGCCCAGCGAGGATCCCTGGGACGTCGCCCCGGGCCGCAAGCGGGACACCGAGCCGGACGAGAACGCCGACGTCCCGGACACCGACGAGGCCGGCACCGGCCCGCGGGGTGCCGAGCGCACGGGCACGGTCCACCCGGAGCACCCGGCCCCGCAGGAGCCGTCGGCCTGAGGTCCGGCGGCCGTCAGTGGGGCGTGCGGTCCTGGAGGGCGGTGCGCCAGGCCGGCAGCCGCTCCTCCCGGGTGCGTTCGGGGCGGCGGCCGCCGGCGGCGAAGAACTCGGCCAGGGGCAGGATCGCGGCGCCGACGGTGACCGCGTCCGGGCCGAGCCGGCCCAGTTCGATGGTCACCTGGTCGGCCGGGTGCCGCAGGGCGTACGTCGCCGCGTGCCGGCGTACGGCGGGCAGGAAGCGCGTACCGAGCTGGAGACCGGCCCAGCCGCCGATCAGGATCCGCTCGGGCTGGAAGAGGTTGATCAGATCGGACAGGCCCGCCCCCAGGTACTCCGCGGTCTCCTCCAGGACGGCCAGGGCGACCGGGTCGGGTGCGCCGCCCTCGGCCGGGTAGGCGGCGGCCAGCATCGCGGTGAGCGCGGTCTCCTCGTCGGTGTCCGCGGGCGGCCGGCCGCCCTCCTCGCGCCAGCGGGCGAGCAGCGACTCGGCGCCCGCGTAGGCCTCCAGGCAGCCGGGCGCGCCGCAGCGGCAGCGGCGCCCGCGCACCCGTACCGTCAGGTGCCCCCACTCCACGGCCCGCCCGTGCGCCACCTCGGGCGTCACCAGGCACGCGCCGACACCGGAGCCGAACAGCACGACCACGGCGTTGCGGGCACCGCGTCCGGCGCCGAACCACATCTCGGCCTGGCCGAGGGTCTTGGCGCCGTTGTCGATGAAGTACGGCACCCCGTCGGGCAGTCCGGACGCCGAGCGCAGCAACCGCTCCAGCGGGACCGCGTCCCAGCCGATGGTCTGCCCGTGTACGACGGCACCCCGGTCGGGGGTGTGCTCCACGATGCCGGGGACGCCGACGCCGACGCCGAGCAGCCGCTCGGGGACGGCCTGTTCGGCGGTGAGCACCTCGGCGACGCCGTCGCGGATGTGGCCGGCGATGACGTCGACGTCGTAGCCCTGCGAGGCCAACGGGCGTTCCGCGCGGGCCAGTTCGGTGAGGGCCAGGTCGAACAGCTCGACCCGGACGCGGGTCTCGCCGACGTCGACGCCGATCATCTGTCCGCTGTGCGGGGCGACCCGCAGCAGGGTGCGGGGCCGGCCGCCGTCGGAGTCGACGCTGCCGGCCTCCTCCACCAGTCCGTCGGCGACCAGGTCAGCGACCACGTTGCTGACCGAGCCGGAGCTGAGTCCGGTGGCCGGCCCCAGCTCGAACCGGCTGAGCGGGCCGTCGAAGTAGAGCCTCTGGAGCACCGCCGTCCGGTTGCCCCGCCTGAGGTCGCGTACCGTGCGTCCGTTGCGCGCCGCCATGTGGCTCCCTTCACGAACCGTGCCCGACCTGCAACATACCCCTTCGGGCAGCCGGGACGCGAGATTCCGCCAACCCTTAGTTCACGCTATGAGCTAAGGCGCGGGCGAGACCGCCCGGGGCACCGCGCCGACCGGCGTGATCGGCGCGGTGCCGCCTCGCGCAGCAGCCGGGACGCAGCGCGGGGCCGGAAGGGTCGGCGCGGTCTTCGGCACGTGGCGGTCACCGCCGGTGAGCCGCGGCTCCCCGACGGTGGTGCGGGAGCCGCCGTCGAGGGGCCGGGCGGGGCGGGATGCCCGCCGCGGCCAGGACCCGTCGGGCCCGTTCCTCGCAGTCCCCACCGCGCCCCCTCCCCGGCGGCTCAGCCCGCCGCGTACACGTCCTCCACGTAACGCCCGTCCGCGACCAGCTCGTTCAGCCATGTCTCGGCGGCGGCCCCGTCGGCGCCGGGCGTGCGCTCCCGGTACAGGGTACGGAAGGCCTCGCGGACGCCGGGGGCCATGCGGGCGCCGTCGCCGCAGACGTACACCCGGGCCCCGGCGGTCAGCAGCCGCCACACCTCGTCGGCCTCGGCGGCGATCCGGTGCTGGACGAAGGCGACCCCGTTCTCGGGCGCGGCGCTGAAGGCGGGGCGCAGCGACACCGCGCCGGCCCGCTGGGCGGCGCGCAGCTCCTCGGCGTGCAGGTAGTCGGCGTCGGGGGCGTCGCAGCCGAAGTACAGCAGCGCGGGCGGCAGCGGGGTGCCCGCGCGGTGTGCGGTCAGGCGGTCGGCGACGGCGCCCCGGAACGGGGCGAGGCCGGTGCCCGCGGCGACCAGCACGACCGGCGCCGAGTGGTCGATCCGGAACGCCTCGCGGCAGGGCTGGACGCGGGCGTACACGGTGTCGCCGGGCCGCAGCGAGGCGAGGTGGCCGGAGCCGGTGCCCCGGTAGCGGCCCCTGCCCGACCGGGCCGGTGCGTCGAGCACGGACACCATGAGGTCGGCGTGGCGCGGGTCGGACGCCGGCGCCGAGGAGATGGAGTAGTGGCGGGGGCGCAGCGGGGTCAGCAGGTCGAGCAGGGCCGGCCAGCCGAGCGCGCCGCGCAGGGCGGGGTGGTCCTCGGCCAGTTCCAGCAGGGTGCGCGGGTCGTCCTCGGTGAGGGCGGCGAGGGCGGCACGTTCGGGCGGGCAGGGGTTGGCCTCGGCGAGCAGGGCCCGCTGCCGGCCGGTCGGCCGCTCCTGCAACTCCACGTGGTGTGCGAGCAGTTGCCGTACCGTCAGGGGCCGGTCGACGGCGAGCCCGTCGCGCCGCGGGCGGTTGGCCCGGATGTCGAGGACGGCGTCGGCGTCCAGGCCGAACGCGGCGACGGCCCGGTCCACCAGCCCGGGGGCGTTGGCGGGCAGCACGGTCAGGTGGTCGGCGGTGCGGTAGGTGACGCCCTCGGGCAGAGCGACGCGCAGGAACCGCTTGGTGCGCGGGTGGCCCGGCGCCGTGAGGTCGCGGGCCTCGGTGACCGTCATCGGGACCAGGCCGTGCCGTTCGGCGAGGGCATCCAGCGGGCCGCCGGTCAGGGTGCGCACCGCGTAGGCGTGGCCGGGCTCGGCCGGTGCGCCGTCCACGGCGTCCACGGCTTCGGGGTCGCCGTACTGCGTCAGCAGCGCCGTGCGCAGCCGGGCCGTGAACTCCCGTACCGTGCCCGTGAGATCACCGGAGGCGTCGGCGGCGGCGCGGTCGGTGAGCCGGGTGGCGCCGAGTTCGGCGAGGCGGGCGTCGACGCGGGTGGGGACCTGCTGGTAGGTGGCGGCCCAGTTGCGGTCGCCGACGCCGAGGACGGCGTAGGTCACGCCGGTCAGGTCGGGGGTGCCGTCGAGCCAGGCGGTGAAGGCGACGGCGTCGTCGGTGGGCCGGCCGTTGTAGGAGGCGGCGGTGATGACTACGGGCCGGTCCGTGGGCAGGCCGTCCGGGTAGGCGTCCAGGGCGGCGACCTCGGTGGCGCAGCCCACGGCGGCGGCCTCGTCGGCGAGCTGGGCGGCGAAGTCCCGGCAGGTGCCGTAGTTGCTGCCGTGCAGGAACAGGGCGCGGGTGCCGGGGCGGACCCGGGCCGGGAGGGCGTCCGGGGCCGGGGTGCCCGCCACCGGGGCGGGGGCGGTGCCGGGCAGCGGGGCGTGCACGCGGTCGGCGGAGGTGCGCGGGGTGAGCGTGAGGGTGAAGCCCTCGGGCTTGAGGGTGAGGGTCTCCTTCACGGTGAGCCGGTAGCCGGCGTGGTCGCCGAGCCGGTAGCGGTGGACCAGCAGGGCGAGCAGCATGGTCGCCTCGTGCAGCGCGAACTGCCGTCCGATGCAGGCGCGTTCACCGGTGCCGAACGGCTTGAAGGCGTGCACCGGGCGGGCCGCCTCGGCCTCGGGGCCGAACCGCTCGGGGTCGAACAGCTCGGGGTTGTCGCCCCACACGGGCTGGCGGTGCAGCATCGGCGCGATCACGGTGACGGCCTGGCCGGCGCGCAGCGGGATCCGGCCGCCGAGCAGGGTGTCCTCGCGGGCGTGCCGGCTGAACGCGGCGGCCGTCGGCCACAGCCGCAGCGCCTCGTTGAGGACCTGGCGGGTGTAGGTGAGCCGGCCGATGTCCTCGTACGACGGCTCCGGGTCGGCCGTGTCGCCCCACAGCGCGTCGGCCTCGCGCTGCACGAGCCGCAGTACGGCGGGGTGCTTGGCGAGGTAGTACAGGGCGAAGGACATCGCGCCCGAGGTGGTCTCGTGGCCGGCGATCAGGAAGGTGATGACCTGGTTGCGGATGTTGGCCGTGTCCAGGGTGGTGCCGTCGGCGGGGTGCGGGGCGCTCAGCATCAGCCCGAGCAGGTCGTCGGCGCCGCTCTGGTCGGTGCCGGTGCGGGAGGCGATGACGTCGTCCACGACCCCGGCCAGGTAGTCCGCGTCCCGCCGGAAGGCCGCGTCGGCCGCCGAGTGGTCCTCGCCGGGGGTGCGGGCCAGCCGGGTCATGCTCCACTCCAGGCAGCGGACCATGGCCTCCACGAAGGGGTGCGGCTCGGCGCGTTCGAAGGAGCCGAAGTCGTAGTCGAAGCCGGCCAGTCCGATGGTGTCGAGGGTCATGCGGGTCATGTCGTCGGGCACGTCGACGGGCTGCCCGGCCCGCGCGGCACGGTCCCAGGAGTCGATCAGCCGCCGGGCCACCTTCAGCATCACGGGGTGGTAGGTGCGCATCGAGCCGAGCGCGAAGGCGGGCATCAGGATGTCGTGCGCCTTGGCCCAGTTGGGCTCGTCGTTGTACGCGGTGAACAGGCCGTCGGCGGCGAACTCCCGGACGTTCTCCAGGGCGGGCCCGACGTGCTTGGCGAACCGCTCCTCGTCGGCCAGGTCGGCGACCAGGTCCGCGTCGGCGACGAACGTCACGTCCCGGCCGTGCAGCCGGCGCACCAGCACCGGGCCGTGCTCCCGCATCAGCTCCATGATCTGCTGGATGGGGGTGCGGCCGGGGCCGGTGGCCGTGATGTCGACGACCGGGACACCGGCCGGGGGTGCGGCCGGTTCGGAGTGCAGTGCGGTGGGGGGCATGACGCGACAACTGCCTTTCGCGGTAGCGGACTACTGCTCCCAGGGTGGTCGACGGGCGGCCAGGGCCCGTGCCACGGCACTACACGATCGTGCAGTGGAAAGTGGACGGCGGGACTTGCGCGCTCCCGACCGGGGGGTGCGGGCGGGCTCGGCACGGGACGCCACCGGTGGACGCTCCGCCGACTTGCCGCTGACCTGCGCTTCCTCTTGGATGGCGGTCGGCCGGCGGAGCGGGAGGTGCCATGGAGGCGGAACGGGCCGACGCGGTGGTGTGGCGCAACCGCGCGCTGATGCTGTTCGACCGGGTGGCGGTACCGGTGGCGGTGTGCGACGTGTACGGCCAGGTGGTGCTGGCGAACCCGGCGATGGCCGCGGAGTGCGGTACGACCCCGGGGCGGCTGCGCGGCCGGCAGGTGCTGGAGCTGTTCCGGCCGCAGGAGGCCACCCAGGTGGAGCGGATCGCCGAGGCGCTCCGGCTGCGGCACCGCTCCCGCTACCAGGTGTCGGTGTGCTGGCGGACGGCCGGCGGGGCCGAGCGGCACGGGGAGCTGACGGCGGATCCGGTGAGCGACACCGTGGAGGAGACGCCGGCGCTGCTGGTGATGCTGCGGGTGTGGGGCGAGCGTCCGGCGGCGGCACCGGAACCGGAGCCGGTGCGGACCACCGAGGTGGAGCGGCGGGTGCTGGCCCTGCTGGCGGGCGGCGCCACCACGGACCGCGCCGCCCGCGAACTGGGCCTGAGCAGGGACGGCGTCACGTATCACCTGCGCCGCCTGTCGGCCCGCTGGAACGCGGCCAACCGCACGGAACTGGTGGCCCGCGCCTACGCCCTGGGTGTCCTGACCCCGGGCGTCTGGCCTCCGGAACCGGCACCGGGACCGGCGGGCGAGGAGTAGGCGGTGGCGCAGGAAAAACCATTGGCCCCTGCATCCATCGGCTAAATAAAATAGCCGTCAGCCTAGAGGGCCTAGGTTCACCGGCACGGCGGCCGGTTCCGGAGGGACTCCCCCATGAAAGCGCTCACCGAGCAGGACATCCGCACCTCCTTCATCAACTGCTCCAGGGGCGAGGCCAAGCGGCTGGCGGTCCCGCGCGACCTCGGCGACCGCCCCTGGGACGATCTGGACTTCCTCGGGTGGCGCGATCCCGGCGCCCCGGACCGCAGCTATCTGGTCACCGAACGGGACGGCCGGCCCGTCGGTGTCACCCTGCGCTTCCCGTCCGCCCAGCACGGCTTCCTGCACCGCAGCATGTGCTCGCTCTGCCTGACCACGCACCGGGGCGGCGGGGTCTCGCTGATGGCCGCGCGCAAGGCGGGCCCGGCCGGCCGGGAGGGCAACTCGGTCGGGCTCTACATGTGCGCGGACCTCGCGTGCTCGCTGTACGTGCGCGGCAGGAAGGTCCCGGCGTCCGGCGCCCGGTTCGAGGAGAGCCTGACCCTGGACGAGCAGATCGCCCGCACCAGGAGCAATCTGGACGCCTTCCTCGACAAGCTCTACGCCTAGGCAGTCGGCCTGAAACAGTCGGAAACGGTCGGGAACAGTCCGCGAACAGGCACGTTCGACGCACCCGAGGAACGGGAACAGGCCAAGGGATGCGTGACGTACGAGAGTGGAGCACGGGACTGCTGCGGCTGGCGAAACGCCGCCGGGAGCCGGTGGTCGTCCAGACCCTGCGGTCGGCGACGGCCGCGACGATCGCCTACGTGATCGCGCTCCGGCTGAGTCCGGAGCCCGCCCCCCTCACCGCACCGCTGACCGCGCTGCTGGTCGTCCAGGTGACCTTCTACGCCACCCTCACCAACGGCATCCGCCGGGTGAACGCGGTGGTCGCCGGGGTCCTGGTCGCCATCGCGTTCAGTGTGCTGGTGGGCCTGACCTGGTGGAGCCTCGCGCTGCTGATCGTGGCCGCGCTGGCCGTGGGGCACCTGGTCCGCGTCGACGAGTACGTGGCCGAGGTGGCGATCAGCGCCATGCTGGTGCTCGGGGTCACCACGGTCGGGTTCACCGCGTGGGCGCGGATCGTGGAGACGCTGATCGGCGCGGTCGTCGGCACCGCCTGCAACCTGCTGCTGCCGCCCCCGGTGTGGGTGGACGAGGCGGGCCGGTCGATCGAGGACCTGGCGCGGCGGGTGCGCCAGCTGATGCTGCGGATGGGGGAGGAGGCCGCGGGCCGCATCCCCTGGCAGCAGGCGGCCGAGCGGCTGCACGAGGCGCGCCGGCTGGACCACGACATCGTCCAGGTGGACGCCTCGCTGCGGCAGGCCGAGGACAGTCTGCGGCTCAATCCCCGGGTGAAGGAGGGGCTGCTGCACCGGGTGGTGCTGCGCACCGGTCTGGACACACTGGAGATCTGCACGGTGGTGCTGCGGGTGCTGGCCCGCTCGTTCACGGACCTGGCCAAGGCCCGCGGCTCCGAGGAGCTGTTCCCACCGCGGGTGGGGGCGACGGTGGAGCAGCTGCTGTCGGAGATCGCCGACGCCATCGTGAGCTTCGCCGTGCTGGTGACCACCCATCTGAGCGAGAACGCCGAGTCGGCGGAGGAGCGGCTGAGCGCCGAGCTGCGCACGGCGGCGGGCACCCGGGACCGGCTGGCCGAGCTGCTCCAGGAGGAGATCCGCAAGGACTGGGCGCACTGGCAGCTGCTCGGGGCGGTCCTGACCGAGGCGACCCGGATCATCGAGGAGCTGGACACCGAGCACCGCGCCCGGCGCCTGATGGAGGAGCTGGACGGGGTCTCGCGCCGGCAGCGGGCCAAGCTGCCCCGGCTGGCCTGGCTGCGCGACCGCCTCGGCGTGCACGAGGAGCTGTGGCGCAACCGCGCGGGCTTCGGCGAACGCACCCGGTGAAGGAGCCGTCGGCGGGGCCGGCGCGGGAGGCGGGGAGACGGCCGGGCCGGTCGAGGTCCGTCGCGTGCCGTGTGCCGCCGGACTTGCCCTTGCCGGCGGGTGGGGGCCAAGGTGGCTGTCACCAGCGGGGCGAACCGACGACCTGAGGTGCGGTATGGACACGGAGGCACGGACGGCGGACGGGGGTTCCCCCCGGCCCCGGCGGGAGCGCGAGCGCGGCTGGACCAGGCGCCGGTTCGTCGGGGCCGTGGGCGGCACGGCGGCCGTCGTGGCGGTGCCGTCCCCCGCCGCCCCGCCCGCGGACGCCGGGGCCACGCGGAGCGCGCCGGCCACGGCCCCGCCGCCCCGGGAACCGTCCGGCCCGCGCCCGCTGTACGTGGGCACGTACACCTCCGTCGACGGCGGCGGCACCGGCATCGGCCTGGCGTCGTACGACCCGGGGACGGGGCGGATCACCGGGTCGGGCACGCTCACCGGGGTCCCCGACCCGTCGTACCTCGCGGTGCACCCGGACGGCCGGACGCTGTACGCGGTGGACGAGCGGCAGGACGGCGGGGTGACGGCCGTACGCCTCGCGGACCGGCGGGTCCTCGGCACCCGGAGCACCGGCGGAGCGGGGCCCTGCCATCTGTCGGTGCACCCGAGCGGGCGCTGGCTGCTGAGCGCCAACTACGGTTCGGGCAGTGTCGCCGTGCACCCGATCGACGCCTCGGGCGCCCTCGGTGAGCGCACCGACCTGGTCACGCACAGCTCTCCGCCGCCGGGCCCCGGCCAACAGGGCCCGCACGCCCACCAGTTCGTCACCGCTCCGGACGGCGGGCACGTGCTCGCCGTGGACCTGGGCACCGACACCGTCTACACCTACCGCCTCGATACGGCCGGGGGCACACTCACCGAGGTGGCCCGGGCCGGGACCCGGCCCGGCGCGGGCCCGCGCCATCTGACCTTCCACCCGGGCGGCCGGTACGCGTACCTGGCCAACGAGGTGGACGACACCGTCGCCGTGTGCGCCTACGACCCGGGCTCCGGCCGGCTGCGCGTGGGCGCGCCGCAGTCCACCGGGTCGGACGGCGGCACCAACCACCCGGCGCAGATCCTGGTGACGGCGAACGGCCGGTACGCCTTCCTCGCCAACCGGGGCCACAACAGCCTCGCCCGGTACGCCGTCGAGGCCGACGGGGCGCGGCTGCGGCTGCTCGGCACGGTGCCGGTGGGCGGGGACTTCCCGCGGCAGATCGCGTTCTCGCCGGACGGCCGGCTGCTGTTCGCGGCGAACCAGCGCTCCGGCACGGTCACCGTCTTCCGTGTCGACACGGAGCGCGGTGAACTGCGCCCGGTGGGCGAGCCGTTCGCCTCACCCGTCGCCGTCTGCGCGCTGCCGCTGTAGCGCGCGGGGGCAGCCGGCGGCACCGGCCTGCGCCAGCAGGGCGTGGATGCGCTCGGTGAGCTGGGCGACGTCGTCGGCGGGCGTGTGGAAGGGCAGCCGTACGTCGCCGTGGGCGCGGGTGCGTTCGATGCGCAGGGTCAGTCCGTGCCGGTCCACGGCGAGCGGCGCCACCCGGGTCGTCGCGTGCAGGCTCTCGGGCCGCACCAGGCGGGTGAGCCGCTCGACGGCGTCCGGGTGGGCGTCGGCGAGGTGGGTGAGCAGCCGGGCCTCGGCGCCGGCGAGGGGGTCGGGGCGGGCGGCGGTGAACTCGTCCAGGTCGACCACCACGGCCCCGGCGGACCGGCGCAGCACCACGCGGGCGGGGTGGAACAGGAGGTCGCCGCCGGAGGGGGTGAACCAGCCGGAGAGGAAGAGCCGGGCGCGGATGCGGTGGCGCATGGGTACGGGCGCCACGTCGGCGAACTCCAGCAGGGCGGCGGGCTCCTGGCGCGGCGCGCACAGGACCGCCCCGGACAGGGCGCTGTCCTCGGGGACCGCCAGCCGTACCGCGCCGTCCTCGATGACGGTGTGGGCGCCGGCGTACTCCTCGCGCGCGCCGTCCGCGGTCACCGCGCACGACCACGCGGCGGCCAGCACCGACCGCGCCCGTTCCGCCGCGCCGGGGGCGGCCGTCCAGTCCTGCGTGTCACCCATCCGAAGACCTCCTTAGGTAAGCCTCGCCTAACTTATCGGAGATCGGGGTGCACGCCAACCAGTCCGCGGAGGCGTGCCGGGGGTCAGCCGGAGTGCGCGAGGGCGCCCAGCAGGGCGCGGGCGCACAGGTCCCGCACCTGCTCCCGGCCGAACTCGCCCTCCCCGCGCAGCCATTCGAGGCAGACGGCGGTGGTGAAGGCGAGCCAGCCGCGCACCGCGAGGCGCACCTGGGGGGCGGTCTCCACGACGGGCCCGAACTCGGGGTCGGCGGCGAGCGCGGCCAGGATCTGCTTCTCCTGGGCGGCCAGGGCCCGCTGGTAGACCCGGCGCACGGCCTGGTCGCCGGCCGCGTCGGCGCGGTGGAAGGCACGGAAGCCGTTGGCGTGGGCCTCGACGTAGCCGAGGTAGGTGTCGAGGCCGGCGGTGAGCTGCTCGCGGACCGGGACCCCGGGCACCGCCGCCGTCATGCGCAGCATGCGCGCGCTCTCCCGCTCCACGACGGCGGCGAAGAACTCCCGCTTGGTCGGGAAGTAGTGGTACAGCAGCCCGCGCGAGACACCGGCGATCTCGGCGACCTGCTCGATCCACACCTCGTCGTAGGGGCTCTCCGAGAACAGCTTCGCGCCGACCGACAGCAGCTGCTCACGGCGTTCCCCGGTGCTGAGTCTGCGCCGGGCGCGTTCCCCCTGGTTCGCGGGCATGGCGTCACTTTACTTGACGCCGGTTCAACAACGGGACGACACTTAGGCGCGCTATTGAACCCACGTACAACACGCGCGCGTCACTGTTCCAACCATCCGCTGGATCAAGGGAGATCGCGTCATGGCGGAGACGACGGGGGCCACCGGAACCGGGCTGCCGAAGGGTTTCCGGAGCGCCGAGCAGGGCTGGCCGGGGCTGCACCGCATACCGCACCCGCCGCGCCGGCTGCCGCTGCTCGGCGATGTGCTCGGCGCCGACCGGAGGCGGCCGCTCCAGGACTCGATGCGCTTCGCGCGCGAGCTGGGGCCGATATTCCGGCGCCGGGCCTTCGGCAAGGAGTTCGTGTTCGTGTGGGGCGCGGAGCTGGTCGCCGACCTCGCCGACGAGTCCCGGTTCGCCAAGCACGTCGGGCTGGGCGTCGCCAGCCTGCGGTCGCTCGCCGGCGACGGCCTGTTCACCGCCTACAACCACGAGCCCAACTGGCAGCTGGCGCACGACGTCCTGGCGCCCGGGTTCAGCCGGGAGGCCATGGAGGGCTACCACGGCATGATGCTCGCGGTCGCCGGACGGCTGACCGACCACTGGGACCGCGAGCTGGCGGCCGGACGCACGGTGGACGTGCCCGGCGACATGACCCGGCTGACCCTGGAGACCATCGCCCGCACCGGCTTCGGGCACGACTTCGGTTCCTTCGAGCGGGCCCGCCCGCACCCGTTCGTCACGGCGATGGTCGGCACCCTCACCTACGCCCAGCGGCTCAGCAGCGTGCCCGGACCGCTCGTCCCGCTGCTGCTGCGGGCCGCCGCCCGGCGCAACGCGGCCGACAGGGCGTACCTCGACCGCACCGTGGACGCCCTGGTCGCCGCCCGGTGCCGGTCCGGCGGCGGCGAGGGCGACCTGCTGGACCGCATGCTGGCGACCGCGCACCCGGAGACCGGGGAGCGGCTGTCCGCCGAGAACGTCCGCAAGCAGGTGATCACGTTCCTGGTGGCGGGCCACGAGACCACCTCGGGCGCCCTCTCCTTCGCCCTGCACTACCTCGCCCGGCACCCCGAGATCGCCGCCCGGGCCCGCGCCGAGGTGGACCAGGTGTGGGGCGACGCCGAGCAGCCCGGCTACGACCGGATCGCCAAGCTGCGCTACGTCCGCCGGGTGCTGGACGAGTCGCTGCGGCTGTGGCCGACCGCGCCCGCCTTCTTCCGCGAGGCCCGGCAGGACACGGTCCTCGCCGGGGAGCACCCGATGCGCCGGGGCGCGTGGGCGCTGGTGCTGACGCCGATGCTGCACCGCGAGCCGGCGGTGTGGGGCGAGGACGCCGACCGGTTCGACCCGGACCGCTTCACCGCGGCGGCGGTACGGTCCCGCCCGCCGCACACCTTCAAGCCGTTCGGCACCGGCGCCCGGGCCTGCATCGGCCGTCAGTTCGCCCTGCACGAGGCGACCCTGGTCCTCGGCCTGCTGCTGCGCCGCTACGAGCTGCACGCCGACCCCGGCTACCGGCTCACCGTCTCCGAACGCCTCACCCTGATGCCGGAGGGCCTGCGCCTCCGCCTGGAACGCCGGCCCCAGCCCCCGGCGCAGCCCCGGAAAGCCGAGCGACCGCCCCGCACCGACGCCACGGACACCCCGGCGCAGCCACTGCCGGCGGCCGGCTGCCCGGTACACCGGGCGCACGACTGAGTCCCGCGTGACGGGAGCCGCCGACGCCCCACGGCATACACCCCGGGCCGGACCGGCCGGAGCCGCTGTCAGCGGGCCGGCGTCCAGTGCGGCGGGCGGCTGACCGAGGTGGGCAGTCGCGTGCCCGTGTTGCCCCGGGCCGCGTCGACCTGGGGCTGGGTGAGGAAGAAGGCGCCGGTGAGGTCCGCGTCGGTGAGGTCCGCGTCGCGCAGGTCGGCACCGATCAGGTCCGCGTCGCGCAGGTCGGCGCCGGTGAGGTCGGCGGCGATCAGGAAGGCGCCGCGCAGGCTCGCCCCGCGCAGGTCGGCGCCCCGGAGCCGGGCACCGATGAGGTCCGCGCCCCGCCGGTCCTTGCCCCCGCCCTTGTTCTTCGCCCTGCCCCGGGCGCCGCCCGCGCCGGCGCGGGCCAGTTCGCTGGTGCGCAGCAGGAGCACGTTGACTTCCTGCCGGTGGGCGGCCACGTCCAGCGCGGCCAGCTCCTCGGGGGTCCCCCGGGTGAGCCGCTCGGTCTGCTCCAGTGCCCGCCGCAGCTCGGGGTGGACGGGCCGGGCGGCGGGCAGACCGAGCGCCTCGGTGAGGTACCACAGCAGTTCGTGCAGTTGCCGGACGACCGGGAACACGTCGAACATGCGGCGCGCCTGCTCCTTCGGCGCGGTACGCCAGTCCCGGCCGCCGAAGGTGACCTGCGAGACCTTCTGGCCCGCGCCGAAGCAGTCGTAGACCGTGCAGCCGGTGAAGCCCTTCGTCCGCAGCTCGGTGTGGATACCGCAGCGGTTCTCGCCCGCGAGGTTCGGGCAGGGCCTGCCCGCGGGCTTGTCCAGCGCGAAGTCGGAGGAACGGGCGAAGGGCAGGGCGACACAGCACAGCCCGAAGCACCGCGCGCAGTCGCCGCGCAGGTCGGGGGCGGGGTCGGCTATCTGATCCGGCATGGTGTCCAGCCTACTGACCTGCCGGCCCGCCCCCCGCCGCGGCGGACCCCGGCGCCCTCACACCTCGTCACGCACCAGCGCCAGCAGCCGGTCCAGGACGCGGGGCGCGCCCACGCGCAGGCCGTCGTGCTCGTACTCGTTGGTGACCCAGGGGCGCAGGCCGCGGATCGCGGCGGCCGTCTCCAGGGAGTGGGCGGTGTCGACGTACATGTCGTCGTGGTAGACGGCCGCGGCGACCGGGACCTCGTTGGCGGCGAGGCGTGCCGGGTCGTAGAGCGGGCGCCAGTCGGTGCGGGCGGCGAGCAGTTCGGCCGTCTCGCGCAGCGGGCGCAGGGCCGGGTCGGTGTCGAACATCCAGGGGTGGACGGTCTCGCCGGTGAAGAGCACCGGGCCGTCCCCGGTGAGCGCCTTGGCCGCGTCGAACTGCGGGAACTCGGCGCGGACGCGTTCGGCGGCCCAGGCGGTGGGGCGGGCGTCCTGGCCGTAGATCGCCTCGTGGACGAGGGCGTAGAGGGGGTGGGAGGCGTACGAGAGGAGCGACTGGGCCTGCTCCTGGAAGGCGTCGGAGAGTTCCAGGCCGGCCGGCGTCGCCGCGAAGGCGTCCTCCAGCAGGTGGTGCAGCCGGTGGCTGCCGTCGCTCGTGCCGAGCATCACGCCGAGGGACTGGAAGGCCTCGACGGTGAAGCGGTACCCGTTCGGCAGGACCACGTCGTGGGTGAGGAGGTGGTCGGCGATCCGGCGGGCCCGCTCCACGTCCTGCGGGTAGCGCGCGTAGTGCGCGGTGACCTTGCGTTCGACGCGCGGGTAGGCGGCCCGGTAGACGTCGTCGGCGTGGGCGTGCAGGGAGGGCAGGCCGCCGGTGACGATCGCGGTGTCGACACCCTCGGGGGCGAGGGAGAGGTACGACACCGTGCAGAAGCCGCCGAAGCTCTGGCCGAGTACGGTCCACGGGGCGCCGCCGGTGACCTGGGGGCGGATGGCCTCGCAGTCGCGGACGATGGAGTCGGCGCGGAAGTGGGTGAGGTGGTCGGCCTGTGCGGCGGGGCCGCCGCGCAGCGGCAGGGTCTGCCGGGTGGCGGGCGTGGAGCGGCCGGTGCCGCGCTGGTCGAGCAGCAGGACGCGGTACTCCTTCAGGGCCCGGTCGAGCCAGGCCTGACGTCCGACGAAACGATTCGCCCCGAAGCCGGGGCCGCCCTGCAGATATACCAGCCAGGGCAGGTCCTGGCCGGTCCTGTCGCTCGCCACCGCCTCCCGGGCGTACAGCTCGATGGTCTCGCCGCCCGGGTCGGCGTGGTCGAGGGGCACGGTGAAGTGGCGGTCGGTGAGGACGACGCCGGGCTGTCGGTAGCTGGGGCTCAACGCATCTCCTGGGACGGGCGGGTTGGACGTGTCCCAGTTGAGCACATGAGCGGGCCCGCGCCGAGCCCCCGGATGACGGTTGGTCGCTGAACTTCCGGTCAGTACGGGACCGGGCGCGCGACCCGGCTCAGCGTGCGGCCAGGCTGGAGCGGCGCACCACCAGCTCCGGCTGGAGCACCACCCGCCGGTGCTCGTGCGTCCGCCCGCGCTCCCCCTCGCCCTGCTCGGTCTCCTCCAGCAGCAGTTCCGCGGCGAGGGCGCCCAGGGTGACGGCGGGCTGCCGTACCGACGTGAGCGGTACGGCGGCCGCGGCGGCGAACTCGATGTCGTCGTAGCCGACGATCGCGAGGTCGTCCGGGACGGTGACGCCGGCCGCGTACATGGCCTGGAGGACACCGAGGGCGAGCAGGTCGTTGGCGCAGAAGACGGCGGTGGGCCGGTCGGCGAGGCCGAGCAGCCGGGCGCCCGCGTCCCGGCCCGCGGCCACGTCGAGCCGTTCGGTGGGCAGTTCGCGCAGCGCCTCGGGGCCGAGGCCGGCCTCGGCGAGGGCGTTCAGCGCGCCGGTACGGCGGTCGCGGACCTGGTTGAACCCGGGCGGCCCGCTGACGTAGGCGATCGAGCGGTGCCCGGCGTCCACCAGGTGCCGGACCGCGAGCGCGCCGCCCGCCACGTCGTCGACGCTGACCGAACACTCGGTGGTCCCCTCGGCGACCCGGTCGACCAGCACGAACGGGATGCCGTGCCGGCGGAAGGCGTCGATGTTGCGGCCGGTGGCGTCGGCCGGGGTGAGCAGCACGCCCCGCACCCGCTGCTCGGCGAAGAGGGAGAGGTACTCCGCCTCCTCGGCCGCGTTCTGCGCGCTGTTGCACACCATCACGCCGAGCCCCGCGTCCCGGGCCGCCCGCTCGGCGCCGCGCGCGACGTCCACGAAGAAGGGGTTGCCCATGTCGAGCACGAGCAGCCCCATGATCCGGCTGCGGCCGGCCCGCAGCTGGCGCGCCGACTCGCTGCGGACGTAGCCGAGCCGGTCGATCGCCGAGAGCACGCGGGCCCGGGTCTCGCCGGCGACGGTGTCCGGCCGGTTGATGACGTTGGACACGGTGCCCACCGACACGCCGGCGGCGCGGGCGACGTCCTTGATACCCACCGACTGGGCCATCGGGCTTCGGACCTCCAGGGGACGGGATGCGGCGGGGCGGACTTCACATTACCGTCACGCCGGCAGGGCGAAGTCGGCCACGTGCAGCGGTGAGGGCGTGGTGCCGGTGGACTTCTCCTGGTACAGGAACGACAGGACGTGGTCCGCCCCGATCCGGGTCTCGTCGACCACGACCTCGCCGAAGGCGTTCAGCCCGCCGCCGTCGAACAGGAGCGTCCAGTCGGTGTACCCGGAGTCCCTGGAGGCCGCGGCGATCCGGCCGAACGGGAACACGGCGTAGGCGTTGTCGTAGCGGTCCAGGACCAGCCTGGTGCGCTGGCTGGAGCCGAGCGGGACGGGGATCTCGGTCTTCTGCCAGCCCCCTGAGGCGTTCTTGCGCAGGTGGAAGGCGCGTCCGTGGGCGGTGCGGTCTGCGACGTAGTCCGTGGTGCACGGTCCGAAGCGGCCCGGGACGTAGCTGATGATCGCGTGCGGGCGGCCGGCGGAGTCGGTGGTCTGGCTCTCCTGGTTCATCAGGGAGTGGTCCGGGTTCAGGGCGTCCACGACGAGTCCGCTGTCGCCGACGGCGACCCTGTCGGAGCCACCGGTGGTGCCGACGACGGTGCCCGTGTCGTCGCGCCAGGTACGGCCGCGGTCGTCGGACCAGACGTAGCCGGTGTCGTGGTTGGTGATCCCGCCGCCGCCGCACATGACGGCCGGGTTCTGCTCCCGCCAGGTGAACAGGGCGTGCAGCCGGCCCCGGGTGTCGTAGTCGATGCCGTGCAGGTACATGCTGCGGGCGGTGCTGGAGCCGTGCTCGCTGGTGTACGTGCCGGTCGCGCTGGTCCACTCCCCCAGCGCGGTCCAGCGTGAACCGTCGTACTCGGCGAGGGCGTTGCGGCCGTTGCCGGAGACGCCGGCGCGGTAGCTGAGCTGGAGCCGGCCCTCGGGGGTGGCGACGAACTGCGGGTAGGTGAACTGCGGGGTGGGCGCGAGCCCGTCGAGGGTCGTCTGGACGGCGCCGAAGACGGACGCGGTCCAGGCCGTGGACGCGGGAGTGTCCAGCAGCCCGGCGACGGACTTGACGTAGGAGAAGCCGTCGCTGTGGGAGTCCATGTTCAGGTGGAGGCGGCCGTCGGTGGCGGAGACGCCCATGGAGATGACGTTGTGGGAGTCGTCGGCCTTGAGCCGGTGCGGCAGGGTGACCGTCGCCCAGGTGCCGGTGCCGAGGGCCCGGCGGGCCACGACGGCGTAGCGGCTCGCCGTGTACCAGGCGGCGTACTGGTGGCCCTGGTAGGTCAGCAGGCCGTTCTTCTGGAAGGAGTTGTTGTTGACCAGGCCGTCGTAGGACACGAAGTAGACGGCCTGGGAGTCGAGTCGGGTGGTGCCCCTGGCGGTGACCGACGGGCCCGGCACGGCCGCCCGTGCGGTTCCGGCGGTCGTGGCGGAGGCGGCGAGGGCGCCGGCGAGCACGGTGCGTCGTCTCATGTTCGGCTCCAGGTGGTCGGGCGAGGTGGAGGACCTCGGTCAGCGGTTGCACGGCCTCGTCGGGACGGGCGCCGTCCGGCGGCTCAGAAGTCGAACCGGTCGATGTTCCCGGCGTCGAACACGGTCGGCTTGCCCAGGGTGATCACGCCGTTCTTGCCGATGGTGTACGTCGTGCCGCCGGCCCGGAAGGTCTCGCCCTCCTTGCCGGTGATCTGCCCCGAGGCCAGCGCGACGGCGGTGCGCGCGGCCAGGTCGCCGAGCTTGGCCGGGTCCCACAGCTCGAAGGCGTCGACGGTGCCGTTCTTGACGTACTTGCGCATGTCGTTCGGCGTGCCGAGGCCGGTCAGCTTGACCTTGCCCTTGTACCGGGAGCCCGACAGGTACTGGGCGGCGGCCTTGATGCCGACAGTGGTCGGGGAGATGATCCCCTTCAGGTCCGGGTACTGCTGGAGCAGGCCCTGGGTCTGCTGGAAGGACTGCTGCGCGTCGTCGTTGCCGTAGGCGATCCTGACCAGCTTGATGTCCTTGTACCTGGGGTCCTTCAGCTCGTCCTTCATGTAGCCGATCCAGGTGTTCTGGTTCGTCGCGGTCTGCGCGGCCGACAGGACCGCGATCTCGCCCTTGTACCCGATCTGTTCGGCGAGCAGGCGCACCTCGGTACGGCCCAGGTCCTCGGCGCCGGCCTGGGAGACGAAGGCGTTGCGGCAGCCGGGGCTGGTGTCGGAGTCGTAGGTGACGACCTTCGTACCGTTGCTCATCGCCTGCTTGAGCGCGGGGCACAGCGCGCCCGGGTCCTGCGCGGACACGGCCATGGCGTCCACCCGCTGCTGGGTCAGCGTGTTGACGTAACTCACCTGGCCGGAGGTGTCGGTGGCGCTGCTCGGGCCCACCTCCTTGTACGTGGAGCCGAGTTCGGCGAGCGCCTTGCGGCCGCCCAGGTCGGCGGTGGTGAAGTAGGGGTTGTTGACCTGCTTGGGCAGGAAGCCCACGGTCAGCCCCTTCTTGGTGGCCGCGTTCGGGTCGGCCTTGCCGGCCGGGGCGGCGGAGGCGTTGTCGGCCTTCACGTCGTTCTTCGTGGTACCGCCGCAGGCGGTGAGGGCGAGGGCCAGGGAGGTGCCGGCGGCGAGGGCGGCACCGGTGCGGCGCAGGATGGGCTTGAGCATGGAAGGGGACCCCTTTTCACAAGGCGTGGATGGTGTGCGCCCGGAAGAGGGCGCGGGGAACTGCCCGACCGGCCACGACGGGCCGCGAACTCGTGTGCCGGCTCCTATGCCGTCTCCTGCGCTGCTGGTGCCGTCTGTCGTGCCGACCGCTGCATGACGGCGATCTGCCGGGCCACCCGGGGCCCGAGCACGGAGAGGACGAGCAGCACACCCGTCACGACGATCTGCGACTGGGCGGAGACGTTCAGCAGGCTCATCACGTTCTGCGACGTGCCCAGCAGGAAGACACCGGCGATCGCGCCGCCGATCGTGCCCCTGCCCCCGTCGAAGTCGATGCCGCCCAGCAACACGGCGGCGACGACGGACAGTTCGAGCCCGGTGGCGTTGTCGTAGCGCGCGCTCGCGTAGTGCAGCGCCCAGAACACGCCGGTGAGTGCCGACATGGCCCCCGTGGCGACGAACAGCAGGAGCTTCGTCCGCTTCACCCGGATCCCGGAGAACCACGCCGCCTCCTCCCCCGCCCCGATCGCGAACAGCGACCGCCCGAACGGTGTGGCGTGCAGGACGACCACGGCGACGGCCAGCAGCACCAGGAAGGGCGGGAAGGCCTGCGGCAGGAAGGTGCCGCCGACCCGGCCGGCCGCGAAGTCGAGGTAGCCGGTGGGGAAGTCGGTCACCGCGTCGGAGCCGAGGACGATCTGCGCGATACCGCGGTACGCGGCCAGCGTGCCGATGGTGACCGCGAGCGACGGCAGCCCGAGCCGGGTCACCAGCAGCCCGTTGACCAGCCCGCACACCACGCCCAGGAGCAGGCACAGCGGGATGATCTGCTCGATGGCCATGCCCTCGTTCCACAGCCTGCCCATCACCGCGCCGGACAGGCCGGCCGTGGACGCCACGGACAGGTCGATCTCGCCGGCGACGACCAGCAGGGTCATCGGCAGGGCGATCAGGGCGATGGGCAGCGTGTTGCCGAGCAGGAACGACAGGTTCAGCGCGTTGCCGAAGCCGTCGACGAGGCCGAACGAGGCCAGCAGCAGGACGATCAGCAGCGCGCCGACGACCGTGTCCCAACGGACCGCGCGGGTGAGCGACTCAGGCACCGGCCTTCTCCTTCGCCATGGCGGTCCTCCTCGGGGCCGACTTCTTCTTCAGGGCGGCGGCCACGCGCAGCGCCACGATCCGGTCGACGGCGATGGCGAGCAGCAGCAGGACGCCGTTGATGGCCAGCACCCACACGGAGCTGACGCCGAGCGCGGGGAGCACGCTGTTGATCGAGGTGAGCAGCAGGGCGCCGAGGGCGGCGCCGTAGACGCTGCCGGAGCCGCCGGTGAAGGCGACGCCGCCGACCACGACGGCGCTGACGACGGTGAGTTCGTAGCCGGAGCCGGTGCCGGAGTCGACGTTGCCGAACCGGGCCAGGTACATCGCTCCGGCGAGTCCGGCGAGCGCGCCGCAGAAGGTGTAGGCGGCCAGGACGCGCCGCCGCACCGGGATGCCGGCCAGCCGGGCCGCCTCCGGGTGGGACCCGAGGGCGTACAGTTCCCGGCCGCCGCCGAAGTGCTTGAGGTAGTGGCCCGTCGCCAGCAGTACCGCCAGGGCGATCAGGGCCAGCCAGGGGATCGCGGACAGGCCGCCGGAGCCGAAGTCCACGAACCCGCCGGGCAGGTCCGCGGCGGTGATCTGCCGGGAGCCGACCCAGAGGGAGTCGACGCCCCGGATGACGTACAGGGTGCCGAGGGTGACGACCAGCGCGGGCACCTGGCCGAGGCTGACCAGCAGCCCGTTGAGCAGTCCGAAGCCGGTGCCGAGCAGGACGGCCAGGAGGACCGCGAGGGCCGGGTCGCCGCCGCCGTGCAGCCAGGTGCCGGCGGCGAAGGCGCTGATGCCGAGGGTGGAGCCGACGGACAGGTCGACGTTGCGGGTGAGGACGACCAGCGACTGGCCGGTGGCGACCAGCACCAGGATCGTCGCGTTGAGCAGCAGGTCCTTGATCCCCTGCGCGGACAGGAACGCGCTGTTCCCGGCCTGGGTGACCGCGATCATCACCAGGAAGACGGCCAGGATCGCGAGTTCGCGCACCCTGAGGACGCGGTCGACCAGTCGGGTGCCGCTCGACCGGGGCACGCCGGCGACGGGGGTCTCGTCCGTGGTGCCGACCGTCATGCGGCGGCCCTCCCGGTGGCGGCGGCCATCACGGTCTCCTCGGTGGCTTCGCGGCGGGGGATCTCGGCGGTGATCCGGCCCTCGTGCATGACGAGCACCCGGTCGGCCATGCCGAGGATCTCCGGCAGGTCGGACGAGATCATCAGGACGGCGACGCCGTCGGCTGCCAGTTCGCTCAGCAGCCGGTGCACCTCGGCCTTGGTGCCGACGTCGATCCCGCGCGTCGGCTCGTCCACGATGAGCACCTTGGGGCCGGTGGCGAGCCACTTGGCGAGGACGACCTTCTGCTGGTTGCCGCCGGACAGGGTGGCGACGGCGTCCGCGATCCGGGCGTACTTCACCTGGAGCCTGACCGCCCAGTCCAGCGAGCGGCTGCGTTCGGCGCCCCGGTTCACCAGGCCGGCCCGGGCGGTCGTACGGAGCCCGGTCAGGCCGATGTTGCGTTCGATGGACATGTTCATCACCAGGCCCTGGGCCCGCCGGTCCTCCGGGACCAGGGCCAGCCCCGCCGCCATCGCGGCGGAGGGCGCCCCGTTGGTGAGTCTGCGCCCCGCGACCTCGACCTCGCCGGCGTCCCAGCGGTCGACGCCGAACACCGCGCGGGCCACCTCGGTCCGGCCGGCGCCCACGAGCCCGGCGAGACCGACGATCTCACCGCACCGCACCTCGAAGGAGACGTCCGTGAAGACGCCCTCGCGGGTCAGCCGGCGCACGCGCAGGGCCGGTTCGCCCGGGACGACGTCCTGCTTCGGGTACAGCTCGGCCAGGTCGCGGCCGACCATCCGGCGGACCAGGTCGTCCTCGGTCATCCCGGCGAGCGGCTCGGTGGCGATCCGGGCGCCGTCCCGCAGGGTGGTCACCCGCCCGCAGATCTCGAAGATCTCCTCCAGCCGGTGCGAGATGAACAGCACGGCCGCGCCCTGGTCGCGCAGGGTGCGTACGACGCCGAAGAGCCGGGCGACCTCGCTGCCGGTCAGGGCGGCGGTCGGCTCGTCCATGATCAGCACCCGGGCGTCGAAGGACAGGGCCTTGGCGATCTCCACGAGTTGCTGGTCCGCGATGGACAGCCCGCGGGCGGGCCGGTCCGGGTCGAGGTCGACACCGAGCCGTGCCATCAGGGCGGCCGTGGCCGCGCGGGTGGCCCTGTGGTCGATCCGGCCGAGGGCCCGTCTGGGCTGCCGGCCCATGTAGATGTTCTCGGCGATCGACAGGTCCGGGAAGAGGGTGGGCTCCTGGTAGATCACGGCGATGCCGGCGTCACGGGCGTCGCCGGGACCGTGGAAGACGACGGGCTCGCCGTCGAGCAGGACCCGGCCCGCGTCCGGCCGGTGCACTCCGGCGAGGGTCTTGATCAGGGTCGACTTGCCCGCGCCGTTCTCGCCGGCGAGGGCGTGCACCTCGCCGGGCAGCAGCTCCAGCGAGACGTCCCGCAGCGCGCGTACGGCACCGAAGGACTTGGAGACGCCCTGCAGCGCCAGTACCGGGGCCGGTCCCGTGTCGGGCGGGTGGGTCATGGGGGCTCCTCGACGACACCGGCGGCAGGGCCGCGGGGCCGCCACGGGGTCATGAAAGGTTTCAAGTGGATGGCCGGGACGGTAGGCACCGCAGTGATGTCACGTCAATGGGTCCGTATCGAAAAAGTTTCGATCGCCGAAGGTCACGGCGGAGTCACGGGCGACCGGGCCGGTCGGACCGCTTGACACCCTTTCGGGCGACCCCTAGCTTGCCGTTCTGAATCGTTTCACATACTCAGTCGTGCCGCCCGACTTCACAGGAGCCCCGAAGTGACCGACCTCGCCGCGGTGAAGGCCGCGCTCAAGACCCAGGCCGTCGAGACGCCGTCGTGGGCGTACGGGAACTCCGGGACCCGCTTCAAGGTCTTCGCCCAGGCCGGCGTGCCGCGCTCGCCGTGGGAGAAGCTCCAGGACGCGGCGCAGGTGCACGCCTTCACCGGGGTCGCGCCGACCGTCGCCCTGCACATCCCCTGGGACACCGTGGAGGACTACGCGGCCCTCGCGAAGTACGCCGGGGAACGGGGCGTACGGCTGGGCGCGATCAACTCCAACACCTTCCAGGACGACGACTACCGGCTGGGCAGCATCTGCCACCCGGACGCGGCCGTGCGCCGCAAGGCCGTCGACCACCTGCTGCGCTGCGTGGACATCATGGACGCCACCGGGTCGCGCGACCTGAAGCTGTGGTTCGCCGACGGGACGAACTATCCCGGCCAGGACGACCTGCGCGCCCGGCAGGACCGGCTCGCCGAGGGGCTGGCCGAGGTGTACGAGCGGCTCGGCGCGGGGCAGCGGATGCTGCTGGAGTACAAGCTCTTCGAGCCGGCCTTCTACTCGACCGACGTCCCGGACTGGGGGACCGCCTACGCGCACTGCCTCAAGCTCGGTGACCGGGCACAGGTGGTCGTCGACACCGGGCACCACGCGCCGGGGACCAACATCGAGTTCATCGTGGCGACGCTGCTGCGGGAGGGGAAGCTCGGCGGGTTCGACTTCAACTCGCGCTTCTACGCCGACGACGACCTGATGGTGGGTGCCGCGGACCCGTTCCAGCTGTTCCGGATCATGTACGAGGTGATCCGGGGCGGGGGGTTCACCTCCGACGTCGCGTTCATGCTCGACCAGTGCCACAACATCGAGGCGAAGATCCCGGCGGTCATCCGCTCGGTGATGAACGTCCAGGAGGCCACGGCGAAGGCGCTGCTGGTCGACCGTGACGCGTTGGCCGCGGCCCAGCGGGCGGGGGACGTCCTGGGGGCCAACGCCGTGCTGATGGACGCGTACAACACGGATGTCCGGGGGCTGCTCGCCGAGGTCCGCGAGGAGTCGGGGCTGGATCCCGACCCGATGGGCGCGTACGCCCGGTCCGGGTGGGGCGAGCGGATCGCCGCCGAGCGCGTGGGCGGGGAGCAGGCCGGTTGGGGGGCGTGACGCGTCCGCCTCCGGAGGCCGACCCGGGGTGCGGGCCCGTCCGTCCCGCTTCCTCCTCCCCCCCTTACCCCTTCCGCGCCCCCTCTTTCTCTTTCCGCGCCCCTTTTCCTCTTCCCCTCCCCCTTTTCGCTCCCCCTTTTCCTCTTCCTCCCCCGAACAGGAACCGATCCTCATGACCACCCATCCCGAAGTCGACGCCCTCCTCTCCCGGTCGCACCGGCTCGGCTCCGATCCGCGCAACACCAACTACGCCGGCGGGAACGCGTCCGCCAAGGGCTCCGCCACCGACCCCGTCACCGGTGGTGAGGTGGAGCTGATGTGGGTGAAGGGCTCCGGTGGCGACCTCGGCACGCTCACCGAGGGCGGGCTGGCCGTGCTGCGGCTGGACCGGCTGCGGGCCCTGGCCGAGGTGTATCCCGGGGTCGAGCGCGAGGACGAGATGGTCGGCGCGTTCGACTACTGCCTGCACGGCAGGGGCGGGGCCGCGCCCTCGATCGACACCGCCATGCACGCTCTGGTGGACGCCCCGCACGTGGACCACCTCCACCCGGACTCCGGTATCGCGCTCGCCTGCGCCGCCGACGGGGAGAAGCTGACCGCCGAGTGCTTCGGGGACGCCGTGGTGTGGGTGCCGTGGCGGCGGCCCGGGTTCCAGCTCGGCCTGGACATCGCCGCGATCAAGGCCGCCCACCCGCAGGCCGTCGGCTGTGTCCTCGGCGGGCACGGCATCACCGCCTGGGGCGACTCCTCCGAGGAGTGCGAGCGCAACTCGCTGCACATCATCCGGACCGCCGAGGCGTTCCTCGCCGAGAGGGGCAGGCCCGAGCCCTTCGGACCGGTCGTCGAGGGGTACGAGGCGCTGCCCGAGGCCGCGCGCAGGGAGCGGGCGGCCGCGCTCGCGCCCTACGTCCGCGCCCTCGCCTCCCAGGACGGGCCGCAGGTCGGGCACTTCACCGACACCGAGGCCGTCCTCGACTTCCTGGCGCGCGCCGAGCACCCCCGGCTGGCCGCCCTGGGCACGTCCTGCCCGGACCACTTCCTGCGCACCAAGGTACGGCCGCTCGTGCTGGACCTGCCGCCGGCCGCGCCGCTGGACGAGGCCGTCGCCCGGCTGCGGGAGCTGCACGCCGCCTACCGGGAGGAGTACGCCGCCTACTACCGGCGGCACGCCCTGCCCGACTCCCCCGCCATGCGCGGCGCGGACCCGGCCGTCGTGCTCGTGCCGGGCGTCGGCATGTTCTCCTTCGGCAAGGACAAGCAGACCGCCCGCGTGGCGGGCGAGTTCTACGTCAACGCCGTCAACGTGATGCGGGGCGCGGAGGCCGTCTCGTCGTACACACCGATCGAGGAGGCCGAGAAGTTCCGGATCGAGTACTGGGCGCTGGAGGAGGCCAAGCTCCGGCGGATGCCCCGGCCCAGGCCGCTCGCCACGCGCGTCGCCTTCGTGACGGGGGCCGGCAGCGGGATCGGGAAGGCCATCGCCCACCGGCTGGCGGCCGAGGGGGCGTGTGTCGTCGTCGCCGACCTGGACGGGGGGAGCGCCGCGGCCGTCGCCGAGGAGCTGGGTGGGCCGGACCGGGCCGTCGCCGTCACCGTCGACGTCACCTCCGAGGAGCAGATCGCCGCCGCGTTCAGGGCGGCCGTGCTGGCCTTCGGCGGCGTCGACCTCGTCGTCAACAACGCCGGGATCTCCCTCTCCAAGCCACTGCTGGAGACTTCGGCGAGGGACTGGGACCTCCAGCACGCCGTCATGGCCCGCGGGTCGTTCCTCGTGTCGCGGGAGGCGGCCCGGGTGATGACCGCGCAGGGGCTGGGCGGTGACATCGTGTACATCGCCTCGAAGAACGCCGTGTTCGCCGGCCCGAACAACATCGCCTACTCCGCCACCAAGGCCGACCAGGCCCACCAGGTACGGCTGTTGGCGGCCGAGCTGGGCGAGCACGGGATCCGGGTCAACGGGGTCAACCCGGACGGGGTGGTGCGCGGGTCCGGGATCTTCGCGGGCGGCTGGGGTGCGCAGCGGGCCGCGGTGTACGGAGTGCCGGAGGAGAAGCTGGGCGAGTTCTACGCGCAGCGGACCATCCTCAAGCGGGAGGTGCTGCCCGAGCACGTGGCGAACGCGGTGTTCGCGCTCACCGGCGGGGACCTCACGCACACCACGGGGCTGCACATCCCGGTCGACGCGGGTGTGGCGGCCGCGTTCCTGCGATGAGCGCGCGGGTGAGGTCGTACGCGGCGGTCGATCTCGGCGCCTCCAGCGGGCGGGTGATGGTCGGGCGGGTGGGCCCGGACACGCTGGAGCTGAGCGAGGCCCACCGGTTCCCCAACCGCCCTCTGCGGCTCCCGGAGGGGCTGCGCTGGGACATCCTCGCGCTGTACGGCGGTGTCCTGGACGGGCTCCGGGCGGCCGGCGCGCACTGCGGTGGACGGCTCGCCTCCGTGGGCGTGGACAGCTGGGCCGTCGACTACGGCCTGCTGGACGCCGACGGGGCCCTGCTGGGCAACCCGGTGCACTACCGGGACGGCCGTACCGAGGGGGTCGCGGAGAAGGTGTGGGCGACCGTGCCGGCGGCCGAGCTGTACGCGGCCACCGGCCTGCAGTACGCGCCGTTCAACACCCTCTACCAGCTCACGGCCGCCCGCTCGACGTCCCAACTGAGCCATGCGCAGCGGTTGTTGCTCATCCCGGACCTGCTGACGTACTGGCTCACCGGCGAGCAGGGCACCGAGCTGACCAACGCCTCCACCACCCAGCTGATCGACCCCCGGACCCGCGACTGGGCGCGGGACGTCGCCGACCGGCTCGGCATCGACCTCGGTCTGTTCGCGCCGCTGCGGCAGCCGGGCGATCCGGCCGGGACGCTGCGGCCGGAGGTGCTGGCGGAGACGGGCCTGACCGGCCCGGTGCCGGTGACCACGGTCGGCTCGCACGACACCGCCTCCGCGGTGGCCGCCGTCCCGGCGGCGGCCGATGAGCGCTTCGCCTACCTCTGCACCGGCACCTGGTCGCTGGCCGGCCTCGAACTGCACGCCCCGGTGCTCACCGAGGAGAGCCGGGCGGCGAACTTCACCAACGAGCTGGGGCTCGACGGCACCGTCCGCTATCTCCGCAACATCATGGGGCTGTGGCTGCTCCAGGAGTGCGTACGGGCCTGGGGGGAGCCGGATCTGGGGGTACTGCTCCGGGAGGCGGCCGACGTGCCGCCGCTGCGTTCGGTGGTGGACGCCGGGGACAGGACGTTCCTGGCTCCGGGGCGGATGCCGGAGCGGATCGCGCGGGCCTGCCGGGAGTCGGCGCAGCCGGTCCCAGAGACGCGGGCCGAGACCACCCGGTGCATCCTGGACTCCCTCGCCCTCGCCCACCGGCGGGCCGTGGCGGACGCGCAGCGGCTGGCCGACCGTCCGGTGGACGTGGTGTACCTGGTCGGCGGCGGCACCCGCAACGCGCTGCTGTGCCAGCTGACGGCCGACGCCTGCGGGCTGCCGGTGGTGGCCGGCGCGACCGAGGCCGCCGCCCTCGGCAACGTCCTCGTGCAGGCCCGCGCGCACGGACTCGCCGGCGACCTCGCCGACCTGCGCCGGCTGCTCGGCCGGACCCAGCCGCTCACCCGGTACACGCCCCGTGGCGACAGCGGCCGGTGGCGGGCGGCCGAGGCCCGGCTCGCCCTCCGGTGATCCGGACCCTCCCGCGGGCGCACTCCTCCGACTAGGCTGCACTCATCCGATGACCGACACCGAGGAGCCGCGATGCGTGTCGCCCTGTTCCTGACCTGTGTCAACGACACGCTGTATCCGGATACCGGGCGTGCCGTGGTGAACTTGCTGACGAGGCTGGGTGTGGACGTGGACTTCCCGAGCGGCCAGAGCTGCTGCGGGCAGGCGCACTACAACACCGGGTACCGCCATGAGGCCGAGCCGCTGGCCCGGCATTTCTCCGATGTCTTCCGTGACTACGACGCGATCGTCACGCCGTCCGGATCGTGCGGGGCGATGGTCCGGGAGCTGTATCCGCGCATGGGCGAGCGGGCCCGGGCCGAGGGGCGCGGCGACACGCTGGCGCGGACGCTGGCTCCGGTGGTGCCGAAGACGTACGAGCTGACCGAGTTCCTCGTGGACGTGCTCGGCGTGACCGACGTCGGGGCCTACTACCCGCACAAGGTCACCTACCACCCCACCTGCCACGGGCTGCGCGGGCTCGGGCTGGGCGACCGGCCGCGGCTGCTGCTCCAGGCCGTCAGGGGGCTGGAGCTGGTCGAGCTGCCGGGCGCCGAGGAGTGCTGCGGGTTCGGTGGCACGTTCGCGCTGAAGAACGCCGATGTGTCGGCGGCGATGGGCGCGGACAAGGTACGCAACGCCGAGTCGACGGGCGCGGAGGTGCTGTGCGCGGCCGACAACTCCTGTCTGATGCACCTCGGTGGCACGATGAGCCGGCTGCGGACGGCCCTGCGGCCGGTGCACATCGCGGAGATCCTGGCGAGCACGGAGGAGGAACCGGCGCTGTGACCGGAACGTTCGTCGGTATGCCGGCCTTCCCGAAGGCCGCGCACGAAGCCGTCCACAATGCGACCCTGCGCGGCAATCTGCGGCACGCCACCCACACCATCCGGGCCAAACGGGCCGGTGCGGTGGGCGAGTTGTCCGACTGGGCGGAGCTGCGCGAGGCGGGCAAGCGGATCAAGGACCACACGCTGCGCCATCTCGACCGGTACCTGGAGCAGTTGGAGGAGTCGGTCACGGCGGCGGGCGGTACGGTCCACTGGGCCGCTGACGCCGACGAGGCCAACCGGATCGTGGCCCGCCTGGTGAAGGAGACGGGCGAGTCGGAGGTCGTCAAGGTCAAGTCGATGGCCACGCAGGAGATCGGGCTCAACGAGGCCCTCCTCGAAGAGGGCATCCGTGCCTACGAGACCGATCTCGCCGAGCTGATCGTGCAGTTGGGCAAGGACCGCCCCTCGCACATCCTGGTCCCGGCCATCCACCGCAACCGGGGCGAGATCCGCGACATCTTCCGCTCCGAGATGGGCGAGTGGGGCCGCCCGGCGCCGGAGGGTCTGACGGACACCCCCGCCGAACTCGCCGAGGCGGCCCGGCTGCACCTGCGGGAGAAGTTCCTGCGGGCGAAGGTCGGCGTGTCCGGCGCCAACTTCATGGTCGCCGAGACCGGCACGCTGGTCGTGGTGGAGTCCGAGGGCAACGGCCGGATGTGCCTGACCCTGCCGGAGACGCTCATCTCGGTCGTCGGCATCGAGAAGGTGGTGCCCACCTGGCGCGACCTGGAGGTCTTCCTGCAGACCCTGCCCCGCTCGTCCACCGCCGAGCGCATGAACCCGTACACGAGCATGTGGACGGGGACGACGGACGGTGACGGCCCGAGCGCCTTCCACCTGGTCCTGCTCGACAACGGCCGCACCGACACCCTCGCCGACCAGGTCGGCCGCCAGGCGCTGCGCTGCATCCGGTGCTCCGCCTGCCTGAACGTGTGCCCGGTGTACGAGCGGGCCGGCGGGCACGCCTACGGCTCGGTCTACCCGGGCCCCATCGGCGCCATCCTCAGCCCCCAGCTCCGGGGCACCGCGAGCGAGATCGACGCCTCGCTGCCGTACGCGTCCAGCCTGTGCGGGGCCTGCTACGAGGTGTGCCCGGTCGCCATCGACATCCCCGAAGTGCTGGTGCATCTGCGCGAGCGGGTCGTGCAGGGCGGTACGGCGGTACGGCAGGGCAACAAGGTGGTGCTGCGGCCGGCGAAGGGGCACGCGGCCGAGCGGGCGGCGATGCGGGCGGCGCGCTGGGCGTTCAGCCACCCGGGCGCCCTGCGCACCGGCCAGCGGCTGGCCTCCCGGACCCGCCGGCTGCACCCCCGTACCCTCCCGGGCCCCGGCCGGGCCTGGAGCGACACCCGGGATCTGCCCACCCTGCCGCCGGAGCCGTTCCGGGACTGGTGGCAGCGCACGCGCGGCGGGAAGGACGGCGACAAGTGAGCAGCAGGGAACGGATCCTGGGCCGGGTACGGCGCGCCCTCGCGGACGTGGACCTCACGCAGGAGCGGCCGTACGACGAGGCGGTGCCCCGGGACTATCTGCGCGAGCACGGGGAGCGGTCCGTCGAGCAGACGGTGGAGCTGCTGGCGGAGAACCTGGCGGACTACCGGGCGATCGTGCACCGCAGCAGCACTGCCGGACTTCCTTCGCTGATCGGCCGGTTGCTGGCGGAGCGGAAAGCGGGCTCGGTGGTGGTGCCGCCCGGTCTCGACGAGGACTGGCTGGCCGCGGCGGACGTCACCCGGGTCCCCGACCGGGCGGAGACCACACCGTCCGCGCTGGACCGGGTCGACAGCGTGGTCACCGCGTGCGCCGTGGCGATCGCCGAGACCGGCACCCTCGTCCTCGACGGCTCCCCGGACCAGGGCCGGCGCCGTATCTCGCTCGTACCGGACCACCACATCTGCGTCGTCCGCGTCCCGGACCAGGTCGTCTCCTCCGTCCCGCAGGCCCTCGGACGCCTCGATCCGACCCGCCCCTCGACCTGGATCTCGGGCCCGTCGGCCACCAGCGACATCGAACTGGACCGGGTGGAGGGCGTCCACGGCCCGCGCACCCTGGAGGTGATCCTGCTCGGCTGACGCCCCCGCCTGGACGAGGGCCGTCGTGGTGGGAGGGTCCACACTGGCCCGGGTCGCGGCCGCCGACGGCACGCCGCCGCGTGTCCGCCGGTCGGGGCACGAGGGGATGAGGGCGGGGGCCCGCTGCCGTAGCGTGGGGGGATGATCCGGTTCGAGCAGGTCACCAAGCGGTACCCGGACGGTACGACCGCCGTGGACGACCTCTCCTTCGAGGTGTCCGAGGGGGAACTGGTCACCCTCGTGGGACCGTCCGGGTGCGGCAAGACGACCACGATGATGATGGTGAACCGGCTCATCGAGCCGACCTCGGGCCGGATCCTCGTCGGCGGCGAGGACATCGCGACCGTCGACCCGGTGCGGCTGCGCCGCCGGATCGGGTACGTCATCCAGCAGGTGGGCCTCTTCCCGCACCGCACCGTCCTGGACAACACGGCGACCGTGCCCGCGCTGCTCGGCTGGAAGCGGGCGAAGGCGCGGGCGCGGGCGACCGAGCTGCTGGACCTGGTGGGCCTCGATCCGAAGACGTACGGGCCGCGCTACCCGGAGCAGCTGTCCGGCGGGCAGCGGCAGCGGGTCGGCGTGGCGCGGGCGCTGGCCGCGGATCCGCCGGTGCTGCTGATGGACGAGCCGTTCGGCGCGGTCGACCCGGTGGTGCGCGAGCAGTTGCAGGACGAGTTCCTGCGCATGCAGGCCGCGGTGCGCAAGACGGTGCTGCTGGTCACGCACGACATCGAGGAGGCCGTCCGGCTCGGCGACCGTATCGCCGTGTACGGGCAGGGCCGTATCGAGCAGTTCGACACGCCGGGCGCGGTGCTCGGGTCGCCCGCCACGCCGTACGTCGCCGGGTTCGTGGGCGCCGACCGGGGGCTGAAGCGGTTGTCGGTCACCACGATCGAGCCGGACGATCTGGAGCAGCCGCCGGTGGCCCGCCTGGACGAGCCCGCCGGGCGTGCGCAGGAACGGCTGCGGGCCCAGGGCGCCCGGTGGGCGGTGGTCCTGGACCAGGGCGGTGATCTGCACGGCTGGGTCGGCGTCGAGGAACTGGTGGCGGGCGGCACGGTCGGGGAACTGACCCACCGGATGACCGCCTGGGTCCCGGTCGGCGCCCCGCTGAAGCAGGCGTTCGGGGTGATGCTCCAGTACGACGCCGGGTGGGTCGCCGTGCTGGAGGGGGCCCGGTTCCTCGGTGTGCTGACCCCGGCGAAGCTGCACGAGGCGCTGCGCCGCTCGGTGGACGCGGACGCCCGCGGTGTGGCGCGCGGGCAGGTGCCGTTCGACTCGGTGTCGGAGGCGTGAGGCGCGCGGCTCGTGGCGTGAGGCGCGCAGCGGCCTACTTGAGCAGGCCCTTGTCCTGGAGGTAGCGGTGGGCCACGTCGGCGGGCAGCCGGCGCCAGCTGTCGACCTGCCGGTTCATGTCGGCCAGGTCGCTCGTGGTCAGGACGGTGTTGAGCCGGCCGAGCGCCTGCGCCACGCGCCCGCCGCCCGCGCGGGAGCGGTTGACGACCGGGACGACGTAGTCGGCGTTCTGCAGGTGCTTGTCGTCGTCGAGCAGGACCAGGCCGAAGGAGCCGAGGGTGGCGTCGGTGGTGGTGGTCAGCACCATCTGGTCCCGGCCGGTCTGCACGGCCCGCTTGGCCTGGGTGGTGCCCACGCCCTTGGGATCGATGCCGGTGATGTCGATGCCGTAGACCTTCCGCAGGCCCGGCTCGCAGTACGGCCGCTGTACGCACTCGTCGCCCGCGGCGAGCCGTACCTTCAGTCCGGAGGCGCCGAGGTCGCTGAGGGTGGCGAGGTGGTGCCGGCGTGCGTAGGCGGCGGTCACCGCGAAGGCGTTCTGGTCGACGGCCCGGCCCGGCGGGAGGACGGTGAGGCCTCGGGGTGCGGCGAGGGCGCGCAGGGCCTTCATGGTGGCGCCGAGGTCGGGTGAGCCGACGGGCCGCGCGCCGGCGCCGTGCGTCTTGGCGTTCAGCCAGTCGGCGAAGGTGGCCGCGTACTCGGGCACGACGTCGATCTGGCCGGATTCCAGGGCCGGTTCGTACAGTTCCCGGTTGGCGACGGTGAGGAGGGACGTCTGGTATCCGGCGTGGTTCAGCAGCTGGGCGTAGAGCTGGGCGAGCAGGTCGCTCTCGGTGAAGCCGGCCGAGCCGACGGTCAGGTGGTGGCTGTCGCCGGGCGGTGCGGTGACCTGGCCGCGGTGCTCCAGGGCCGGGCCGGTGGCGCAGCCGCTCAGCACGAGGAGCGCGAGGAGCATGAGCGCGGCGACGGCCGTACGCCCCCTCATCGGCCGCCCCTGAGCCAGAACGGTGCCAGCCGCTCGACGGCCTCGAAGACCCCCTCGACCAGGAGGGCGAACACGGCGACGAGCAGCGCGCCCGCGACCACCTGCGGGGTGCTGGCGAGGTTGAACCCCGCGGTGATGATCCGGCCGAGGCCGCCGCCGCCCGCGAGCGCGGCGATGGTGGCGGTGGCGACGAGCTGGACGGCGGCGATCCGTACCCCGTTCAGCACCAGGGGGAGCGAAAGGGGCAGTTCCACGTGAAACAGTACCTGCCGCCCGGTCATCCCCATGCCCCGGGCGGCCTGCACCACGCTCCGGTCGACCTCGCGCATGCCGACGTAGGCGTTGGTGAGCAGCGGCGGTACGGCGAACAGCACCAGCGCGACCACCGTCGGGCCCTCGCCCCACCTGCCGACGGGGGTGAGGAGCAGCAGCACCAGGACGGCGAAGGTGGGCACGGCCCGGCCGACGTTGGAGATGTTCACGGCGAGCGCGCCGCCCTTGCCGAGGTGGCCGAGGACGAGGGCGACGGGCAGCGCGATCAGACAGCTGAGCAGCAGGCAGACGACGGTGAGCAGGAGGTGCTGGAGCAGCCGGTGCCGGATGCCGTCGTCGCCCGGCCAGTGCGCGGGGTCGGTGAGCCAGTCCCAGGCGGCGGCGAGGGCGTTCATCCGCGGGCCGCCCGCGTCCAGGGGGTGATCAGCCGCTGCACGGCCAGCAGGAGCAGGTCGGCGGCGACGGCGATGACCACGCACAGCACGGACGCGGTGAGCACCTGGGCCTTGAAGTAGGTGTTCATGCCCGCGTAGATGAGGTTGCCGAGGCCGCCGAAGCCGACGATCGCGCCGACGGTGACCAGGGAGACCGCCGAGACGGTGGCGATGCGCAGGCCGGCCATCGCGGCGGGCACGGCGAGGGGCAGCTCTACGGTGAGGAGCAGGCGTACGGGGCCGTAGCCGAGGCCGAGCGCGGCCTGCCGGGTCTCCTCCGGGACCGCGCGCAGCCCGGCGAGGATGTTCCGGACGAGCAGGGTGAGCGAGTACAGCACCAGCCCGGCGACGACCAGGGTGGCCGAGAGGCCGTAGAGGGGCAGCAGCAGGGAGAACATGGCCAGCGACGGGATGGTGTAGAGGATCGTCGTGACCGCGAGGACCGGACCGGCCGCCCAGCCCCAGCGGCGGGCCAGCACCGCGAGCGGCAGAGCGACGACCAGGCCGATCAGGACCGACAGGAACGTCAGCTGGAGGTGCTGGACGACCGCGTCGAGGAGGATCTGCCGGCGGCTGCTCAGATAGGCGCCACAGATCCACTCGTTACGGGCGAGGCAGTCGTCCGGGGGCGCGGTCACGGCTCCATTGGACGGGGCGGCGCGGCGCGTCGGCGCGTTGGACTGCACCGTCCGGGGGGTGGGCCTCCCGGCCGGCGGGGGCCGTGATCCACTGGGGTCATCGCCGGATACGACCCGAGGACGCGTCGCCATGACTCACCCGCCCGTACCGCTGGGCACCTACCCCACCCCGCTGGAAGCGGCGCCCCGGCTGGCCGCGGCGCTGGGGCTCGGGCCGGACGACCTGTGGGTGAAACGGGACGACCTGACCGGTCTCGGCGGCGGCGGGAACAAGATCCGCAAGCTGGAGTGGACCCTGGGCGCGGCCCTCGCGGAGGGCGCGGACACGCTGGTGACCACCGGTGCCCCGCAGAGCAACCACGCCCGGCTGACCGCCGCCGCGGGCGCCCGGCTCGGTCTGTCGGTCGTCCTCGTGCTGCGCGGCTCCCCGGGCGTCTCCCGTTCCGGGAACCTGGCTCTCGACGGTCTCTTCGGGGCCCGGCTCGCCTGGGCCGGCCAGGTGGACCGGGCCGGGCTGGACGCGGCGGCGGCCGAGGTCTGCGCGCGGCTGCGGGCGGGCGGTGCCCGTCCGGCGCTGATCCCGTTCGGCGGTTCCGGCGTCCTGGGCGCCCGCGGCTATCTGCGCTGCGGGGCGGAACTGCGCGAGCAACTGCCGGACCTGCGTACGGCGGTGGTGGCGCTCGGCTCGGGCGGCACGATGGCCGGCCTGGTCGCGGCCCTGGGCTGCGGGGCGGTGCTGGGCGTCGACGTGGGCGCGCTGGCCGACCCGGCCGCGGCGGTGGCCGAGTTCGCCGCGCCGCTCACGACGGAGGAGGTCGCACCGCGGGGGCTGCGGATCCGCCGGGACCAGGTGGGCGCCGGGTATGCGACCCTGACCGGCCCGGTACGCGAGGCGCTCCGGCTGGCCGCCCGCACCGAGGGCCTGGTCCTGGACCCCGTCTACACCGGCCGGGCCCTGGCCGGCCTGCGTGCCGCGATCGCCGACGGCACCGTCCGCCCCGGCGAGAGGACGGTCCTCCTGCACACCGGCGGCCTCCCGGGCCTGTTCGGCCACCCGGACGCCGTCGGCTTCGCGGAGGAAGGGGCGGGGGCGTTCGACGCGCCAGGCTGACGGGGGCCCTGGGACAGGCCGCCGGGCCGTACCGGACGCGGTCCGGTACGGCCCGGTGACTCACCACCCGCGGACGGATACCGCGGTCGATGTGCGGCTAGCCCTTCGCGTACTCGTTCGCCATCGTCCCGGCGAAGTCCAGGACGACGACCTGCTCGTCACCGACCACCCAGGCGTCGTGGCCGGGCGGGCAGACGAAGACGTCGCCCGGGCCGACCTCGCCCTCGCCGCCGTCGTCCATGCGGAGATGCAGCCGCCCCTGCACCACGTATCCGTTGTGGTGGACCATGCAGCTCTCGGTGCCCGCGATCGGCGCCACGGACTCCGACCAGCGCCACCCCGGTTCGAACGTGCCCACCGCGAAGTCGAGCCCGGTCAGGTGGAGGGCTTCGAGGTGGCCGCGGGGGAAGTCGCGCCGTTCGTCCGGCTTCTCGACCGTCTTCACTTCCAGCATGACGGTTTCCTCCCTTCCGGCCGCTGACCGCGGCCGGGGCCGGCCTCCGTCCCCCGGCGGCCTCGGACGGCACCGGCGCTGCGGCGGCGGCCGTATCCCACACGACCATCGTCAGCCTGGCGACCCGGCTCCGCCATCCCGCGCACGCGGGACAACGATGTCGCGTCGAGCCGCCTCCGCCCCGGCCCGATGACCGAACCGCGGGGACGCGGGACGCGGGAAATTCGTTCGTCGTCGCCTGCAACCTCGCCCGGGGTCGGGCGTCTGTCGGGGTGGAGGCCTCCACTTCGTCCAGATGTCCGATCCGAACCACCGAAGGAACCCATGTCCGCACACCGAACCCCGCGTCCGTACCGCGTCCGTCGACTGCGTGCCGCCCTGGGGGTCTCCGCCGTGGGCGCGGCCCTGGCCGTCGCCGGCACGCTGACCGCCCAGGCGGCCCAGGGCGACAGCCACCCGGCGGAGCGGCCCGCCCCCGCACCGGCGCACGCCCACGCGTCACCCTCCCCGGTACCGTCCCCACCCCGCACCTCCACTCCGTCCCCGGTGCCCTCGCCCGTGCGCCCCACGAGCCCCGCGCCCGCACCCACCGCGGCCACCCCCTCCCCCGTTCCGTCCCCACCCCGCACCGCCACCCCCTCCCCCGTGCCGGCCACCCCGCGCCCGGTGCCGTCCCCCTCCTCACCCCGGCACCCGGCGCCCGTACCGCATCCCCACCGTCCCGCCACGCCGGCGCCGGTTCCGCAGCAGCACTGAGGCAGGGCCGGGTGTCAGGGGAGCCGTCGCGCGGCGGCTCCCCGCACCCGGCCCGGGAGAGTCATGACGACAGCGACACCACCGGCGACGGCCCTGCCCTGGGAGCGGACCGGTCCCCCAAAGCGCCCCGCCCCCTGGCGACGTCTGGCACGGGCCCTGCCGGCCCGGGTCCTCGCCCGGGTCCGCACGGACACGGCCCCCACGGCAGCGTCCGGCACCGGGTCCGCCGCCGTTGCCGGGCCCCCGCCGGACATCGAGGAGCTGTACCACCACCGCCGGCTGTCCCTCGTACGCCTGGCGGTGCTGCTCGTGGACGACCTGCCGACGGCGGAGGACGTCGTACAGGACGCGTTCACCGCGCTGTTCCGGCGCCACGGCCACCGGCTCGCGGCGCTGGACGATCCCGAGGCGTATCTGCGGACCAGTGTCGTCAACGCGGCCCGTTCGGTGCTGCGCCGGCGCCGGACCGTACGCGCGCACACCCCCGAGCCCGAGGGGCACGCGCCCGCCCCGGAGGAGGACGTACTGCTGCACGAGGACCACCGGGAGGTGCTGGCGGCGCTGCGCACGCTGACCCGGCGTCAGCGTGAGGTGCTGGTGCTGCGCTACTGGTCGCATCTGACCGAGGCCGAGATCGCGGCGACGCTCGGTCTGTCGCGCGGGGCCGTCAAGTCCACGGCCAGCAGGGCGCTCGACGCCCTGGGCCGGCGTCTGGAGGGGTTGCGATGAACGAGTCCGGTACGGGGACCACGGCGACGCCGGTCGAGGAGCGGCTGCGGGCCGCCCTGGCGGCGCGGGCGAACGCGATCGGCCCGGCCGTCCTACGGCCCCTGCGTCCGCCGGCCGTCGCGGTGCGGGCCCGATGGGTGCGCCGGGCGGCGGCGGGCGTGCTGGCCCTGGCCGCCGTGGCCGCGCTGCTGTTCCTCACGTCACGCGGCGGCCCCTCCCACCCGGCCGAACCGGCCCGCTCCCCCCACCCCTCGGCCGGCACCCCGACCCCGACCCCGACCCCGAGCCCGCCCCGCCCGTCCACCCCCGAGCCCTCCCCGAGCACACCGCACCGGTGACCGCGGCCCTGCCGGCCGCACACCCGGACGAAGCCCCGCCGGGGGCGCCGCTGGGACCGTCGGGAACCCCGTGCCCGTCAACATGAAGTCAAGCGACGCGGAACCGACGATGACGATCGGCGAACTCGCCGAACGGTTCGGCCTGCGCCCCCATGTGCTCCGGCACTGGGAGTCCAGCGGGCTGCTGTCCCCCGCCGAGCGGGTGAACGGCAGGCGCCGCTACACCGAGCGCCACATCGCCCGCGTGGCGATGATCGTGCGGGGCAAGGCCGCGGGCTTCAGCCTGGAGCAGCTGCGGGACGTCCTCGACGCGAGGGACGCCGACGCCCGGCAGACCCTGCTGCGCGCCCACTACGAGGAGTTGCAGCGGCGCATCCAGGAGATCGAGGCGTCCCGCACCCTGCTCGAGCACGCGATGAGCTGCCGGGCACACGACTTCACCGAGTGCCCCGGCTTCAGCCGCCTGGTGGAGTCGCTGAACGAGGGCCCGCAGGCCGCGAAGGCGTACTCCGAGGAGCTGCGCGGGCACGCCCACTGAGTTCCGCGCCGCGCGCAGGAGCCGCGCGGGCAGGCCCGACCGACGGTCCGCGGGGCCGCTTCGGGGCGGCGTTCGCCGCGGCGGGCCTGGGCGCGCTGGTGGCCGCGAGCGCGTGGCACCAGCGCGTGCACCATGCCGTCGGGGCGCTCGCGATGGTCCACATGGCGCTGGCGATGCCCGCCGGGGGGCACGGCACGGGCATGGCGCACGGCGTCGGGCGGACGTGACCGGCGCCCTGCTCGCCTACTTCGCCGGCTACGTCCTGTACGCCGGGGCCACCGTGGCCGGGCCCCCACCGGCCGGCTCCCCCGCGCCGCCCGGCCTCTTCGTGACGCGCGCCTGCCGCACCGCGATGGCCTTGGCGATGCTCACCATGCTCGCGGCCGGCTGAAGGGCGTCCGTGCTGCGAGGCCCGCCGGCCTCCCGCATAGTGGTCGGGGTGGCCTCTTCCAGGGCGCCCGACATCGTTGTCCGGGAGGCCGTATGTCGTTCCAGGACCAGTTCGAGGACCAGGTGCGGGACCAGTCGGTCCCGCGTTGCCCCTTCGACTTCGCCGACGCGCTGGATTTCGACCCGGAGCTGGCCGCGCTGGCGCGGGGCGGCCCGGTCAGCCGGATCCGGTTGCCCTACGGCGAGGCGGAGGCGTGGCTGGTGACCAGCTTCGCCGGTGTGCGCCAGGTGACGTGCGACCCCCGGTTCAGCCGGGCGGCGATCGTCGGGCGGGACTACCCGCGGATGACGCCCGAGCCGATCGTGTCACCGGAATCGATCAACGTGACGGACCCGCCGCACGTCACCCGGTTGCGCCATGTGACCGCCCAGGCGTTCACGCGCGAGCGGGTGGCGGCGATGCGGCCGGCCGTGGACAGGGTGGTGGCCGGGCTGCTCACGGCGATGGCCGAGGCCGGGCCGCCCGCGGATCTGGTGACGCACCTGTCGGTGCCGCTGCCCCACCTGACGATCTGCGAGCTGCTCGCCGTCCCCGAGGCCGACCGCGACCGGTTGCGGGACTGGACGATGCGGCTGCTGGCCACCTCCCCGGACGCCCGGCAGGACGCGGCCGACGCCAAGGCCCACCTGCGCGCGTACTTCGCCGCGCTGATCCCGGCCCGGCGGAGCGCGCCGGGTGAGGACCTGCTGAGCGCGATGGCCACGGCCGAGGTGCCCGACGGCGAGGAGCCGCTGAGCGACGACGAGCTGGCGGTGCTGGCCGTGACGCTGATCCTGAGCGGCAACGACACCGCCACCTGCCAGATCAGCAACATCGCCTATCTGCTGCTGACCCGGCCCGAGGAGATGGCCGCGCTGGCGCGCGAGCCCGAGCGGTTCCCGGGCGCGCTGGAGGAGCTGCTGCGGTTCATCCCCTTCCGCAAGGGCGTGGGCATCCCGCGGATCGCGCTGCGGGACGCGGAGATCGAGGGGACCGCCATCAGCGCCGGTGACTACGTGCACGTGTCCTACCTGGCGGCCAACCGCGACCCCGCCGTCTTCCCGGACCCGCACCGGCTCGACCTCGAACGGCCGGTGCACCCGCACATGACGTTCGGCTGGGGCGGCCACCACTGCCTCGCCGCGCCGCTGGCCCGGGCGGAGCTGGACAGCGCGGTCAGCGGCCTGCTGGCCCGCTTCCCCGGGCTGCGCCTCGACGTCTCCCCCGACGCCGTCCGGTGGGACACCGGCACCATCCGCCGCTTCCCGCTGAGCCTGCCGGTCACCTGGTGACCTCCTTGCCCGTGCGGGGCTTACGGAGTGGTGACGTGCGGGCGCGGCCCCCTGGAGGCACGCCCTTACGGCCCTAGCGTGGGCGTATGCGTGTACTGGTCACCGGCGGTGCCGGGTTCATCGGGTCCCATGTCGTTCAGGCGCTGACGGCGCGCGGGCACGAGGCGGTCGTCTTCGACGTGCGGGCGGATCCGGGTGCGGACGTCCGCGATCCGGTGGCGGTCGCCCGGGCCGTGGCCGGCGTGGACGCGGTGTGCCACCAGGCCGCGATGGTCGGCCTCGGGACGGGTTTCGGGGACGCGGTGGAGTACGTCTCCCGCAACGACCTGGGCACCGCCGTCGTGCTCGCCGCCATGGCCGAGGCGCGGGTACGGCACCTCGTACTGGCCGGTTCGATGGTGGTGTACGGCGAGGGACGGTACGTGTGTCCGCGCGACCGGGTGGTACGGCCGGGGCCGCGGACGGTCGCCGACCTGGACGCGGGGCGGTTCGAGCCGAGGTGCCCGGTGTGCGGTGCCCAGCTCGCTCCGGGACTGGTCGGGGAGGACGCGCCGGCCGATCCGCGCAACGTGTACGCCACGACCAAGCTGGCGCAGGAGCACCTGGCCGCCGCCTGGGCCCGGTCGACGGGCGGCTCCGCGGTGTCGCTGCGCTACCACAACGTGTACGGGCCCCGGATGCCCCGCGACACCCCCTACGCCGGTGTCGCCTCCTTCTTCCGGTCCGCGCTCGCCCGGGGTGAGGCGCCCCGCGTGTTCGAGGACGGGCGGCAGCGCCGGGACTTCGTGCACGTGCGGGACGTGGCCGCCGCCAACGTCGTGGCGCTGGAGGCCCGTTGCGCTCCGGGTGTGCTCACCGCGTACAACACCGGCAGCGGCGAGCCGCACACCGTCGGGGAGATGGCCCGCGCGCTGGCCGACGCCTGCGGCGGGCCCGCGCCGGTGGTCACCGGGGAGTACCGGCTGGGCGACGTACGGCACATCACGGCCGACTCCTCCCGGCTGCGCAGCGACCTGGGCTGGAAGCCGGAGGTCGGTTTCGCGGAGGGCATGCGGGAGTTCGCGGTCTCAGGATGAGTCAGCGGGCCGCGGGCAGGGTGACCTCGAAGCGGCAGCCGCCGGGGATGTTGTGCACGGTGGTCCGGCCCCGGTGGGCCTCGACGATGCCGCGCACGATGGCCAGGCCGAGGCCCGCGCCGGCCGGCGGGGTGCGGGCGTGGCTGCCGCGCCAGCCGGTGTCGAAGACGCGGGGCAGGTCCTCCTCGGGGATGCCGCCGCAGCCGTCCGTCACGGAGACCACCACGCCGTCGGACGAGCGCGCGGCGGCGACGGCGACCGTGCCGTCGGCGGGCGTCCGGTGGATGGCGTTGACCAGCAGGTTGCCCAGGACGCGGCTCATCTCCTTGGCGTCGACCTCCACCGGTACCGGCTCGACCCGGTCGCCGACCAACCGGACGCCGTGGGCGCGGGCGAGCGGGCCCGCTCCGGCGAGGGCGTCGCCGACGAGGTCGTACAGCGAGATGCGGGACGGGGTCAGCGGGAGCGTGCCGGCGTGGATGCGGGAGAGCTCGAAGAGGTCGCCGACCATGTCGTTGAGGCGTTCGACCTCGGTGCGGATCTGTTTCAGGTAGCGGTCGGTGTCGTCGGCGACGCCGTCCTCCAGCGCCTCCGACATGGCGCGCAGTCCGGCGAGCGGGGTGCGCAGGTCGTGGGAGATCCACGCGACCAGTTCCCGGCGCGAGGTCTCCAGCAGGCGTTCCCGTTCCCGGGATTCGGCGAGCCGCGCGCTGGTGGCCGCCAACTCGCGGCTGAGTTCGGCCAGTTCGGCGGTGGTCGGGGCCGCGGGTGCGGCGAAGTCGCCGGCTTCGCCGAACGAGCGCGCCGCCAGGACGAGTTCGTGGCTGCGGGCGACGATCCAGCGGCCCAGCAGCAGGGCGGTCGCCAGGGAGACGACGGCCGCCATCGCGACGACCGTCGTCACCACGGTCAGGTCGTGCGGGGAGAGGAACATCGCCCAGGCGACCGCGAGGGTGCCGGTGAGCACGCCGCCGACGCCGACCGCGGCGACGACGGCGAGGGACGCGGTGAGCGTGCGGCGCCGCAGCAGCCGGAGCGCGGCGGCTCCCGCGAGGCCCGTGACGGCGGCCCCGGCGAAGGCGTACAGGGCGATGAGCAGGGTGGCGCGCATGTCAGTCCTCCTCGCCCGGGCCGCTCGGGTCGAAGCGGTAGCCGACGCCCCACACGGTCTGGATCAGGCGCGGCCGGGCCGGGTCGTCCTCGATCTTGCCGCGCAGCCGGCGGATGTGGACCGTCACGGTGGAGAGGTCGCCGAAGTCCCAGCCCCACACCTCGCGCATCAGGTCCTCCCTGCTGTACGCCCGCCCCGGGTGCCGCAGGAAGAAGGCGAGCAGGTCGAACTCCCGCAGAGTGAGGGCGAGTCCGGTGCCGTTCTTGGTGGCGCGGCGGGCGCCGGGGTCGACGGTGAGACCGGCGGCGGCCAGCGGGCCGGCGGTCACGGCGGGGCGGGCGCGGCGGAGCACCGACTGCACCCGCAGCACCAGTTCGCGGGGGCTGAACGGCTTGGTCACGTAGTCGTCGGCACCGACCTCCAGACCCAGGATGCGGTCGTCCTCGTCGCCGCGGGCGGTGAGCATGACGACCGGTACGGCGGCCCGCGCGCGCAGCCTGCGGCAGACCTCCAGGCCGTCCATGCCGGGCAGCATCAGGTCGAGGACCACCAGGTCCGGCCAGTGCGCGGCGGCGCGGACGAGCGCGGTGGGGCCGTCGTCGGCCCGGTCCACGACGTACCCGGCGCGGCCGAGGTAGCCGGCGACGACCTCGGCCACGGTGGCGTCGTCGTCGACGACCAGGACCCGCGCGGCACCGGCGGCGGACGCCGGGTCTGTCGCGGAGCCGACGGCGGGGGGCCGGTCGGCCGGGGCGGTCCGGTCGGTGGTCGTGCCCGTGCCGGGCGGGTGCGGCTGCTGCATGGTCCCAGCCTCGCACCGGGCCGCCGCGGGTGTCGCTCCCCCGGCCCGCCGACGGCCCCGACGTCCGCGTTTCGTAAGGAGCACCCGCCCGATATGTCCGCTTCCCGTTCGTAGGGTGAACGGCGTGACCACCTCATCACCCCCTCAGCCCTCTTCGTCCTCCCCGCCGGCGAGCGTGGACGTCGTGCTGCCGTGCCTGGACGAGGCCGCGGCCCTGCCCTGGGTGCTCGCCCGGATCCCGGCCGGCTGGCGCGCCCTCGTCGTGGACAACGGCTCCACCGACGGCTCGGCGGACCTCGCCCGCGCGCTCGGCGCGCACGTCGTCCACGAGCCGCGGCGCGGTTTCGGTGCCGCCTGCCACGCCGGGCTCACCGCCGCCACCGCCGACGTCGTCTGCTTCTGCGACTGCGACGCCTCCCTCGATCCCGGGCTCCTCGTGCCCTTCGTGCGGGACGTCCTCGACGGGCGGGCCGACCTGGTCCTCGGCCGGCGGCGGGCGCGGGGCCGGGGCGCCTGGCCCGCGCACGCCCGGGCCGGCAACCTCGCGCTCGCGGGGCTGCTGCGCCGCCGTACCGGACTGCGGCTGCACGACGTGGGCCCGCTGCGGGCGGCCCGCCGGGAGCCGCTGCTCGCGCTCGGTCTGAGCGACCGGCGCAGCGGCTATCCGCTCCAGATGGTGGTGCGGGCGGCCGACGCGGGCTGGCGGATCACCGAGCACGACGTGCCGTACCTGCCGCGCGCCGGCTCCTCCAAGGTGACGGGCACCTGGCGCGGCACCTGGCAGGCGGTGCGGGACATGAGCCGCGTCCTCGCCGAACCCCCGGCCGACCGGGGGGCCGTACGGTGACCACGCTGCTCGTCATCGCCAAGGAACCGCTGCCGGGAAAGGCCAAGACGCGGCTCACCCCGCCGTTCAGCCCCGCGGAGGCGGCGGCGCTCGCCGAGGCGGCGCTGGCCGACACCCTGCACGCGGTGGCGGCCACCCCGGCCGACCGGCGCGTGTTGGTGCTGGACGGGGCTCCCGGCCCCTGGCTGCCGCCCGGTTTCGACGTCGTACCGCAGTGCGCGGGCCCGTTGGACGCCCGGCTGGCCGACGCGTTCGCCCGGTGCGAGGGTCCCGCCCTGCTCATCGGCATGGACACCCCCCAGGTCACCCCGGAGCTGCTGACCGTGACCTTCGCCGGGTACGACGCGTGCTTCGGCCCTGCGATGGACGGCGGGTTCTGGGCGCTGGGGCTGGCCGAGCCCGATCCGGGGCTGCTGCGGGGCGTGCCCATGTCGACGCGGTGGACGGGTGCCGTGCAGCGGCGGCGGCTGGTGGCCGCCGGGCTGCGGGTGCGCGACCTGCCCCGGCTGCGGGACGTGGACACCGCCGCCGACGCGGCGGCGGTCGCCGCGCTCGCCCCGCACGGCCGGTTCGCCGCCCGGCTGGCCCGGTGCACCGCGCCCACCGGCCCCGGGACCACCCGATGAGCCCCGCGCACACCGCCGCCGGGACGGCCCGATGAGCACCCCGCCGGCCGTCGCCTGGGCCGGCGCCGAGCCCTACGCCGATGCGCTGCGCACCGGCCGGGGCCCGCTGTTCCTGCGCCACGGCGACGGCCGGCTGCTGCCGCTGGAGGTCGAGCGGTGGTGCGCGCAGGCGGACCCGGTCGACCAGGCGGTGCTGGACCGCTGCGAGGGCGCGGTGCTCGACGTCGGCTGCGGGCCGGGGCGGCTGGTGGCGGAACTCGCCGCCCGGGGCCGTACCGTCCTCGGGATCGATGTCAGCGAGGCCGCCGTCGAACGCACCGTCGGGCTCGGCGGCCAGGCCCTGCGGCGCTCGGTGTTCGAGCCGCTGCCCGGCGAGGGCCGCTGGGGCACGGTGCTGCTCATGGACGGCAACATCGGCATCGGCGGCGATCCGCGTGCCCTGCTGGACCGGGTGGCCCGGCTGCTGCGTCCTGGCGGGCTGCTGATCGCCGAGACGGCCGCGGCGGACGTCGACGAACGCTCCGAAGTGCAGGTCGTCGCCGGCACCGGGGCGGTGGCGGCCGGCGGTGCCTTCCCGTGGGCCCGGCTCGGCACCCCGGCCCTGCTGCGGTGCGCGGGCCGGGCGGGCTGGCGGACGGGGGGTCAGTGGACGGCGGGCGGACGCCGCTTCGCCGCCCTGCGCGCCCCGCGCCGCTCCCGGCCCCGCACCGCCAGCAGCAGCGCGGAGCCGCCGAACAGCGCGGCGCTGATCAGCAGCCAGCGGGCGAGGAAGCCGTCCGGGGACAGGCCGGTGGCCAACCGGTAGCGCCGGTCCGCCATCCCGCTGATCAGCGGGAACCACACGAGCAGGAGCAGCCCGGACAGGGCGGCCGGGACCCGCAGGTACAGCGTGTACTCCCGCCGCCCGACGGCGCCGAGCCCGCGCACGACCGCCCGGTCCGCCAGCGCGTACAGCGGCAGCAGCACGAGGTCGTGCAGCAGGGCCGCCCCCACCAGCCACAGCGCGACGGCCCGCCAGTCACCCGCGAGCAGCCGCACCCCGGCATAGCCGGCGAGCGCGAACGAGCAGGCGAGCAGCAGGATCTGGAAGGGACTGCCGAGGGGCGGGCGGCGGCGCATCACAGGTCTCCGAAGGTCAGCCGGGCCACCCACTTGGTGTTGAGCACACCGGGCGCGGCGGGCACGATGATCCGCGCCGGGTAGCCGTGGTCGGGGGACAGTTCCTCGCCGTTGACGTACAGGGCGAGCAGTGAGCGGGGATCGGCGACCTGGTTGGCGCGCAGGGCCGCGCGGCGGAAGGCGCCGTGCCGCTGGAGCGACTCCACGAACACGTCCGGCGGGTCGCCGTCGTAGCCGACGAGCGCCGCGAGGTCGCGCAGCCGCACCCCGCGCCACCACTGGTCGGTGGTCGACCAGCCCTCCACGCAGGCGATGGGCAGCGACGCGCTGTGCAGGGGCAGCCGGAGCAGTTCGGCGCGGCTCAGGCGCACGGCCCCGGTGCGGCCGGTGACGACGAGCCGCCACCCGTCCCGATGGGTGTCGGCCGGGGTGATCCCGGCGTACGCGGCCGTCTTGTTGATCTGGAACCCGTTCGGGCCGCCGCCGGGGTCCGCCACGCCGTGCGGCGCGAGCAGGGCCGTACGGCGGAAGGGGCCGCCCAGGCTCTGCCCGACCGTGGTCAGGAACAGCAGCAGCGAGCCGCCGCCGACCAGCGCCAGCGCCCCGCGCCGGGAGACGGTGGGCGCGTCGGGGCGCGGGGTGACCAGGTCGCCCTCCTCCCGCCGCCGCCGCAGCGCGCGCAGGGCCGTCGGCACCTTCAGCACGGCGTGGGCCGCGAACGCGGCGAAGAACACCCAGGCGCCGTAGAAGTGCAGCGGGTAGAAGGAGCCCGGGAAGACGTAGTCCAGCTGGACGTTGAGCACACCGGTCGTGAACTCGAACAGGCCCCCGCCGACGAGCAGCAGCAGGGAGATCCGTTCGAGCGCGTGCGCGACCGAGCGGGCGGGGGCAGGGCGAACAGCCTCGGCACCACCGACCACAGCTTGGCCAGCAGGACCGGGATCAGGGTGATGCCGAGGGTGACGTGGACGCCCTGTGTGAACCGGTAGAGCCAGACCGGGCCGGTGGGCCAGGCGAAGAGGTAGAAGCCGAGGATCCCCTTGTCCGGCGTCTGGTCGTTCACCCGGGACAGACCCGGGTTGTAGGCCGCGTACGACACCAGTCCGGTCACGAACAGCACGGTGATGCCGACGAGGAGCACCAGACCGAGCACCGAGGTGAACCAGGGGCCGCGCAGCGGGCTGCGCCAGAAACCGGGCGAGGAGGGAAGCCGCGGAGGGTGGTCTCGCATGCTCCGACGGTAGGCCGGAAGGGCACCGGGAACGGGTTCGCCACCCATGACGAAACGCTGACGTCCTGCCGCCGGTCCCGCTCCGCGCCCGGTCGCCGACCTAGCGTTCCGGTGTGACCCAGGCTCCCCTCCGCGACCGGTACGCCGGCCTGCGCGCCGATCTCGGTGCCGCTGCCGCCGCCGTCCTGCTCGTCCTCGTCGCCGTGCTCGTAGGCCGGCACATCCAAGGCACCCGCCGCACCCTGTTCGTGCACTGGCCGCCGCTGTTCGCCGACTGGGACCCGCACCTGGGCCCGGGCACGCCGGCGGCCGTCCTGGTGGCGGTGGCCGTGGTGGCCCACGGGCCGTCCGTGGCCGCCCGGCTGCCGTGGCGGGGGCTGCTGCTCACGGCCTGGGGCACGGCGCTGGCCTGGACGTGGTCGCTGGCGCTGGTCGACGGCTGGCAGCGGGGTGTGGCCGGACGGCTCACGACCCGCAACGAGTACCTCACGGTCATCGGCCGCTTCCACGACATCCCGGCCGCGCTGCGCGACTTCACCCACCACATCGTCAGCGGCTCCCCCGCCCCCTGGCCCGCCCACATCGCCGGGCACCCGCCGGCGGCCACCCTCACCTTCGTCCTCCTCGACCGGGCCGCCCTGCGCGGTGGCGGCTGGGCCGGCGCCTGGTGCGTCACGGTCGGCGCGTCCGCCGGTGTGGCGGTGCTGGTGGCGGTGCGGGCGCTGGCCGACGAGCGGCTGGCCCGGCGGGCGGCGCCGTTCCTGGTCCTGGCCCCGGCCGCGGTCTGGGTGGGGGCCTCGGCCGACGGGTACTTCGCGGCGGTCGCCGCCTGGTCCATGGCCCTGACGGCCCTCGCGGCCACCGGACGGTCCGTGGCCTGGGCGGCGGGCGGCGGCCTGCTGTTCGGCCTGGCCTGCTACCTCTCCTACGGCCTGACGCTCTTCGCGCTGATCGGCGCGGCGGTGCTGGTGGCGGGCCGGCACCGGGTCCGCGGGCGACCGGGTCCGCCGCTGCTGTTCCTGGCCGGGGCGGCCGTCGTCCCGGCGGTGTTCACGGCGGCCGGGTTCGACTGGTGGGAGGGGTACCGGCTGCTGGTCACCCGCTACTACCAGGGCGTCGGCGGCACCCGCCCCTACGGCTACTGGGTGTGGGCCAACCTGGCCTGCACGGTGCTGGTCACCGGCGTGGCGACCGCGGCCGGGCTTCGGCGGGCCGCCGCGCCGGCCGCCCGCCGCCGCACGGCGCCCCCGGCCGAGACGCGGCTCGCCCTCGTCGTGGCGGCGGCCCTGCTGGCCCTGCTGGCCGCGGACCTGTCCGGGATGAGCAAGGCGGAGACGGAGCGCATCTGGCTGCCGTTCGCGATGTGGCTGCTCGCGGCCTGCGCGTTCCTGCCCCGGCCGCGCGGCTGGCTCGCCGCACAGGCGGTGCTCGCTCTCCTGGTGAACCATCTGCTGTTCACCGGCTGGTGACACCGCCCGCGGCTGCCACGGCGCCCGGGCCGGCCGGCGCGTGGCCGGCCGGCCCGGTGCTGCGTGGGTCAGGGTCCTCCGGGGCGCCGCTCAGGCCTCCCGGCCGGCCCCCCTGGACCGGAAGCGCAGGTACAGCACCGACCCGCCCAGCAGCGAGGCCAGGCCGGCGACGGCCGCCGTCCAGGTGCCGTCCGAACCGGTGCGCGCGAGGGTGCCGGACGGCTGCCGTACGACGACCGGGGCCGGCTTGGGCAGCGTGTGGGCCTTCGGCGTCTGGGACGGCAGGGTGGGCTCGGAGCGCACCGGCGGGGTGGCCGGCGTGGTCGGCTCCGAGGTGGCCGGCGTGGTCGGCTCGGCCGAGCCGTTCACGGACGTGTTGCCGAAGACGGGGTTGCCGACGCCCACCACGTTCACGGAGTTGCCGCTGACGTTCACGGGCAGGTCGACCGGCAGCTGGATGCCGTTGCCGGAGATCACGCCCGGCGAGCCCTGTTCGGTGCCGTTGGCCGTGGCCCCGCCGGGCGCCGTGGCCGCGCCCGTCTGCGTCCCGGACTGCGCCCCCGTCTGCGTCCCGGTCTGCGCCCCCGTCTGCGTACCGGTCTGCGTCCCGGTCGCCTTCCCCGTCTCCTTCCCGGCGGTGTGGCCGCTCGCGTTGGCGCAGCGGTTGCCCATCGCCGGGTTGAGCAGCCCGACGACGTCGACGGTGTTCCCGCACACGTTCACCGGGAGGTGCACCGGCAGCTGGATGCCGTTGCCGGAGACCAGCCCGGGCGAGCGGACCGCGGCGCCGTTCGCGCCGGCGTCGGCGTGGACCGGTCCCGCCACTGCCATCGCACCGGAAGCGGCGGCGATGGCGATCACACTGTTTCGGGTAACCCGTTTCATCGGTTCCCTGTCCTTCCCCATACGGTCGCGGGCAGTCACCCGCACCAGGGAAACGCTCGCCAAACCACACAAGTTATGGCTTATCAGCCTTTCGCCGGGCACAAAGCGGGAAGTACGCCCCCACAGGGCCGTATCCGGCCGGGAAATTCCGGCCGTTCCACCCGCTTCGCACACATGGCCGAGCGTGCCGCAGCGCGGAAGCCGGGGGAACTGGTAGCTGTCGGTAGGGCGTCCGCCGCCCACCGAACGACCGAGGAACCGACCGAGACGAGGAGCGATGGCCACCACCGTGCGTGACCCCCGTACCGACACCGCGCCCGCCAGTCTGCGCCTGCCCGGGATCCTCCTGGGCGTGGGGCTCGGGGGATTCGTCGACGGCATCCTGCTGCACCAGCTCCTGCAGTGGCACCACATGCTCAGCAGCACCAACCACGACCGCATCGGCATCCGCTACTACGACCCCCACACCGTCTCCGGGCTGGAGATGAACACCGTGTGGGACGGAATCTTCCACACCGTGTGCTGGCTCGCCGTCCTCAGCGGGCTCGCCGTGCTGTACGGCCGGGTGACGACCGGCCGGCGGCAGGTGTGGGCCTCGCGGGTGCTGTGGGGCTGGATCCTGGCCGGCTGGGGGCTGTTCAACCTCGTCGAGGGCCTGGTGGACCATCAGATCCTGGGCATCCACCATGTGCACGGGGGGCCGTACCAGGTGTGGTGGGACATGGCCTTCCTGGCCCTCGGCGCGCTGCTGCTGGCCGGCGGCGGGCTGCTGCGGCGCGGCGCACGGCCCTTCGACCCGGCGGCCCCGCGTGCCGGACGCGAGGGGAGCGCCGCCTGATGGGCCACCACCACTCCCCCGGCCAGGCCGGCGACGGTGTGCTCGGCGTGCTGCTGCCGGCACTGGCCCTGCTGGTGTGCGCGGCCGGCTATCTGCTGCTGGTGCGCCGGGCGCGCCACCGCGACCGGGCCTGGAGCCACTGGCGCACCGCCGGCTTCGGCGCGGGTCTGGTCCTGCTGGCGGTGGCGCTGCTGCCGCCGCTCGCGCCCTTCGCGCACCGGGACTTCCGCGGGCACATGGCCCAGCACCTGCTCCTCGGCATGTACGCGCCGCTCGCCCTGGTGCTCGGCGCCCCGGTCACCCTCCTGCTGCGCGCCCTGTCCGCACCCCGCGCCCGCCGGGTCACCGCGCTCCTGCACAGCGGCCCGGCCCGCGTGCTCGCCCACCCGGTCCCGGCCCTGCTGCTGGCCACGGGCAGCCTCCCGGTCCTGTACTTCACCCCGCTCTACGACACCGTCATGGCCCACCCGGCCGGGCACTGGCTGCTGCACGCGCACTTCCTGCTGTCCGGGTGCCTGTTCGCGCACGCGGTCGCCGGACCGGACCCCGCCCCGGCCCGCCCCGGCGTGCGCCCCCGGCTGGTCGTGCTGGGGTGCGCGATCGCCGTGCACGCGGTCGTCGCGCAGCTGATGTACGGCGGCTTCTGGGTCCACGTGCACGCTCCCGTCCCCGAGGTCCGGGGCGGCGCGGAGCTCATGTACTACGGCGGCGACATCGCCGAACTCCTGCTGGCGGCGGCCCTGGTCGCCACCTGGCGCCCACAGCGCCCCACCCTGCGGAAGCCGGCGGCACGGCTCGTCTGGTAGCCGTGACGACCCCGTTCGGCGAGATCACCTACGACGCCGGCGCGGCCCGCGTGCCGGCCTGGCGGTGGCAGAGGTGCCGGAGCGGACCGGACCGCGGCCGCCACCACTTCGCCCGGCTGGTGCCGGGCCGCCCGCTCGGACGGCGGGCCCGGCACGAGGAGACGGAGCGGCAGCCGCGCATCGCATCGGCGCTCGCGGGTGACGTCCCGCGGGGCCGGGCCGCCGGGAACCCGCCGTGCCCGCCGGTCACAGCGGGGTCGCCGCGTGCAGGACCAGGAACAGGGTGACGGCGGAGTTCGCCGACGACATCGCGGACACCAGTGCCCCGGCGGCCGCGCCCCAGGCGGCCAGGCCGACCGAGGTGAACGCCGACGGCCAGGTACGGGCCGCGGGCGCCGGGGCCAGCAGCGCGGCCACCCGGCGCGGCACGGGACCGGTCGCCGCCAGCGTGGCCAGCGTCGGTACCGGGGTGCCCGGGGACAGCAGGGCCGCCCTGCCGATGGCGCGGGCCACCGTGCGCCGGTCGCCGACGACGCGGGCCGCCTCCTCGTCCGCCCACCGCTCGGCCGTGTAGACGACGGCCGTGCGCAGCGGACGCAGGAACGGGTTGGCGCGGGCCGCCAGGTGCGCGGCGAGCAGATGCCGGTGGTGACGGGCGGTCAGGTGGGCACGCTCGTGGGCGAACAGGGCGCGCCGCTCGGCGGGCGCGAGGCCGGCCAGCAGGGCCGTGGTGACGACGATCCGGCCCCGGCCACTGGGGAGGGCGTACGCGTACGGCGTGCTGTCCGGCAGGACCGCCACCGTGGGCCCCGGCACCCCGGCCAGCGCCCGCCGGGCCCGGCGGGTGACCCGGCGGTGCCGCCGCAGGGTGCGGGCGCAGGCCGCGGTGACCACGGCGAGCGCGGGGATGGCGGCCCGGCCGGCCACCTCGTCGTGCGGGACGGCGGCGCGCACCTCGGGGTCGGACCAGCCGTCCGGCAGGGGGTTGCCGGGCAGTTGGGCGGTGCCGACCACCATGAGCAGGGCCAGGCACAGCGTGCTGCACACGGCCATGACGACGGCGACCGCGGTCAGCAGCCGGGTGGCGGTGCGCGGGTGCAGCCGGGTCTCGGCGAGCCGGGCGACCGGCCAGGCGGACAGCGGCAGCACCAGTGGCAGGAAGACGAAGACCCCCATGAGCGGTCAGTCCTCCGTACCGCCGGCGTCCGGGTCCGGGGTGTCGAGCAGGGCTCGCAGCAGCTGCTCGTCGCCGGGCGGCAGGGCGGTGACGAAGCTGGCCAGGACCGCCTCGCGGTCCCGTTCGCCGTCCAGCAGGCGGCGCATGCGCAGGGCGGCCAGCCGGGCCACGTCGGCGGTCGGCGTCCACACGAAGGACCGGCCGTGCCGTTCGCGGGCGACGACGTCCTTGGCGAGCAGCCGGGTCAGGATGGTGACGACGGTGGTGTAGGCGAGGTCGCCGCCGAGGCGCTGCTGCACCCAGGCCGCGGTGACCGGCCCGTCCGCCTCGCGCAGCACGCCGAGGACCTGGCCCTCCAGCTCGCCCTGGCCGCGCCGCCGGGCCCGCTCGCCTTCCCGCGCCATCGTCCCGTGCCCCCTCTCGGCGTCGGCGTGTCGCCCCACGCTACTTCACCGCGCCGGCCCTGCCGTAGGTGCGCCGCCCGCGCCGGTACGCGATCTCGCCGAGGACGATGTCGAGGGCGAGGAAACCGGCCAGCGGGATGCCGAGCAGCGGCACGAACCAGCCGAGCACGGCGACGGCCGCGAGCGCCGGGACGAGCAGGTACGGCGGCACCTCGGCCCAGGCGCCGCGCGGGACCGGCCGGCCGAAGGCGGAGCCCCGGCCGCGCTGCCACCACATGCGGTAGCCCCACAGGACCAGCAGGACCAGGGCGAGCGCGAGCAGCGCGAGCGCGATCTGGTTGACGAGCCCGAACAGGACGCCGGTGTGCAGGTCGATGCCCCAGCGGGTCAGCTTGGCGAGCACCGGGTAGTCGGCGAACCGCAGTTCGTCGGTGACCCGTCCGGTGGCCGGGTCGACGGCGACGGCGTCCTGCTTCGTGGGCCAGCTGCGCTGGACCTGCCGGACCACCCAGGCGCTGTCCGCGTCGGCCGGCGGCACGATCTCCACCGGGTCGTCCAGCCCCTTCGCGCGGGCCGCCGCGAGCACCGTGTCCAGGCCGACACCGTGCGCGGCCGTGCCGCCGGGGCCGGCCGCCTCACCGTGGCCCGCGTGCTCGCCGCCGGCCACGGCCGCGGAGACGGACGGGGTGGCCTGGCCGAGCGAGGTGCGCAGTTCGTCGATGTTGGCGCCGGCGTACGTCGACCAGGTCAGGCCGGTCGCGGACAGGAACAGGAAGCCCGCTGCGGTCCAGACGCCGACCGTGCCGTGCAGGCCGAGCGTGCGGCGCCGGCCGCTGGTGCCGCGGACCCGGCGCAGGGCGCGGCGCCGGGAGAACCACAGCAGCAGACCGCCGCCCGCGATGACCCACAGCCAGCTGGCGGCTAGTTCGCTGTAGAGCCGCCCGGTCTCGCCCAGGTGCAGGTCGCGGTGGAGTTCGTCGATCCAGGTGCGCAGGGGCAGCGCGCCGGTGGAGCCGTACTGTTCCAGGGCCCCGCGCACCTTCCCGGTGTACGGGTCCACGAACACGGCGAGGGTGTGCGCGGGGTCGACGCCCTTGACGCCCGAGAGCAGCACCCGGGTGGTGGCGCCGGCCTCGGGCGAGGGGCGTACGGCGGAGACGGTGCCCTCGGGGTGGGCCTCGCGGGCAGCGGCCACCTGGGCGGAGACCGGCAGCTCGCGCTCTCCCACCGGGACGGTCAGCTCGTGGTCGTAGACGAGTCTTTCGGCCTGGAAGGAGCCCGCGTACAGCAGGCCGGTGACGGCGGCGACCAGCAGGAAGGGCGCGATCAGCACGCCGGCGTAGAAGTGCAGGCGGAGCACGAGCGGGCGCAGGGGTGCCCAGCGGCCGCGGGTGACGGGGCGGGACGCCTCGGCCGGGGTGGTCGAGGTTGCGGTGGTCATCGGCGGGGCTCTCCGGGGGCTCGGTGTCGGAGCGGTTGCGGTCCAGGAGTCGGACCGCGAAGCGGCGGGGTTCCCCGGGGTGTTGGTGACGTGTGCCACAGGGTCCGGGGGGCGGGCGTGGCATCCTGACGCGATGGCACCTCCCCCTGATCACGCACCGCTCGCCGAGCGGGTCGAGGAACTCCTCGCCGCCGGCGGCCCCTTGCCCATCGTCGCGGCCGGGCAGCCGGTGCTGCGGCGCGGCACCGAACCGTACGACGGTCAGCTCGGGCCCGCGCTGCTGGCACGGTTCGTCGCGGCCCTGCGCGCCACCATGCACGCGGCCCCCGGCGTGGGCCTGGCCGCGCCGCAGGTCGGCGTGCCGCTCAGGATCGCGGTCCTGGAGGACCCGGCGCCGGTGCCGGAGGAGGTCGCGGCGGCCCGGGGCCGTGTCCCGCAGCCGTTCCGGGTGCTGGTCAACCCGGTGTACGAGCCGGTGGGCACCGCCCGCGCCGCGTTCTTCGAGGGCTGCCTGAGCGTGCCGGGCTGGCAGGCGGTGGTGGCGCGGCACGCCGAGGTGCGGCTGCGCGCCGAGGACGAGCACGGCCGCCCGCTGGACGAGGTGTTCACCGGCTGGCCGGCCCGGATCGTGCAGCACGAGACGGACCACCTGGACGGCACGCTGTACCTGGACCGCGCGGAACCGCGCTCGCTGTCGACCAACGAGGCGGTCGCCGCGCTGTGGAACGAGCCGACGCCCCGGTCGGCCGCCGAGGCACTCGGCTTCGAACTGCCCTGACGGGGAGGGTCAGTTGTCCCGGTAGGCCTCCAGCAGCCGCAGCCACACCTCGCTCAATGTCGGGTACGACGGCACCGCGTGCCAGAGCCGGTCGACCGGGACGCGGCCCGCGACGGCGACGGTCGCCGAGTGGACGAGTTCGCCGACGCCGGGGCCGACGAAGGTGACCCCGCGCAGGATCTCCTCCTCCAGGTCCACGACCATGCGGGCGCGGCCCTTGTAGCCGTCGCCGTACAGCCCGGCGCCCGCGACGGAGGAGAACTCCACGTCGACGGCGCGGACGCGGTGGCCGGCCTGTTCCGCCTCGGCGAGGGAGAGGCCGACCGCGGCGGCCTCCGGGTCGGTGAAGACGACCTGGGGTACGGCGTGGTGGTCGGCGGTGGCCGCGTGGGCGCCCCAGGGCTCCTCGGCGAGGGCGCTGCCGCCGGCGCGGGCGGCGATCGCGGCGCCGGCGATGCGGGCCTGGTACTTGCCCTGGTGGGTGAGGAGGGCGCGGTGGTTGACGTCGCCGACCGCGTACAGCCAGTCGGTGCCGGTGACGCGGAGGCTGTCGTCCACGTCCAGCCAGGAGCCGGGTTCCAGGCCGACGCTCTCCAGGCCGAGGTCGTCGGTGGCCGGGACACGCCCGGTGGCGAAGAGGATCTCGTCGGCCTCGATCCGGTCGCCGGCGGAGGTGACGGCCACGACCGTGCCGTTCTCGCGGCTGACGGACTCCACGGAGGTGCCGGTGCGCAGGTCGACGCCCGCCTCGGTGAGGGCCTCGGCGACCAGTTCCCCGGCGAACGGCTCCATCCGGTTCAGCAGGCCCTTGCCGCGGACCAGCAGGGTGACCCGGGAGCCGAGGGCCTGCCAGGCGGTGGCCATCTCGGTGGCGACGACACCGCCGCCCACCACGATCAGCCGGCCGGGGGCCGCCTTGGCGCTGGTGGCCTCGCGGCTCGTCCAGGGCTTCACGTCGGCGAGTCCGGGCAGGTCGGGCAGCTGGGCGCGGGTGCCGGTGGAGACGGCGACGGCGTGCCGGGCGGTGAGGGTGGTGACCGTGCCGTCGGGGGCGGTGACGGTGACCGTGCGCGGGCCGGCCAGCCGGCCCCGGCCGCGGTGGAAGTCGGTGCCGGTGCCCTCCAGCCAGGCGACCTGGCCGTCGTCGTGCCAGTGGGAGGTGTACTCGTCCCGGCGGGCGAGCACCGCCGGGACGTCGAGCGGGCCCCGGACCGCCGGGGCGAGGCCGGGCAGCCGGCGGGCGTCAGCCTGCGCGATGACCGGCCTGAGCAGGGCCTTGCTGGGCATGCAGGCCCAGTACGAGCATTCGCCGCCGAGCAGTTCGCTCTCCACGAGCGCGGTGGTCAGCCCGGCCGCGCGGGTGCGGTCGGCGACGTTCTCCCCCACGGGTCCGCCCCCGATCACCACGACGTCGTACGCGATGGTTTCCGTTTCCGTCATGGGGTCAGTCTGGTGGGTGGTGCGCGCCGTGGCCACACGGGTACGCGCGCGTAACACCGGCGCGCACGGGTGGAATAGGCGGCCCGGCGACCGTGTTTCCGCCGTCGGCACACCCCCTACACCAGGAAGTGGGAATCACGCCATGACCAGCACCGTGGAGCTGACCAAGGAGAACTTCGACCAGACGGTCAGTGAGAACGAGTTCGTTCTCATCGACTTCTGGGCGCAGTGGTGCCCTCCGTGCCGGCAGTTCGCGCCCGTCTACGAGAAGGCCGCCGCCGACAACCCCGACCTGGTGTTCGGCAAGGTGGACACCGAGGCGCAGCCGGAGCTGGCCGCGGCCTTCGAGATCCAGTCGATCCCGACGCTGATGATCATCCGTGACCAGGTCGCGGTCTTCGCCCAGCCGGGCGCCCTGCCCGCGCCGGTGCTGGAGGACCTGATCGGCCAGGCCCGCAACCTCGACATGGACGAGGTCCGCAAGAGCATCGCCGACCAGCAGGGCCAGGCGCAGAAGTAGCCCGTGCGGGGGCGGCGGTACCGAGGGTTCAGCTGGACTCCCGCTGCACCACCGAGGCCCCCAGCACGGTGTGCACCTCCGGTTTCCCGCCGGGGTCGCGCACCGCGCGGTCGACCAGTTCGGCGAGGGCCCGGCCCGAGGGCAGCTCGATGTGGACGGTGCTGAGCCGGGGCCGCAGCAGCCGGCCCAGCATCAGGTCGTCCGCGCCGATCACGGCGACGTCCTGCGGGATGCGCAGGCCCTCGTCCTGCAGGGCGCGCATCAGCAGCATGGCGTACTCGTCGTTGTACGCGAACACCCCGTCCAGGCCCGACCGGCGCCAGCCGGCGGCCAGTTCGGCGGCGGCCTCCTCGGTGTACGCCAGCGGCAGCTCCGTCACGGTGGCGCCGGTGCCGCGCAGCGCCTCGCGGACACCGGCGAGCCGGGGCCGCGAGTAGGCCTCGAGACCCGGCTCCGCGGGCAGGACGACACCGATCCGGTGCCGGCCCCGGTCGTACAGGTGGGCGCCCGCGCGCAGGCCGACGGCGGTGTGGTCCATCAGCAGGGCGTGCGCCCCGTCGACGCGGCCGGGACCGAGGGTGACCACGGCCCGGGTGCCGGAGCGCTTGAGCAGGGCCACGCCCCCGGGGCCGGGGCCGGCGCCGGGCACCAGGACGGCGACCGGCCGCAACTCGGCCCAGGCGCGGGCGGCTTCGTCGCCCTGGAGGCCGACGCTGCCGTACTGCACGACGGTGTAGTCGAGCCGGCCGAGCGCCCACTGGAGTTCGTTCAGGAACGCGCCGTACAGCGGGCCCACCGGGATGGCCGGCGCGGGCATGAGGACGATACGGCTGTGTCCGGCGCGCAGGCTGCGGGCGGCGGCGTGCGGGACGTACCCCAGCTCCCGGGCGGCCTCGTGCACGCGCCGGCGGGTGGCTTCGCTGATCCGTACGGCGCTGGTGTTGTTGAGGACGTAGGAGACGGTCGCGCGCGAGACGCCGGCCAGGCGGGCCACGTCGGCACTCGTGGGCGTGTTCGGTATCTGCACCATGACAGCGGCATCTTGGCAGAGGGGTGGGGGGCGGAAGCGGGCGGGGCGAGGTGGTTCAGCGTTCGACATCCTTCCCCGTGGTGAACATGTTCGTTACGACCTTGTTCGTAACCCTGTTCGTTACGCTGCCGGGCCCGCCCCGTGGGCCTGCCACGCCCTGATCGACGGGGCCGAACGGACCACCACCGAACCGACCGACGGCCTGGAGGCCTCATGACCACCGCCCCGCTCCCACACCACCCCGTCGCCGTCGTCGGCGCGGGTCTCGGCGGGCTCACGCTCGCCCGTGTGCTGCACGTGCACGGCATCGAGGCCGCGCTGTTCGACCTGGAGGTGTCGGCCGACGCCCGGACCCAGGGCGGCATGCTCGACATCCACGAGGACTCCGGCCAGGAGGCGCTGCGGGCCGCCGGGCTGTACGAGGAGTTCCTCACCCGGGTCCACCCCGGCGGCCAGGCCACCCGGGTCCTCGACCGGTACGGCACCGTCCACCTGGCGGAGCCCGACGACGGCACCGGCGGACGCCCCGAGATCGACCGGGGTGACCTGCGCGCCCTGCTGCTCGGCTCCCTGCCCGAAGGCACGGTCCGCTGGGGCGCCAAGGTCACCGACGCCCGCCCGCTGGACGGTGGCCGGCACCGGGTGACGCTCGCGGACGGCACCGCCTTCACCACCGATGTGCTGGTCGGCGCGGACGGCGCGTGGTCGCGGGTGCGCCCGCTGGTCTCCGCGGCCCGGCCCGCGTACACGGGTGTGTCCTTCGTGGAGGCGGACCTGCTGGAGGCGGATCTGCGGCATCCGGCGAGCGCGGAGGTGGTCGGCGGCGGCATGCTGTTCGCGCTCGACCCCGGCCGCGGTTTCCTCGCCCACCGCGAGACGGACGGCAGCCTGCATGTGTACGCCGCCGTGACGGCGCCGGAGGACTGGCTGGACGGCATCGACTTCACCGACACCGGGGCGGCCAAGGCGGCCGTGCTGAAGGAGTTCGACGGCTGGGACGAGAGCCTGCGGGCGCTGGTCGCGGACGCGGACGGGCCGCTGGTGCCACGCCTGATCCACGCCCTGCCGGTCGGCCACCGCTGGGACCGGGTGCCCGGGGTCACGCTGCTCGGGGACGCGGCCCACCTGATGTCGCCGTTCGCCGGCGAGGGCGCCAACCTGGCCCTCGCCGACGGCGCCGAACTCGGCCTCGCGCTCGCGGCCAGCCCCGGGGACACCGAGGCCGCGCTGACCGCCTACGAGACCCGCATGTTCCCCCGCGCGGAGGCATCCGCGGGCGACTCCGCCCGCAACCAGGACCTCCTGTTCCGCACGGACGCCCCGGAGGGGATGCTGCGGTTCTTCAGCGGGGAGGGTGAGTGACGGAGCGAGGCGGCGGGGAGGGTGAGTGACGGAGCGAGGCGGCGGGGAGGGTGAGTGACGGAGCGAGGCGGCGGGGAGGGCGAGTGCCCCGGGACCCGGCAGGGCGGCCGACCCGCCCGGCCGGCCGCCCTTCCCGGCTGCCAGGTCCCGGCCGCCGGCGTTCCCCGCGGGGCGCCGCGGTCAGTGTGGGGGTGCCGTGCCGGTGACGCGGGCGACCAGGTCGAGCCAGCCGGCCTCCAGGCGTTCCATGGGCAGCCCGCGCTGCCGGGTCAGGTGGTGGATCAGCGCCGGGTCCAGCGAGGCCAGCAGGGTGTGGGCGAGCAGGTCGCAGTCGGCGCCGGGCACGATCTGCCGGAGCAGCACCGTGATGTGCATGCGCAGCGAGCCGGCCGCGGGGTGGGTGAACCGCCGGGTCGGCTCCGGCTGGGCGGCGAGTTGCAGATCCAGCTGCTCGGCCGTGCGGTACAGCACCGCCACGCCGAACGCCCGCAGCCGCTCCAGCGGCGGCGAACCGGGGCCCAGCGGCGGCGGTCCGCTCAGGAAGTCGGACTGGAGCTGCTTGGCCGAGTGGTCGAGCAGGGCCGTCAGCAGCCCCGTGCGGTCGCCGAAGCGGCGGAAGACGGTTCCCTTGCCCACCTGGGCCGCGGCCGCCACCGCCTCCATCGTGACCCCGGCCACCCCGTGCTCGGCGATCAACCGGGCTGCGGCCTCCAGCAGCCGGGCCCGGTTGCGGGCCGCGTCGGCGCGCAGGCACGGCTCGTCGGGAGCCGGGCCGACGTCCAGCAACCGGGGTGTGTCCAGGGGCTCCTGAGGCTTCGGGGAGGGCGGCACGGCGCGGGACATGAAGACAGCGTAAAGCATCGGGAAGAAAACTGGACCCCGGTCCGTTTCAGGTGGTAGAAATCGAAGCGGACCTTGGTCCGGATCGTTACCGTGCTGTTTCAGTCTCCTGGAGTTCCCATGTCTGTCCGCATCCTCGCGCTCGTCGGCAGCCTCCGCGCCGGTTCGCACAACCGCCAGCTCGCCGAGGCGGCCGTGAAGCTCGCGCCGGAGGGCGCCGAGGTCGAGCTGTTCGAGGGCCTGGCCGACATCCCGTTCTACAACGAGGACATCGACGTGGAGGGCAGCGTTCCGGCCGCCGCCGTCAGGCTGCGCGAGGCCGCCGGTGCCGCCGACGCCTTCCTGCTCTTCTCGCCCGAGTACAACGGCACCATCCCGGCCGTCCTGAAGAACGCCATCGACTGGCTGTCCCGCCCCTACGGCGCCGGTGCCTTCGGTGGCAAGCCCGTCGCCGTCGTGGGCACCGCGTTCGGCCAGTACGGCGGAGTGTGGGCGCAGGACGAGGCCCGCAAGGCCGTGGGCATCGCCGGCGGCAAGGTGATCGAGGACATCAAGCTGGCCATCCCCGGCTCCCTGACCCGCTTCGCCGAGACCCACCCGGCCGACGACGCCGAGATCGCCGCCCAGCTGACCGAGGTGGTGGCCCGCCTGCACGGCAACGTGGGCGCGGCGGCCTGAACCCGCTCTGCCGGACCGTGCCGGAGTCGCGGGGCCGCCTGGCCTATTCATCCGGGCCGGCCCCCGCGAGTTCATCCGCACCGGCCCCCGCGAGCCGCACGCCGAGCCACCGCAGGCTGTCAGCCCTGGCCCGTCACCGCGCGCACAGCCGGTCCAGGGACGCGCGGCTCTCCTCGTCCGCGGGGCGGTAGACCAGCAGGCGCAGTTCCGGGTCCTGGAGCGGCAGCAGGACGTCGAAGTCGATGGTGATCGTACCGGCGACCGGATGCCGCAGCGACTTCCGGCCGCGTCCGTTGACACCGACCTCCCGCTCCGACCACAGGCGGGCGAAGTCCTCGTCCTGCGCGGCGAACTCGGCGATGAGGCCGGACAGTTCCCGGTCCTCCGGGTGCGCGGCCCATGCCGCGCGCAGGTGGGCGATCCCGTCCCGCAGCACCTGCTCCCGGTCGGCGTAGAGGCCGCGCATCGCCGGGTGCAGCAGGCACAGCCACATCGCGTTGCGCCGTGACGGCGGCACGGCCTCGAACCCCGGGAGCAGCCGGGCCATTTCGGCGTTCCAGGTGAGGATGTCGTAGCGGTGGTCCAGCAGCATGGCCGGCAGCGGCGAGAGGTCACCGACCAGGCGGACCAGCGACGGCGCCGCACCGGCGGCCGGCCCGCCGGTGGTGCCGGGGCGGCGGCGTCCGGCCAGGTCGAACAGGTAGTCGCGTTCGCCCGGATCCAGGCACAGGGCCCGGGCCACCGCCGCCAGCACCTCGGCCGAGGGCCGCAGCCCGCGGCCCTGCTCCAGGCGGACCACGTAGTCGGTGCTGACCCGCACCGGGGACGGCACCCGCAGGGGCCTCAACCTCGCCCTGGGCACGCTCACCGAACGCAACCTGGCCGTGGTCCAGGTCGCCCGGGACGTCGCCGCCGAGCTGGGCCGCACCCCGGCCCAGGTCGCGCTGGCCTGGACCCTGCGCAACCCTGGCGTGACGACCACGCTGGTCGGGCCCGCACCCCCGCCCAGCTGGAGGAGAACCTGGGCGCCCTGGAGGTCGAGTTCACGGCCGCCCAGCTGGCTCGCCTGGACGCGGCGAGCGCGATCGAGCTCGGCCGGCCGCACGACCTGCTGGCGAGCGACCACATCCGCCGGGTGACCACGGGCGGCCTGCGGATCGAGACCCGCCGCTGACGGCCCGCCGTCAGCCGCGGGAGCCGGGGCCCGGAGCCGCGCTCCGTCCACCGTCACCTGGGCGGCAGCAGCGGCCCCCGGCGACTCACCGGCGTCGGCGGGTCGTCGTACGGGCGGGACGGGGTAGACGGCTGGGGACCGGGTACGGCGTACCCGGTGGGGGAGGTCCGCCGGACGCCGTCGGCGGGTACGAGTCATGGGAGGATCCCGATGTCCCTGGTCCCGCCGCCGTTCGATCCGGAGCTCGCGACCGTGCTGGAGTCGTGCCGGGAGGTCGTCGCGCCCGGGTTCGGCCCGGACGACGTCGAGGACGTCCGGCGCGGCGACGCCGTCGGGATGCTGGTCGACGTGACCCTGGACGGCGCGTTCGAGGCGGAGGACCGTACGGTGCCCGGACCGGAGGGCGCCCCCGAGGTGTCCCTGCTGGTGTGCCGGCCCACGGCCGCCGCCGCCCGGGCGGGGCTGCCGGTCGTCTACCACGTGCACGGCGGCGGCCTGGTGGCCGGCACCAACCGGGCCGGCGTGAGCGAGCCCCTGGCGTGGGCGCGTGAACTGGGCGCGGTGGTGGTGTCGGTGGAGTACCGGCGGCCGCCGGAACACCCGCACCCGGCGCCGGTCGAGGACGTGTACGCAGGGCTGCTGTGGACCGCGCGGCACGCGCGGGAGATCGGCGGCGACCCGGACCGGATCGTGGTCGCGGGCGCCAGCGCCGGCGGCGGGCTGACCGCGGCGCTCGCCCTGCTCTGCCGGGACCGCGAGGGCCCGCGCCCGCTCGGCCAGCTGCTGATGAGCCCGATGCTGGACGACCGCAACGACACGGTCTCCAGCCGTCAGATGGCCGGCCGGGGCGTGTGGGACCGTACCGCCAACGAGACCGCCTGGACGGCCCTGCTCGGCGACCGGCGGGGCGGCCCGGACGTCTCCCCGTACGCGGCCCCGGCCCGCGCCACCGACCTGTCCGGCCTGCCCCCGGCGTTCCTGGACGTCGGCTCGGCGGAGACCTTCCGGGACGAGGTGGTCGGCTACGCCTCCCACATCTGGCAGGCCGGCGGCGTGGCCGAACTCCACGTCTGGCCGGGCGGCTGTCACGGCTTCGACTCCCTCGCCCCGGGGGCCACCCTGTCCCGCACGGCCCGCACGGCCCGCATCACCTGGCTGCGCCGGCTGCTGGGGCCGTGACGGCCGCACCGGATGCCGTACGACACATCTGCCGTACGAAAACCGTACGAGCGCGCCGCCAAGAGGTTACCGTGCGGTAGTACCGTGCCCGGAGTCTCCCGGAGGTGCTCGTCCATGTCGTCCGCCCGTGTCATGGGTCTCGTGGAGAGTGCGCGCGCTGTCGCCGACGGGGAGGTGACCTCCCGTGCGCTGGTGGAGCGGGCGCTGGCGCGGATCGGGGGGACGCAGCCGACGCTGAACGCCTTCCGGATCGTCCGTGCCGAGGCCGCGCTCGCCGAAGCGGACGCCGCCGACCGGGAGTTGGCCGCCGGCGGGCGGCGCCCGCTGCTCGGGGTGCCGGTGGCGGTGAAGGACGACATGGACGTGGCGGGTGAGCCGACCGCGTTCGGCTGCCGGGGCGACTTCCCGCCGGTCGCCGCGGACGGGGAGGCGGTACGGCGGCTGCGCGCGGCCGGTGCGGTGATCGTGGGCAAGACCAACACCTGTGAGCTGGGACAGTGGCCGTTCACCGAGGGCCCGGCGTTCGGTGAGACCCGCAATCCGTGGCACCCCGGGCACACGCCGGGCGGCTCCTCGGGCGGGTCGGCCGCCGCCGTGGCCGCCGGACTCGTCCCGGCCGCCCTCGGCTCCGACGGCGCCGGCTCGATACGCATCCCCGCCTCCTGGACCCATCTGATCGGCATCAAGCCGCAGCGCGGCCGCATATCGACCTGGCCGCGCGCCGAGTCCTTCCACGGCATCACGGTCAACGGCACCCTGGCCCGTACGGTCGCCGACGCGGCCCTGCTGCTGGACGCGGCGAGCGGCAACCACGACCGCGACACGCACCGGCCGCCCGCGCTGGTGGTGGCGGACGCGGTCGGCCGGGACCCGGGCCGGCTGCGCGTCGCCCTGTCCCTGAAGCCGCCGTTCACCGCCGTGGCCGCCCAACTGCACCCGGAGATCCGCGCCCGGGTCGTCGAACTCGCCGAGAAACTCGCCGGGCTGGGGCACGTCGTGGAGGAGGCCGATCCGCCGTACGGGCAGATCGGGCTGACCTTCGTGCCACGCGCCACCGCCGGCATCGCCGAGTGGGCCCGCGAGGCGCCCGATCCGGCGCTGCTCGACCCGCGCACCCGGGGTGCGGCCCGGCTCGGCCGGCTGCTGGGCGGGGTCCCGCTGCGGGCGGCGCGGCGGGCCGAGGCGGTGCTGCACCGGCGGATCGGCGGGTTCTTCGGGTCGTACGACGTGGTCCTCGCGCCGACGACCGCGCTGCCCCCGCCGGAGATCGGCGCCTTCGCCCGGCTCGGCGGCCTGGCCACCGACCGGGCGATCATCGGCGCCTGCCCGTACGCCTGGCCGTGGAACGTGCTCGGCTGGCCGGGGGTGAACGTGCCCGCCGGCCTGACCCGTTCCGGGCTCCCGGTGGGCGCGCAGCTGCTCGGGCCGGCCCACAGCGAGCCGCTCCTGGTGTCCCTGGCCGCGCAGTTGGAGGCGGAGCTGGGCTGGCACCGGCGGTGGCCGCCGCACCGGGCGGACGCGGACAGCCCGGCCGCGTGACGGTGATCCGCCCGTACGCTGGGGCCATGGACGACGCGTCGATGGTCGGGCTGATGGGGCGGGTGACCGGGACGGTCGGGCCCGGACTGGTGGGCGAGGTGATCGTACGGGTGCGCGGCGGCGCGGAACACTTCCTCGCCCATCCCGCCGACGGCAGGACCCGGATCGCGCCCGGGACGGTGGTGATGGTGGTGGAGCACCTGCCGCCGAGGACGGTCTACGTCACCCCCGCCTACGACAGTTGAGCCCCCGTCGCCCCAGGTGAGAGCGGGGTGCGTCAAGATTGCGACAAGGATTCGCCAGCGTCTTCACGGCGGCCCCCGACCGGCGCACACTCCCTTCGTTCGGTGCCGAACGGGCACCATGCAAAGGGGGCGTATGCCGATGGTTGTCGGCGTCGTTGCGGGGGCGGTCGTCGTTGCCGTCCTCGTACTGATCGGTCTGTTCAAGATGATGTGGCGGGTCGCCGAGCCGAACGAGGCGCTGATCATCTCCGGGTCCAAGCACCGCACCGAGGGCATCGAGGAGGGCATGGGCTTCCGCATCGTCACCGGGCGGGGCACGATGGTGCTGCCCGGGGTGCAGGCGGTGCGCAAGCTCTCGCTGGACCTGAACGAGACCGAGCTGCACGTGGACTGCGTGACGCACCAAGGCATTCCGCTGAAGGTGCGGGGCGTGGTCATCTTCAAGGTGGGCGACGACTTCGTGTCGATCGCGAACGCGGCCCGCCGGTTCCTGGACCAGCAGCGGCTGATGTCGGAACGGGTGCACAACGTGTTCGCCGGTCATCTGCGGTCCATCGTGGGCGGGTTGACGGTCGAGGACATGATCCGCGACCGGGAGAAGCTGACCGGGCAGACCCGGGCGGCCTGCGGTACGGAGATGGAGAAGCTCGGTCTGATCGTGGACTCGCTGCAGATCCACGAGATCGAGGACCCGACCGGGTACATCCAGAACCTGGCGATGCCGCACGCGGCCGCCGTCCAGCGGGACGCGCGCATCGCGCAGGCGGAGGCGAACCGGCTGGCGACGGAGGCCGAGCAGCAGGCGGCGGCCCGGATGTCGGAAGCCACGCGGGACAGCGAGATCCTCCAGGCCGGTTACCAGGCCGAGCGGGACAAGGCGGCGGCCAAGGCCCAGCAGGCCGGACCGCTCGCCGCCGCGGCGGCCCGGCAGGAGGTGGTCGTGCAGGAGACGCGGGTCGCCGAGCTGGAGGCGAACCGGCGTGAGCAGCAGCTCCAGGCGGACGTCCGCAAGCCGGCGGACGCCACGGCGTACGAGAAGCGGACGCTGGCGGAGGCCGAGCGCGACGCGCGGATCTCGGCGGCCCAGGCCAAGGCGAAGGAGACGGAGCTGGCCGCGGCGGCCGAGGCGACCCGGGTGAAGGCCGCAGCGGCGGCCGAGGCCGAGGCGACCAGGACCCGGGGTACGGCGAGCGCCGCCGCCACCCGGGCCACCGGTGAGGCCGAGGCGGCCGCCGCGCAGGCGAGGGGCCTCGCGGAGGCCGAGGCGACCCGGGCCCAGGGTCTGGCGGAGGCGGAGGCCATCAAGGCCCGGGCGGCCGCCCTGGCCGAGAACCAGGAGGCGGTCGTCGCCCAGCAACTCGCCGAGAAGTGGCCGGAGATCGTCCAGGCCGGCGCGTCCGCGTTCGGCAACGTCGACAACATGGTGCTGCTCAACGGCGCCGACGGCATGGGCGAGTTGTTCGCGAAGGCGCTCACCATGGGCGGCACGGGCCTGGGTCTGGCCCGCAAGCTGCTCGCCACGGTGGGCGACAACGGGCAGCCGGCGAACGGTTCGCCCTCGCCCAACGGAGTCGTGACGCCTCCGTCGCAGAAGGTGCCCGTGGAGCAGGAGGGCTGAGGTCCGGCGCTCCGTCGCGGCCGGGGTCCCTCAGCAGGGGCCCCGGCCGTGCGTGCGCCGCCGGGGCGAGCCGGTCAGCCGACCTCTGCGGGATCACGCCGGTCCCTCCGAGATCACGCCCGGCCCCTACGGGATCACGCCGTGAGCAGGGCGACGCCCAGGGCGATCAGGACGCCGGCCTTGAGGACCTCCAGGCCCACGTACCACAGGTGGCTGCGCGAGCGGGGCAGTTCCTCTCCCGCCAGGACCCGGTCCGACCTGCGGTTGAGGAGGGGTCGTACGACGGCCAGCTGGGTGACGAGGAGCACGGCCGGCGCCGCCGTCAGCCCGGCGATCCGGGCCGGCGCGTCGCCCACACCGACCGCGACGACCACGACGGCCGCGAGGGCGGCCTCCACCGCGTTCAGCGCGCGGAACACCAGCCGGCCGATGCCGAGCCCGACGGGGATCGTCACCCCCGGGGCGCGGAACTTCAGCGGGGCCTCCAGGAAGGAGATCGCCAGCACCATCCCGAGCCAGACGAAGCTGACCGCACCGGCGGTGGCGGCAAAGGCGGCGTTCATGGGGGGGGGCCTTTCTCCGCCGAGACGAGGCTCGCGGAAGCGGGTGGGCGGGGGCGGGCGCGCGTCCGGTGGGCTCAGGGGGCCGGCGCCTGGGACAAGCGCACATGGGCGACACAGGCGTCGGGTTCGGCGAAGGGTTCCAGCGCGGTGGCCGTCAGCGGGGCGTCCAGCCGCGCCAACGCGCCCTGCATCAGGCCCAGATGGAGCGGGCACACCACGGCGGAACGTTCCTCGGCGAGTTCGAGGAACGGGCAGTGCCGCAGCCGGATCCGCTCGGGCGGCCCGCCGGAATCGCCCTCCCCGTCCGGCTGGGGTGCGAAGCCCAGGCCGTCCAGCAGGGCGAGCAGCGCGGCCGCCGACCGCTCGGGGGTCGGCGGCTCGTCCGGCGGGAGCGGATTCACCAGGAAACGCCCCCAGGCACGGCCCGTCTCCATCGCCTCGGCCCGCGCCGCGGCCGGGTCGGCCGCGCTCCACCGGCTGAGCAGCATGCGGGCCAGCAGCAGGTAGTCGCGCAGGCCGCCGCGGTCCATACCGGGTCGCGGGGTGTAGACGGTACGGGGCCGGCCGGGTCCGGAGGACGCCTGGGCCCGGCGCTCCACCAGGCCGTCGGCCACCAGGGTGTCCAGGTGGAACCGGACGGTGTTGGGATGGAGCCCCATCCGCTCGGCGGTCTCCGCGACCCCGAGCGGCGCGGCAGCGGTGCGCAGCACCTCCAGCACCTCCCGGCGGCGCGGGCTCTCCCGCCTCGTCACGTCCGAGCACCCCTTTCGCGCCTGCCGTCCGCCCTGCTCACCCGCCTGCTTGCCGCCTGCTCTTCTGCCTGCTTCTCCGGCTGCGGTCCATTTTCACGAATCCTACATGTGGGAATTGTAGAGTGGCCCGGCAGTACGGGCAGGGAAACGGAAGCCGAGGAGAACGCCACATGACGTCGCCGTCCGCGATCGACACCGCACCGGCCGGCGGCCCGGCGCCGGTACCGCGCGTCCTGTGCGACACCCGCGCGCTGGCCGAGGCGCCCCCGGCACCGGCCGGCGTGCTGTGGAAGCTGACGGAGAGCGGGCGCCAACTCGACGCGAACGTGGTCCGGTTGGCACCGGGCGGACGGATCACGGCCCACACGGAGGCCCAGTTGGACGTGCTGGTGCTGGTCGTCGCCGGGGGCGGCACGCTCGGCGACGGCACTCCGCGGGCGCCGCAGCCGCTCGCCGAGGGCGCCCTGGTCTGGCTGCCGCACGGCGCTCCGCGCAGCATCACCGCCGGCCGGACCGGACTGACGTATCTGACGGTGCACGGCCGGCGCCCGGGCATGGGGATCGCTCCGCGCCCCGGTATCACACCAGTCACGCGGCCCGGCGCCACGGAGTAGCACATCCGCCGCGGGGGCCGCCAACTCCCCTGTTAGGGTGCGCTGATGTCAACGATCAGGCAGTTCCAGGTCACCTTCGACTGCGCGGAACCCGAGCGCCTCGCCCGCTTCTGGTGCGAGATCCTGGGATACGTCCCGGCGTCGCCCCCGGCGGGGTTCGCCACCTGGGAGGAGTTCGACCGCACCCGGCCCGTCGAGGACCGGGGCTCGTGGTTCGCCTGCAGCGATCCGACCGGGGTGGGCCCGCGCCTGTTCTTCCAGCGCGTACCGGAAGGCAAGGTCGTCAAGAACCGGGTGCACCTGTGTGTGCGGGTCGGCACCGGGCTCGTGGGCGAGGAGCGCCTCGCCACGCTCGAAGCCGAGTGCACACGGCTGGTCGCGCTGGGCGCGGTGCGCGTGCGGCTGCTATACGACGGCGGCGACGATTCCTGCATCGTCATGCAGGACATCGAGGGCAACGAGTTCTGCGTCGACTGAGGTTAGGGTGCCGGGCGTGAGTACCTCCACCGAAGAGAACACCCCCGGTCGTCACGGCCCCCATGCGACCACCGAGGCCGATCCGCGCGCGGTCGGCCGGGTCCGCACCGAGTACTCCCCCGCCCACGACGGCGACCCGGACCCCGGGGAGATCGTGTGGACCTGGGTGCCGTACGAGGAGAACGACGGACGGGGCAAGGACCGCCCGGTGCTGGTCGTGGCCCGGGAGCCGGGCGGCACCCTGCTCGCCGTCCGGCTGTCCAGCAAGCGGCACGACGGCGACCGGGAGTGGGTGGCGATCGGCAGCGGGCCCTGGGACCGGTCGGGCCGCGACTCCTGGGTGGACGTGGACCGCGTGCTGCGCCTCCACGAGGAGGGCATGCGCCGCGAGGCGTGCGCCCTGGACCGGATGCGCTTCGACCTGGTCCGCCGACGCCTCCACGAGCGCTACGGCTGGACCTGACCGGCCCCGCCCTCCGCTACGGCCGGATGCGGCCGGTCCCCGCCCCCCGGGGGCCGGCCGCCGCGCAGGCGCGCGTGCACGGCGCCACCCCCGTCGGCGCCGTGACCGCTGCCCGCACGGTCCCCCGTCGTGCTCACGCAGGCATCCTGGGTGATGCTGGTGATGCGGTGCAACGGAGTTTCCCGTCCCCGGAACGGCCCGGCATGGCCCGGAACGGCCCGGAAACGCGCAAGGAAACGGAGGTGACGGATTCCGGAACGTCCCGGTTGGCACCCTTGTGCGATTCCGCGGAAAGGTTTTGGGTGGGACGAGCACCTGCCCGGACACCCATCGGGCCGGTGGCATGGTGGAACCTCAGGAGGACCCGACATGTCCGATACACAGAGCGACGGCGGTGACTGTACGGAGCACCGTACCGCCGTCACCGAGCCCGAGGTGGAGGCCCTGGTCCGGGGCATCTGCTTCAAGACCGGCCCGCCCCGCACCCTCGGTGTCGAGCTGGAGTGGCTCGTCCACTCGCTGGAGCTGCCGCAGCTCCCGGTCGCACCCGAACGACTCGAAGCGGCCTACGCCACCCTGCGGGCCGTACCCCTGGGCTCGGCGCTCACCGTCGAACCCGGCGGCCAGCTGGAGCTGAGCTCGCCGCCCGCCGCCTCCCTGATGGAGTGCGTCGACACCGTCTCCGCCGATCTGGACGCCGTACGCGCGGTCCTGGCACGGGACGGGCTCGGCCTCGCGGGCATCGGCCACGACCCCTGGCACGCGCCCCGCAGGTTCCTGCACGAGCCGCGCTACGACGCCATGGAGGCCTGCCTGGACCGCAACGGTCCGGCCGGCCGTCACATGATGTGCGCCTCGGCCTCCGTCCAGGTCTGTGTGGACGCCGGCCACGAGGAGCCCGGCCCGCTGGGGCACACCAGGCGCTGGTGGCTGGCGCACCAGCTGGGCGCGGTCCTGGTGGCCGCGTTCGCCAACTCGCCGCTGCTGGGCGGGCGGCCCACGGGGTGGCAGTCCACCCGGCAGCTGATGTGGATGGAGATCGGCGCCGGCCGGGCCGGCGGCCCCTCGCTGAACGGCGAGCCGCGCACCGCCTGGGCCCGGCACGTGCTGGACTCGCCGGTGATGTGCGTCCGCCGGGAGGGCGGGCCGTGGGAGGTGCCCGCGGGGCTCACCTTCCGGGAGTGGACCCGCTCCGGATCGCCCCGGCCGCCCACCCGCGCGGATCTCGACTACCACCTGACGACCCTGTTCCCGCCGGTCCGGCCACGCGGCCACCTGGAGCTGCGGATGATGGACGCGCAGCCCGGCGAGGACGGCTGGCTGGTGCCGCTCGCGGTGACGGCGGCACTGTTCGACGACCCGGAGGCCGCCGAGCGCGCCTACCGGACCGTGAAGCCGCTGGCCGAACGGGCCCTGAACCGGCCCGCCCCGCACAACCCGCTGTGGGGCGACGCGGCCCGGCTCGGGCTCGCCGACCCGGAGCTGCGCGAGGCCGCCGACACCTGTTTCACGGCGGCCCTGGAGGCGCTGCCCCGGCTGGGCGCCACCGCGCGGGTCACCGACGCCGTGGCGGCGTTCCGGGACCGCCATGTGGCCCGGGGCCGCTGCCCGGCCGACGACCTGCTGGACCGGCTGACCGCGACCGACCCGCCCCGTTCCGGCCCGGCCGGGGGCACGCGTGCCGCCCACGGGAGGAAGGACATCCGTACATGACCGCCCCCGAGACCGAGACGAAGAGCCAGACCGAGCCCGGGACCGAGACCGGAACTCGGGCAGCGGCCCGGACGGACCCCGAGGCGCTGCGCCGGCGCGCGCTGGACTCCCTCACCACCGCCCGTGACCGCACGACGCTGCTGACCAGCTGCGTCGACGGACCGGACCTCACCGCGCAGCACTCCCCGCTGATGTCCCCGCTGGTGTGGGACCTGGCGCACATCGGCAACCAGGAGGAGCTGTGGCTGCTCCGGAACGTCGGCGGCCGGGAGGCGATGCGGCCCGAGATAGACAGCCTGTACGACGCCTTCGAGCACCCGCGCTCCGAGCGCCCCTCGCTGCCGCTGCTGCCGCCCGCCGAGGCCCGGCGGTACGCGGCCGAGGTGCGCGGCCGGGCGCTGGACCTGCTGGAGGCGGCCGACTTCCACGGCACCCGGCTGACCGAGGCCGGCTTCGCCTTCGGCATGATCGCCCAGCACGAACAGCAGCACGACGAGACCATGCTGATCACCCATCAGCTCCGCACGGGCCCGCAGGTGCTTTCCGCACCGGACCCGGAGCCGGTCCCGCTGTTCACCGGACCGGCCGAAGTCCTCGTGCCCGGCGGTCCGTTCACGATGGGCACCTCCAGCGAGCCGTGGGCGCTGGACAACGAACGCCCCGCGCACCCGCGGGAGGTGGCGCCGTTCTGGATCGACACCACCCCGGTGACGAACGCGGCGTACCAGGCGTTCATCGAGGACGGCGGGTACGACACCGAGCGCTGGTGGTCGCCCGAGGGCTGGGCGCACATCCGGCGGCACGGCATCTCGGCCCCGCAGTTCTGGCGGCGGGACGGCGGCCAGTGGCTGCGGCGCCGGTTCGGGATCACCGAGCCGGTCCCGCCGGACGAGCCGGTGCTGCACGTGTGCTGGTACGAGGCGGACGCCTACGCCCGCTGGGCCGGGCGGCGGCTGCCCACCGAGACGGAGTGGGAGAAGGCGGCCCGCTTCGACCCGGCCACCGGCCGCTCCCGGCGCTACCCGTGGGGCGACGCCGACCCGGCGCCCGACCACGCCAACCTGGGTCAGCGGCACCTGAGGCCCGCGCCCGCCGGCAGCTATCCGGCCGGTGAGTCCCCGCTCGGCGTCCGGCAGTTGATCGGTGACGTGTGGGAGTGGACGGCGAGCGACTTCCTGCCCTACCCGGGCTTCACGGCCTTCCCGTACAAGGAGTACTCGGAGGTGTTCTTCGGGCCCGAGTACAAGGTGCTGCGCGGCGGTTCGTTCGCCGTGGACCCGGTGGCCTGCCGGGGCACGTTCCGCAACTGGGACTACCCGATCCGCCGGCAGATCTTCTCCGGGTTCCGCACCGCACGCTCGGAGACCGTCTGATGTGCCGTCACCTCGCCTATCTGGGCCCGGAGGAGTCGCTCGGCCGGCTCCTCGTGGAGCCCCCGCACAGCCTGTTCCGGCAGTCGTGGGCGCCGCGCCGGCAACGGCACGGGACGGTCAACGCCGACGGTTTCGGGGTGGGCTGGTACGCCTCGGAGGACCCCGTCCCGGCGCGCTACCGGCGGGCCGGGCCGATCTGGGCCGACCTGTCCTTCGCCGACCTGGGCCGGGTGGTGCGCTCCGGTGCCGTGCTCGCGGCCGTCCGCGACGCGACCCTGGCCGGGGCGGACGCCGAGGCCGCGGCGGCGCCGTTCGCGGCCGGGCGGTGGCTGTTCAGCCACAACGGCGCGATCGCGGGCTGGCCGGACTCGGCGGCACCGCTGGTGTCCGCCCTGCCACCGGTGGAGCTGCTGTCGCTCCAGGCCCGCACCGACTCGGCGTTCGTCTGGGCGCTGGTCCTGCACCGGCTGCGCAGCGGCGACGAACCGGACCAGGCCCTGGGGGACACGGTGCGCCGGCTGGCCCGGGCCGCCCCCGCCTCCCGACTGAACCTGCTGCTGACCGACGGAGCCGTGATCGCCGCCACCGCCTGGGGCGACTCGCTCTGGTACCGCACGGAGCCCGGCCGGAGCACCGTCGTCGCCTCCGAGCCGTACGACGACGACCCCCTCTGGCAGGAGGTCCCCGACCGCACCGTGCTCACCGCGAGCCGCGCCGGAGTACTGCTCGCCCCCCTGGACGAGCCGGCACCCGCATCATCGAAGGAGCCCTGCCGTTGAGCCCCCTGCACGTCACCCGCACGCTTCCCGAGGACGCGACGGACGCCGCGCTGCGCGCCGACGTCCGGCACGGCCTCACCGCCACGCCCAAGTGGCTGCCGCCGAAGTGGTTCTACGACGCCCGCGGCAGCGAGCTGTTCGAGCAGATCACCGAACTGCCCGAGTACTACCCCACCCGCGCCGAGCGGGAGATCCTCGCCGCCCGGGCCGGTGAGATCGCCGCGGCGAGCGGGGCCCGCACCCTGGTCGAGCTGGGCTCGGGCTCCTCGGAGAAGACCCGCTTCCTGATCGACGCGCTCCCGCTGTCGGCGTACGTCCCGGTCGACGTCAGCGAGAGCGCCCTCACCCAGGCCGGGCAGGCCCTGATCGAGGAGCGCCCGGACCTCGACGTCCACGCCCTGATCGCCGACTTCACCGCCCCGCTGACCCTGCCGAGGACGCCGGGTCCGCGGCTGGTGGCGTTCCTCGGCGGCACGGTCGGCAATCTGCTGCCCGCCGAACGCGCGCGGTTCCTGGCCTCCGTGCGCTCGCTGCTCGCCCCGGGCGACGGGCTGCTGCTCGGCACGGACCTGGTCAAGGACGAGCGGACGCTGGTCCGGGCGTACGACGACGCGGCCGGGGTGACGGCCGCGTTCAACAAGAACGTGCTGGCCGTGGTCGACCGTGAGCTGGGCGCCGACTTCGATCCGGACGCGTTCGACCACGTGGCCCTGTGGGACGCCGAGCGGGAGTGGATCGAGATGCGGCTGCGCTCCCGTACCGCGCAGACCGTGAAGGTGCCCGCGCTGGATCTCGCCGTTCACTTCGCGGCGGGCGAGGAGATGCGCACCGAGGTGTCGGCCAAGTTCCGCAAGGAGGGCGTGACCTCGGAACTGGCCGCCGCGGGTCTGGAGTTGACCCACTGGTGGACGGACCCGCAGGGCCGCTTCGCGCTGTCGCTGAGCGTGGCGCGGTGAGGACGGGGTGAGCCGTCCGGGGCCGGTCAGCCCAGGTCGGGGGCGAGCGCCTCGGTGATCTTCCGGGAGGCGCGGCGGGCCTCGGTCGCCGGGTCCGCACCGCCGAGCACCCGGGTCATGTACTCCTTGATCGGGTTGTCGGCCTCGACGTCCGCCCACTGAGGGGTGTGGGGGGTCGCCCGGCCGTGTGCCGCGCCCGCGGCCATGGCGGCGGCCCCCTCCTCGCCCGCGACCGCGCCGGCCAGGGTGGTCTTGTTGGGCACGTAGTTCATGGTGCGGGCGAGTTCGGTGTCCCACTTGGCGCCGGTGAGCGCCCCGACGACGGCGGTCGCGGCGAACTGGTCGTCGGTGTTGCCCGCGACGACCAGGTCGGAGCCGCCGGTGAAGACGGTCCCGGGCCGTCCGGCGGTTCTCCCGGGCACGGGGAAGAAGCCGAGCTTGCCCGCCAGGTCCGGGTTCTGCCGGACGACGGCCCGGGCGAGCCCGGGTACGGCGATGATCTGGGCGACCCTGCCGCCGGCGAACACACCGGCCTGGGGCGGGTGTTCCTCGTCGGCGTCCACGGGCCCCCTGCCGAGCGCCTGGAGCCGGCGGTAGAAGTCCATGCCGCGCAGCGCGGCCGGGGTGTCCAGGGTGCCCCGCCAGGTGTGGTCCTGTTCCCGGGCGAGGTCGCCGCCCTCGTCCCAGACGAAGCCGGAGAGCGTGTACCAGTCCTGCCCGGCGAGGTAGATGCCCTGCGTGTCACCGGCGTCGAGCTTCTCGGTGTCGGCGAGCCACTCCTCGCGGGTCCTCGGCGGGTGGGTGATGCCGGCCCGGTCGAAGAGGTCCTTGCGGTAGATGACGACACGGTTGGCCGCGTACCAGGGGATGCCGTACTGCTTGTTGCCGTCCTTGCCGGGCTGGGCGAGGCCGGGCAGCCACTTCTCCTTGCCCCAGTCCCGCATCGACTCCAGGGTGAGGTCGGCTAGTCGGCCGTCGTCGGCGTACAGCGGCACCTGGGTGTTGCCGACCTCGATGACGTCCGGGCCGTCGCCGGAGTCCGCCTTCAGCGCGGTGCGGACCTTCTCGACGATGCCGGTCCACTCCTGGATGCGGATGTCCAACCGCAGGCCGGTGTGGCGGCGTTCGAAGTCCTCGGTGAACCGCCGCAGGAAGTCCTTGGAGGCGCTGTCCTTCATCAGCCACACGGTGACGGTCGTGCGCTCGTGGTCGCCGGGGAGCAGTCCGCAGCCGCCGACGAGGGAGCCGGTGGCGCAGAGGAGGGCGAGCAGACGTCGTCTCACGAGGGGTCCTGTTCTGTCTGGCGGGAGTGCGGGGACAGGGAAGGGGGCCCGGCGTGGGGGGACGAGCGCGCGGCTCGTACGGGTGTGCTGGATTTTGGTATGGACCAATGCGGAGGTCAAGGGCTGCCGGTGGCTCACCGGCGACGCCGTGCGGACGGGGCGCGGATACGGCACGGTGGAGTACGGCGTGAGTGGAGTACGGCGTGACACGAGAGGAGCACCCGCATGCCGAACCACACCTACCGGGTCACCGAGATCGTCGGCACCTCGCACGAGGGCGTCGACCAGGCCATCCGCAACGGCATCGCCCGTGCCGACCAGACCCTGCGCAACCTGGACTGGTTCGAGGTGACCCAGGTCCGCGGCCAGATCGAGAACGGCCGGGTCGAGCACTACCAGGTGGGCCTGAAGGTGGGCTTCCGCATCGAGAACGGCGACTGACCGCCGACTGAACGCCGACCAACGGCGTTCAACGGTGACCGGTCCGCCCGGTACGGCTTCTCAGGTACGCCCTTCGCGCTCCTGCGCCTCCTCCAGCGCGGCCGACTTCGCGGCCCAGCGGGCCCGTACGACCGTGAACCCGGCGCTCTCGGCGTCGTCGCACACGAGTTCGTCGTCGTCCACCAGCATCCGCACCTCACGGTCCCGGGCGAGCCCGCGCAGGATCTGCAGCTTGGTGAACCGCGCCGGCCTGCGGTCGGCGTTGCTCCGCATGTACACCCGCCCCTCGGGCAGCCCGTGGGCCGCGAGCCAGTCGAGCGTGTCCCGGCGGCACCGCTCGGGGCGACCGGTGAGGTAGACGACCTCGCAGGTGCCGGCGCTCTCGACGGCCAGCGCCACGCCCCGCGCGAGCGGCGGATCCTGGGGCGCGGCGGTGAAGAACGCGTCCCAGTCGCGCGGCCGGCTCTGGAGGAAGTGCTGGCGGTGAGCGGTGTCGGCCAGCGTGTTGTCGAGGTCGAACACGGCGAGCGGGCGCCTGCTGCTGTCGGTCACACCGGCCACCCTAGCCAGCCCCGGGGCCCCGGCAACCCCCGCGCCACCGGCGGCGACCAGGGGACGACCGAGCCTGCCGGCACCCGGGAGACCGCGTGCGCACCACCTCGATCCGGTCCCGCGCCACGGCCGGGGCGGCCTGACACCGGACGCCGCTGACGCCCACCACGGCCGCACCCCGCGTGTCCGTGCGCTGACCGCGCGTACCCGCGGGAATCCCGTGCCCGGCAGGGCGTTGAACCCTGCGTGAGCAGCACAGTGATCAGCCGGACCCGGTTCTCCGTCCTCGACCGCTCCCGCACCCGCGAGGGCCGCCCGCCCGGCGAGGCGCTGCGGGACACCGTCGCGCTGGCCCGGGAGGTGGAGGCGCTCGGCTACCACCGGTTCTGGGTGTCGGAGCACCACGGGGTGCCCGGGGTCGCCGGTTCGGCGCCGACCGTGCTCGCGGCGGCGGTCGCCGCGGCCACCCGCACCCTGCGGGTCGGCACCGGCGGTGTGATGCTGCCCAACCACCGACCGCTCGTGGTGGCCGAGCAGTTCGGGGTGCTGGAGGCGCTGTTCCCGGGGCGGATCGACATGGGGCTCGGCCGCTCCGTGGGCTTCACGGACGGGGTGCGCAAGGCGCTCGGCCGGGACAAGGAGGACGCCGGGGACTTCGCGGCGCAGCTCGGGGAGCTGCTGGGCTGGTTCACGGGCGGCTCGCCGACCGGGGTGCACGCCCGCCCCGCGGAGGGCCTGACCGTGCCGCCGTTCGTGCTGGCCATGGGCGACGGCGCGCGGATCGCGGCCCGCGCGGGTCTGCCCATGGTCATCGGTGACCTGCGCGGCCGGGAGCGGATGCTGCGCGGCATCGACGAGTACCGCTCCCTGTTCCGCCCCTCCCCCTGGGCGTCCGAGCCGTACGTGGTGGTCTCCGGCACGGTCGCGGTCGCCGGCACCGAGGCGGAGGCGCGCCGGCTGCTGGTCCCCGAGGCCTGGTCGATGGCGTACTCCCGGACCCACGGCACCTTCCCGCCGCTCGTCCCCGCCGAGTCGGTCGAGGCCCGCACGATGACCGCGAGGGAGCGGGAGTTCTACGAGTCCGCTCTCGCCGGGCACATCGCCGGTACCGCGGAGCAGGTCGCCGACGAGCTGGAGGGGGTGCTGAAGGAGACCGGCGCCGAGGAGGTGCTCGTCACCACCAGCACCTACGACCGTACGGCCCTGCTGGACTCCCACCGGCGGCTCGCCGCGCTCTTCGCGCCGGGCGGCTGAGCCGCAGGGCCGTTCGAGATGCGGTTCCGGCCCGGGCCGGTGACCCTGGGAGGGCGAACCCGAAAGCGACGAGGAGAGCCGTCATGTCTTTCATGGACAAGATCAAGGGCATGCTCAAGGGCCATGAGGGCATGGCCGACAAGGGCATCGACAAGGGCGGGGACTACCTCGACCAGCGCACCGGGGACAAGTACCGGTCGCAGGTCGACACCGGCCAGGACAAGCTGCGGGACGAGTTCGGCACCCGCCCGCAGGACCGGGACAACCCTCCGCAGGCGTAGCGCACGGGGGCGGTGAGAGTATCTCCCGATGCACAGCCCCCGTGATCCCTACGACCCGTCTGCCCCCGACCCGTACGCCCGTGATCCGTACGTCCGCGTCCGCGGTGCCCGTGAGCACAACCTCAAGGGCGTGGACGTGGACATCCCCCGGGACGTCCTGGCCGTGTTCACGGGCGTCTCCGGCTCGGGCAAGTCCTCGCTGGCGTTCGGCACGGTCTACGCCGAGGCGCAGCGGCGGTACTTCGAGTCGGTCGCGCCGTACGCGCGCAGGCTGATCCACCAGGTCGGGGCGCCGAAGGTCGGGGAGATCACCGGGCTGCCGCCCGCGGTCTCGCTCCAGCAGCGCCGCGCGGCCCCCACCTCGCGCTCCTCGGTGGGCACGGTCACCAACTTGTCCAACTCGCTGCGCATGCTGTTCTCGCGGGCCGGCAGCTATCCGCCGGGGGCCGAGCGGCTCGATTCCGACGCGTTCTCACCGAACACGGCGGCGGGTGCCTGCCCGGAGTGCCACGGCCTCGGGCGGGTGCACGAGACCACCGAGGACCTGCTGGTCCCCGACCCCTCGCTGTCCGTCCGCGAGGGGGCCGTGGCGGCTTGGCCCGGCGCCTGGCAGGGCAAGAACCTGCGGGACATCCTGGACGCGCTCGGGTACGACGTGGACCGGCCCTGGCGCGAGCTGCCCGCCGAGCAGCGGGCGTGGATCCTGTTCACCGACGAGCAGCCGGTCGTCACCGTGCACCCGGTCCGGGACGCCGACCGCATCCAACGGCCGTACCAGGGCACCTACACGAGTGCCCGCCGGTATGTGCTGAAGACCTTCTCCGACACCAGGTCGCCGACCCTGCGGGCGAAGGCGGAACGGTTCCTGACCAGTGCGCCCTGCCCGGCCTGCGGGGGCAGCCGGCTGCGGCCCGAGGCGCTCGCGGTGACGTTCGGGGGCCGGACCATCGCCGAGCTGGCCGCGCTGCCGCTGACCGACCTGGCGGGGCTGCTCGACGGCGGCGACGAGACGGCCAGGGTGCTCACGGCCGACCTGAAGTCCCGGATCGCGCCGGTGGTCGAGCTGGGCCTCGGCTATCTCAGCCTGGACAGGTCCACCCCGACCCTGTCCGCGGGCGAGCTGCAACGGCTGCGGCTCGCCACCCAGTTGCGCTCGGGGCTGTTCGGTGTCGTCTACGTGCTGGACGAGCCGTCCGCCGGGCTGCACCCGGCGGACACCGAGGCGCTGCTGACCGTGCTGGAGCGGCTGAAGGCGGCCGGGAACTCGGTGTTCGTGGTGGAGCACCACCTGGACGTGGTGCGCGGCGCGGACTGGGTGGTCGACGTGGGCCCCGGCGCGGGCGAGCACGGCGGCCGGGTGCTGTACAGCGGTCCGCCGGCCGAACTGGCCTCGGTCGAGGAGTCGGCGACGGCCGCGTTCCTCTTCGACGAGTCCCCCGGGCCGGCGCGCCGGATCCGCGAGCCGCGCGGCTGGCTGACGGTGGGCCCGGTGTCCCGGCACAACCTGCGCGAGGTGACGGCCGCCTTCCCGCTCGGCGCGTTCACCGCGGTCACCGGTGTCTCCGGCTCCGGGAAGTCCACGCTCGTCGGCGAGTTGACGCAGGACGTGCCGGGGGTCGGGCGGCTGGTCCGGGTCGACCAGCGGCCCATCGGGCGCACCCCGCGGTCCAACCTGGCCACCTACACGGGCCTGTTCGACGTCGTCCGCAGGGTGTTCGCCGGCACCGAGGAGGCGCGGGCGCTCGGGTACGGGGTCGGGCGGTTCTCGTTCAACGTGGCGGGAGGGCGCTGCGAGACCTGCCAGGGCGAGGGGTTCGTCAGCGTGGAGCTGCTGTTCCTGCCGAGCACCTACGCGCCCTGCCCGGACTGCGGCGGCGCCCGCTACAACCCCGAGACGCTCCGGGTGACGTACCGGGGACGGAGCATCGCCGACGTGCTGGACCTGACCGTGGAGGCCGCTGCGGAGTTCTTCGCGGACACCCCGGGGGCCGCCCGCAGCCTGGGCGCCCTGCTCGACGTGGGCCTCGGCTATCTGCGGCTCGGCCAGCCGGCGACCGAGCTGTCCGGCGGGGAGGCGCAGCGGATCAAGCTGGCGAGCGAGCTCCAGCGCGGGCGCCGCGGCCACACCCTGTACCTGCTGGACGAGCCGACGACCGGGCTGCACCCCGCCGATGTGGAGGTGCTGACGGAGCGGCTGCACGGGCTGGTCGACGCCGGGCACACGGTCGTCGTGGTCGAGCACGACATGACGGTGGTCGCGGGTGCCGACTGGGTGATCGACCTGGGCCCGGGCGGTGGCGACCGGGGCGGCCGGATCGTGGCGGCCGGCCCGCCGCAGCGGGTGGCGCGGGCGGAGGGCGGCGCCACGGCGCCCTACCTCCTGCGGGTCATGCCCTGAGCCGGGCGGGGCGCCGTGGGCGGCGGGCGGGGCTCAGGTGCTCAGCAGGCGGTTGAAGAAGGAACGGTAGCGTCGCAGCGCTCCCCGGAGTTCCTCCGTGTCCACCTGCTCGCCCTCGCCCCACTGGCTTTCCAGGTCCTTCTTGTGCTGGGCGAAGGTGGAGGCCAGGGTCTGCATGACGTCCGCGACCAGGGCGTCGGCGTCGTGTACGGCCTCGCGGGGATCGTCGACGAACCGGTTCTGGATCGCCTGCCAGCGGTCGCGGAAGGACCGCTCGTCGTCGTCCGTCAGCAGCTGCGGAACCTCGTCTTCTGTGACCGCGCCGCTCGCACCGCCCGCGCCGCCCGTGGCGGCCGGCGCCTCGGCAGTTCCCGAAGCGTCGGTGTCGGTGTCGGCTCCGGCTCCGGCCCCGGCTCCGGCTCCGGCTCCGGCTCCGGCTCCGGCTCCGGCTCCGGCTCCGGCTCCGGCTCCGACGGCCGTGTCGGCACCGCCCGGCGATTCCATGCCCGCGGTCCCCGTGCTCTCACCGGGGTACACCGGGGCGTCCGAGGAGGCTTCCTCCGGCTCGGCGCCCGCACCGGTGGTGGTCGGCTGGGCGAGGTCCTCGGTCGACAGTTCGCCGGTGCGGCCCGCGTCCTCGTTCCTGTGCATGCGTTCCTCCGTACGGAGTGGTGGTCGCGGTCAGGACCGGGCGTGCTGCGCCCGGCCGCCGCCGTCGGAGAGCAACTCGTCGAACAGCGCGCGGTAGTGCACCATGGCGCCCCGCAGCTGTTCGGTCGTCGCCTGCTTGCGGGTGGAGAGGTCCTCCACCTCGTGCGCGGCCCGGTAGTGCTCCAGCGTGGAGCTGTGTTCCACCGAGAGGTCCTTCATCTGCTGCTCGTACCCCTCGGTCGGATACCCGCGCTCGTGCATCAGGGAGGTCACCAGCCGGTCGGCGTCGTGCACCGCGTCCTCCGGCCGGTCGACGAACTCCTCCTGGACGCTGGTCCACTCCCGCGTGTAGCGGTCCCGTGAGACGGGGGGCAGCTCCTTGATGTCCAGCGAGTCGTGTCGCCTCTCGCGCTCCCTGAGCTCACGCTCGGCGGCGAGCCGGCTGTCGGATCCCTCGACCGTCCGTTGGTACTCCGGGCCGAAGCGCTCACGGAGGTGACGGCGTCGCATCAGCAGTGAGACCGCCACAGCGGCCAGAGCGATCACCACCACGATCGGAATGATGATCGCCAGAAGCGTTCCCGTAGACATGGGCACACGCTCCTCAGGGAGTAGTGATGTGCACTCTCCGACTTCCCTCTCGCACCGGATTTACGCATATCAGACATTCCCCATGTGCGGTCGTCGGTTCCGGGGCCACCGTCTGGGCGGCCCGGGCGAGGGAACGCCGGTCGGGGTGGGCGCCCGGCGGGATCACCGGCCGGACGTCCACCTCGGCGACCAGGCCGCGGGCCCGGGCCACCCGCCACAGCGAGGCCAGGAGGGTGTCCGCGCCGACGAAGGCGGCCGCTGTGCCGCATCCTCCGTCCTGCCGGCGGTAGCGCAGGCCGACCGGCTGGACGGGCACGCCCGCGTCGAGCGCGGCCTGGAAGACGGCCCCGCGGAACCGGCCGTGGGCGCGCCCGCACCAGGTGCTGCCCTCGGGGAAGGCGGTCACGGCCGCGCCCGCGCGCAGGGCGCCGGCGATCCGGGCGACCGTGCCGGGCAGCGCGCGCAGCCGGTCCCGTTCGATGAACAGGGCCCCGCCGCGCGCGGCGAGCGCGCCCGCCACCGGCCACTGCCCGACCTCGGCCTTGGCGAGCATCCGGGCCGGGCGTACGGCGGTGAGCAGCGGGACGTCCAGCCAGGAGACGTGGTTGGCGACCAGCAGCAGGCCGCCGGACGGCGGGGCGGCGCCGGTGATCGAGACCCGCACCCCGGCGGCCCGCACGATCCACCGGCACCAGCGCCCGACCCGCTCGGCGGGAATCCGCCCGCCGAGCGGGGACAGCGCGATCCCGGCCAGGACCAGGGCCGCCACCGCGGCCAGCCGCAGCACGGCCCGGGCTACGGGCACGGGGGCCGGGGTCCGCTCCACGCAGGCGTCCGGGGTGCAGGGCGCGGTGGGCAGCCAGCCGTTCATCAGGCCGGCACGAGGGAGAGGAAGTGCCGCAGGTAGCGCGGGTGGACCCGGCGCATCGACAGCAGCACGTACAGGTCGGCGACCTGGAAGTCCGGGTCGTACGCGGGCTCCCCGCACACCCAGGCGCCGAGCCTGAGGTAGCCGCGCAGCAGGGCGGGAAGCTCGGTGCGGGCGGCCGGGGCCTGGGCGTTCGGGGTCCACGGCAGCAGGGGCCGGACCCGGAACTCCGCGGGCGCCAGGTTCCTGTCCCGGACCCGCTCCCAGGTGCCGGTGGCCAGCGCCCCGCCGTCGGCGAGCGGTACGGAGCAGCAGCCCGCCAGCCACTGGTGGCCCCGGTCGGTCATGTAGCGGGCCAGGCCGGCCCAGATCAGGCCGATGACGGCGCCGTCGCGGTGGGCGGGGTGTACGCAGGAGCGGCCGACCTCGACCAGGCCGGGCCGGATCGCGTCGAGCGCGGTGAGGTCGAACTCGCCCTCGGAGTACAGCCGGCCGGCGACCGCGGCCCGCTCCGGGGGCAGCAGCCGGTAGGTGCCGACGACCTGCCCGGTCACCTCCTCGCGCACCAGCAGGTGGTCGCAGTAGGCGTCGAAGGCGTCGATGTCGTGCCCGGGCTCGGGGGTGGCCAGCAGGGCCCCCATCTCCCCGGCGAAGACCTCGTACCGCAGCCGCTGCGCGGCACGCACGTCGGCCTCGTCACGGGCGAGGGTGACGGTGTAGCGGGTGGGGGCCGCGGGCTGTGGGGGACGGTCGAGGGTGGTCACGCCGGTCATGGCTTACTCCTGGGCACGGGCCGGGGTCGGCGGCAGCGGGTGGCGGGCCCGGTGGCTACGGCCCGCCGCCCCTGTTCTTCCGACGCCGGTTGGCGCCCGCGTGACCGGTGCCGGGAGCGCGGATGTGGGCGCGGTGAACGCCTTGGTCGGCGCGCGGGCGGCCCGGAACACCAGACGGGGCCGGGGAGCACCACTCCCGGCCCCGCCCGCCCGCCTCCGTCAGGCGAACGTCTTCACGTGGTGACCCGCTACCGCTTGCCCGCCTTCCGGGCCGCCCGCAGCCACTCGCGGTTCATGCCCGTGATGGAGACGAGCGGGATCCCCTTCGGGCAGGCGGTGGCGCACTCCCCCGCCAGCGTGCAGCCGCCGAAGCCCTCCGCGTCCATCTGCGCCACCATGTCCAGCACCCGCGTCTCCCGCTCGGGCGCGCCCTGGGGCAGCACGTTGAGATGGTTGACCTTGGCTGAGGTGAACAGCATCGCCGCGCCGTTCGGGCACGCGGCCACGCACGCGCCGCAGCCGATGCACTCGGCGTGCTCGAAGGCGAAGTCGGCGTCGGCCTTGGGCACCGGCGTGGCGTGGGCCTCCGGCGCGGAGCCGGTGGGCGCGGTGACGTAGCCGCCGGCCTGGATGATCCGGTCGAACGCCGACCGGTCCACCACCAGGTCCTTGATCACCGGGAAGGCGGACGCCCGCCACGGCTCGATGTCGATGGTGTCGCCGTCCCGGAAGGACCGCATGTGCAGCTGGCAGGTGGTGGTGCGCTCGGGGCCGTGCGCGTCGCCGTTGATGACCAGGCTGCACGCGCCGCAGATGCCCTCGCGGCAGTCGTGGTCGAAGGCGACCGGCTCCTCACCGGAGAGGATGAGCCGTTCGTTGAGGACGTCCAGCATCTCCAGGAAGGACATGTCGGGCGAGATGGCGTCCACCTCGTAGGTGGACATGGCTCCTTCGGCGTCGGCGTTCTTCTGCCGCCAGACGCGCAGGGTGAGCTTCATGCGTAGCTCCGCTGGGTGGGGTGGACGTACTCGAAGACCAGGTCTTCCCTGTGCAGCACGGGGGCCTCGCCGGTGCCGGTGAACTCCCAGGCGGCGGCGTAGGAGAACGCGTCGTCCTTGCGGGCCGCCTCGCCGTCCGGGGTCTGGGACTCCTCGCGGAAGTGGCCGCCGCAGGACTCGGTGCGGTGCAGCGCGTCGAGGCACATCAGCTCGGCGAGCTCCAGGTAGTCCACGATGCGGTTGGCCTTCTCCAGCGACTGGTTGAACTCCTCGCCGGTGCCGGGCACCCTGATCCGCCGCCAGAACTCCTCGCGGATCTGCGGGATGCGCTCCAGGGCCTTGCGCAGCCCGGCGTCGCTGCGTGCCATGCCGCAGAACTCCCACATCAGCTCGCCCAGTTCCCGGTGGAAGGAGTCCGGGGTACGGTCGCCGTCCACGGCCAGCAGCAGGTTGATCCGGTCCTCGGTGTCGGCCAGCACCTCCTGGACGACGGGGTGGCGGTCGGTGACGGGTTCCTGGTGCGGGTTGCGGGCGAGGTAGTCGTTGATGGTGGCGGGCAGCACGAAGTAGCCGTCGGCGAGGCCCTGCATGAGCGCGGAGGCGCCGAGCCGGTTGGCGCCGTGGTCGGAGAAGTTGGCCTCGCCGATCGCGAACAGGCCGGGCACGGTGGTCTGGAGGTCGTAGTCGACCCACAGGCCGCCCATGGTGTAGTGCACGGCCGGATAGATCCGCATCGGCACCCGGTACGGATCCTCGTCGGTGATCCGCTGGTACATGTCGAACAGGTTGCCGTACTTCTCCTCGACGGCCGGGTGGCCCATGCGCCGGATGGCGTCGGCGAAGTCCAGGTAGACGCCCTGTCCGCCGGGGCCCACCCCCCTGCCCTCGTCGCAGACGTTCTTCGCGGCGCGGGAGGCGATGTCCCGGGGCACGAGGTTGCCGAAGGACGGGTAGATGCGCTCCAGGTAGTAGTCGCGCTCGTCCTCGGGGATCTCGTTCGGCGGGCGGGTGTCGCCCTGGGCCCTGGGCACCCAGATCCGGCCGTCGTTGCGCAGCGACTCGCTCATCAGCGTCAGCTTCGACTGGTGGTCGCCGGTGCGCGGGATGCAGGTCGGATGGATCTGGGTGAAGCAGGGATTGGCGAAGTAGGCGCCGCGCCGGTGCGCCCGCCAGATCGCGGTCGCGTTGGAGTTCATGGCGTTGGTCGACAGGTAGAAGACGTTGCCGTAACCGCCGGAGGCGAGGACGACGGCGTCCGCGAAGTAGGTGCCGATCCTGCCGGTGACCAGGTCCCGGGCGACGATGCCGCGCGCCCGTCCGTCGACCACGATCAGGTCGAGCATCTCGGTCCGTGGGTGCATCTCCACGTTCCCCGCGGCGATCTGCCGGGACAGCGCCTGGTAGGCGCCCAGCAGCAGTTGCTGTCCCGTCTGGCCGCGGGCGTAGAAGGTGCGCGACACCTGAACGCCGCCGAAGGAGCGGGTGTCGAGCAGGCCGCCGTACTCGCGGGCGAACGGTACGCCCTGGGCCACGCACTGGTCGATGATCTCGACGGAGATCTGCGCGAGCCGGTGCACGTTGGACTCGCGGGCCCGGAAGTCGCCGCCCTTGACGGTGTCGTAGAACAGGCGGTGGACGGAGTCGCCGTCGTTGCGGTAGTTCTTCGCCGCGTTGATACCGCCCTGCGCGGCGATGGAGTGGGCGCGGCGCGGGGAGTCCTGGTAGCAGACCTGGACGACGTGGTAGCCCTGTTCGGCGAGCGTGGCGCCCGCGGAGCCGCCGGCCAGGCCGGTGCCGACGACGATGACCGTGTGCCGGCGCCGGTTGGCGGGGTTGACGAGCTTCGCCTCGAAGCGGCGCCTGTCCCAGCGCTCGTGGATCGGGCCGGAGGGGGCCTTGGTGTCGGTGACCGGTTCACCGGTCCGATGGTTGACGTAGTCGGTCATGTCAGCTCACCACTTGGGTCATGACGCCCACGGGTACGGCGATGAAGCCGGCCGTGAGCAGCAGCGCGAGGACGTTGGCAGCGGTCTTCAGGGCGCGGTCGCGCCTCCGGCTGCCGACGCCGAGGGTCTGGGCGGCGCTCCAGAAGCCGTGCCGGATGTGCAGGCCGAGCGCCAGCATCGCGACGATGTAGACGACGTCGCCGTACCAGGTGGAGAAGGTGTCCACGACGTTCTGGTACGGGTGGCCCTCCTGGAAGCCGCCGGGGTGCACGGTGCCGGTGGTCAGGTCGAGGATGTGCCAGACGATGAACAGGCCGAGGATGACGCCACCCCAGCGCATGGTGCGGGTCGCGTAGGAGGCCTTCGGCTTCCTGTGCACGTACGTGCTGGGCCGCGCCCGGATGTCGCGGCGGCTGAGCTGGTAGGCGGAGACGGCGTGGGCGACCACGGCGGCGACGAGGACGACCCGGATGATCCAGAGCGTCCACTCGTAGTGCATGAAGGGTTCGCCGACGGTGCGCAGCCAGTGCGCGTAGTGGTTGAACTCGCCCGCGCCGAAGTAGATCTTCAGGTTTCCGATCATGTGCGCGACCAGGTACAGCAGCATGATCAGGCCGCTGACGGCCATCACGGTCTTCTTGCCGACGGAGGAGTCCCACATCGTGCGCGCCATGGACGGCCGTCGGCCCGTCCGCGTTGCCAGTGCCATGAGCAGCACGCTAGGGCCGATACTCCCGATCGGTCCAAGACATGGTCCGGCTCGTTTCCATAGGCTGAAGCTATGCTGGTGGGGTGCAGTTCCAGCAGCTCCAGTACTTCGTGGCCGTCGCCGAGACCCGGCACTTCACCCGGGCCGCCGAGCTGGTCCATGTCGCCCAGCCGTCGCTGTCCCAGCAGATCAAGGCGCTGGAGCGGGAGTTGGGCGCGGATCTGTTCCGGCGTGCCCGGGGCAACATCACCCTGACCGACGCGGGCGAGGCGCTGCTGCCGCTCGCCCGGCGCATCCTGGCCGACGCCGACACCGCCCGGCACGAGGTGCAGGAGCTGGTGCAGCTGCGGCGGGGACGGGTCAGGCTGGGGGCGACGCCGAGCCTGTGCACCGGGCTGCTGCCGGACGTGCTGCGCGCCTTCCACGACCGGTATCCCGGCGTCCGGCTGCTGATCGAGGAGGGCGGCTCGCACGACCTGGTGCGGGGCCTGGCCCGGGGCGCGCTCGACCTCGCGCTGGTCGTGCTGCCGCTGCCGACGCCGGCGCCCGCGCTGACGACCGTGGAGCTGCTGCGCGAGGACCTGGTGGTGGTGTCCTCGCCGGAGGCGCCGGTGCCGGGCCGGGACGGGCGGGCGGTGGAGATCGGCGACCTGGAGGGCGAGCGGCTGGTGATGTTCCGGCACGGGTACGACCTGCGCGAACTGACCGTCGCCGCGTGCCGCTCCGCCGGGTTCGAGCCGGACTTCGCGGTGGAGGGCGGCGAGATGGACGCGGTCCTGGGGTTCGTCCGGGCCGGGCTCGGCCTGGCCGTCGTACCCCGCATGGTCGCCGCCCGGGCGGGCCGGGGACTGCGCGTCACCCCCCTGGCCCGGCCCGGCCTGCACCGCACCATCGCCCTCGCCCACCGCAGCGATGTGGCACCACCGCGGGCGGCCCGGGAACTCCAGCGGATGCTGCTGGAGCGGTAGCCGGCGGCCGTGCCCGTCAGCGCAGGGCGGCCGGCTTGAGTACCTCCTCGCACCAGCGCCGGAAGGAGGTGGGCGCCGTGTCGGGGGTGGGGGGCGCCGAGATGCCGTAGAAGCCCTGTTCGGCGGTGGCGGTCGTGAGGTCGCCCAGTGCCCGCGCCCAGTCCTCGCTCGCCCCGTACCGCAGCAGCGACGCCGTGTAGTCCGCGAAGCCGAGCCGCTGGAAGCGCACCGGGACGTCCAGCACCTCGGCCACGACACGCGCCATGTCCTCGGGCGTCAGCGCGTCGGGGCCGACCACCGGGACGTCCTCCTGGCCGGTCCAGGTGCCGTCCAGCAGCAGCCGCGCCGCCGTGTCCCCGACGTCGCGGGTGGCGCAGGTGCGCAAAACCCGGTCGCCGGGGGCCGGCATGGCGAGCACTCCGCCCTCGCTGATCGCCGCGGTCTGGTGGAGCAGGTTCTCCATGAGGTACGGCGGGCACAGCGCCCGGTGGTGGACCCCGGTGGCCCGGACCACGTCGTCCATGGCCAGCGAGGCCGAGATCTGCCCGGCCTGACGGGCGACACCGCGGCCCAGCGTGGAGACGGCGACGACCCGCTGGACGCCCTGGGCGCGGATCGCGTCGACCAGCGGCCGCGTGAAGGCGCGGAAGTGGCCCTCGACGCTGTCGGCGGTGGGCGTCGGCGGCACCAGCCAGAACACCCGGTCGACGCCCGCGCACGCCTTGGCGGTGACCTCGGGGTCGGCGTGCGAGCCGGCGACGGCCTCGACCCGGTCGCGCACCCGCGCGGGCAGGCGCGCGGGATCGCGCACGATCACGCGGACGTCCCCCGCCGCGTCCCCGGCGTCGAGGAGCGAGTCGAGGACCCGGCCGCCGATCCGGCCGGTCGGGGTGGTGACAAGGATCATGGAAGGCTCCCGGAGCGAGGGGGTGGGACGCGATCGAGCCTGCCGTCCGGCGGCCGGGAACTGAAGGACCGCTTCGCTCCCGGTTGTTACCCTCAGGGCAATACCGAAGGAGGCGACCCCCATGGAGTCCCGCCCGCTGCGCTATTTCGTCGCCGTCGCCGAGGAACTCAACTTCGCCCGCGCGGCCGAACGGCTGGGCATCTCCGCCCCGCCCCTGTCCCGGGCGATCCGCCGGCTGGAGGCGGACCTCGGGGTCACCCTCTTCGAGCGGACCACGCACAGCGTCGCCCTGACCCGGGCCGGCGAGGTGCTCCTCGGCGAGGCCCGGTTCGCGCTGGACGCCCTGGAGGCGGCCGGCCGGCGGGCCCGGCGCGCAGGCGGCCCGGACCGGCAGCTCGTCCTGGCGGTCAAGGCCGACGGCGACGCGGGACTGCTGGAGCCGGTCCTGGAGCGCTTCGCCGCCGACCCCGCCGCCCTGCCGGTGACGGTCCGGCTGTGCGGCTGGCAGGAGCAGCCGGGGCTGCTGCGGCGCGGGGAGGCCGACGCCGCACTCGTCCACGAACCCTTCGACCGCACCGGCCTGGACAGCGAGACCCTGCTCGCCGAGCCGCGGGTCGCGGCGCTCGGCGCGGCCCATCCGCTGGCCGCCCGTGACCACGTCCTGCTCGCCGACCTCGGGCTGCGCGCCGGGGACCTGCACCGGTTCCTTGAGGAGATGCGGCACGGCGGCCGCGACCTCGCCCAGCTGCTCACCCGCGTCGCCCTGGGCGAGCTGGTCACCGTGCTGCCGGCGTCCGTGGGCGACCGCTATCCGCGGCCGGGCGTCGTCTACCGGGCCGTACCGGACGCACCGCCCTCCCTGCTGGCGGTCGCCTGGCCGCAGCAGTCCCGCTCCACGGCCACCGCGGCACTCGTCCGGGCGGCCACCGCCGTGGCCGCGGCCGCCCGGGAACGGGAAGGGGCAGGGGGCGTGGAGGGCGACGGCGCCGCCCCGGCCGCTCAGCCCGTCGCGTCGACCAGGGCCAGGTCCTGGAGCCTCTCCGGCGGGCCCGGGCGGGCGTAGTACCAGCCCTGGGCCGTGTCGCAGCCCAGTATCCGCAGCTGCTCGGCCTGGGCGCCGGTCTCCACGCCCTCGACCGTGACCGCCAGGTCGAGGCTGTGGGCGAGGGAGACGATGCCCTCCACGATCTTCAGGTCCACGGGGTCGGCCGGGAACCGCTGCATGCTCTGGGTGAAGGAGCGGTCGAGCTTGAGGACGCTCACCGGGAGCCGACGCAGGTTGGCGAGGTTGGAGTAGCCGGTGCCGAAGTCGTCCAGCGCGATGTCGACGCCCATCTCGGCCAGCCGGCGCAGGGGTTTGAGCAGGTCGTCGTCGGCGCCGATGAGCGCGGACTCGGTGACCTCCAGGCAGAGGGCGTCCGGGGTGACGCCGGAGCGTTCGAGGATGTCGACCGTGTCCTGCACCAGGCCGGGGTGGCTGAGCTGGCACGGGGACAGGTTGACGTTGATGCGCAGCGGGCCGGCGGAGGTCTGTTCGCCGTAGCGTTCACGCCAGGCGCGGGCCTGGCGGATCGACTCCTCCAGGACCCAGCGGCCGAGCGGCACGATCAGACCGGTGTGCTCGGCGAGCGGGATGAACCGGTCGGGGCCGAGGACCCCGTGCTGCGGGTGCAGCCAGCGCACCAGGGCCTCGGCGCCGCGCACACTGCCGTCGCCGAGGTGGACGAGCGGCTGGTACTCGATGAAGAACTCGCCGCGTTCCAGGGCGGTCGGCAGGGCCGTGGTCAGGCCGTGCCGGGTGATGGCGCGGGCGTCGGCCTCCGGGTCGGCGAGTTCCGAGCGGTTGCCGCCGGCCGACTTCGCCCGGTACATGGTGATGTCCGCGCTGCGCAGGACCTCGGCGGCCGTGCGTTCGCCGGCCGGGCCCTCGACGATGCCGAGGCTGCCCCGGACCAGGAGGTCGCGGCCGTCGATGCTGATCGGGGTGACCAGCGCGCTCATGATGCGCTCGGCGAGTTCGTCCACCGTGCGCTCGGTGCCCGGACCGGTGGTGAGGGCCACGAACTCGTCGCCGCCGAGCCGGGCGACCATCTCGCCGGGCGCGGTCGCGCAGGACTGGAGCCGGTCGGCGACCTCGACCAGCAGCCGGTCGCCGGCCGCGTGACCGAGGCTGTCGTTGACGGTCTTGAAGCCGTCCAGGTCCAGGTAGCACAGGCCGAAGCGCTGGCCGTCGCCCGCGGCCAGCGCCTTCTCCAGGCGTTCGAAGAACAGGGTGCGGTTGGGCAGGCCGGTGAGGGCGTCGTGCGTGGCCTCGTAGCGCAGCCGGAGGTTGAGCAGCCGGCGCTCGGTGGTGTCCTCCATCAGGGCGAGCTGGTACTGCGGGTCGCCGTCGGCGTCGCGGAGCAGGGAGACCGTCAGGTTGGTCCACAGGACCGTGCCGTCGGGGCGGTTGAAGGCCTTCTCCAGGTGGTAGTGCTCGCGTGCGCCGCGCACGAGTTCGTCGTAGAGCCGCCAGGTCTGCGGGGCGTCCTCGGGGTGCACCCAGTCCTGGACGCGGCGGCCGCGCAGGGTCTGCTCGGAGAGGCCGAACATGCGCAGCAGCGCCTGGTTGACCTGGAGGACGTTTCCGTCGAGGTCGGCGATGCCGATCCCTATCGCGGCCCCCTCGAAGACCGCGCGGAACCGGGCCTCGCTCGCGTGCAACGCCTGGGCCACCACGCCCTGGGCCCGCAACGCGGCCTGGGCGATGGACTCCTGCTCGGCGAGGGTGCGCTCGCGCAGCGCCTGGGCGTAGCCGCCGGCCATCGCGTGCTGCAACCGCGAGGAACGCATGCGCAGTTCGTCCTGCGGGCCGTCCTCGCCGCAGTACAGGACCAGGTAGGCGTCGACGCAGTCCAGGGTGCGGGCGAGCGCCTCGGGGTCGGTGCAGTGCGCCTCGACCAGGGCGGCGCCCACGGCCTTCGCCGCGTCCGCGTCGAAGCTGCGGGCACGCAGCAGCTCGCTCAACCTGCGGGCAAGCGGCAGGAGTTGCTCCTCGAACTCGGCGCGGGTGAGGGACGTCGAGGTCACCGGGAACAGTGCCCGGCTCCAGATCGTCGTGAGCCGGCGCAGTCTGCCCTCCGGCTCGTCCGGTTCCGCGCTCACGCCGTACGCCCCACGCCGGCGAATCCGGAGAAGGCGTACGGGTCCTCGTCCTCCGGCGCCGATTCGGGGCGCCAGTGCGGCATCGGCACCAGCCCGGGTTCCACCATGTCGTACCCCTCGAAGAACCGCGCGATCTCGTCACGCGAGCGCATGATCAGCGGGTTGCGAATGTCCTTGTACACGTCCACCGCGCCCTCGGCCCGCTCGGCGGGCAGCGGGATTCCCTCGTACGAGGCATGGGTGAGGATCAGCAGGCTGCCGGGCGCGAGCGCCTCGCGCAGCTCGGCCACCGCACCGTACGGGTCGTCCGCGTCTTCCACGAAGTGCAGTATGGCAACGAGGAGGAGAGCCACTGGCCGGTTCAGGTCGATCAGGCGGTCCAGTCGGGGGCTGGTCAGGATCTCCTGGGGCTTGCGCAGGTCCGCCGCGATGACGTCGGCGTCGTCGTTGCCCGCCAGCACCGCCTCGCTGTGGGCGACCGCCACCGGGTCGTGGTCGACGTAGACCACGCGGGCGCCCGGCGCGGCCGCCTGCGCCACCTCGTGGACGTTGCCGAAGGTCGGGATGCCCGAGCCTATGTCGAGGAACTGGGTGATGCCCTCCCCGGCCGCGTACCGCACGGCCCGGCGCATGAACGCCCGGTTGGCCTGCATGGTCTTCGGCAGTCCCGGCAGGAACTCCATGGCCTTGCGGGCCGCTTCGCGGTCCACCTCGAAGTTGTGCGAACCGCCCAGGTAGTAGTCGTAGATCCGTGAGACGCTCGGCACCGAGATGTCGATGCTCCGGGGGGCCCAGGCGGGGCGCTCCATGTATCACTCCAAGGCGTAGACGACGGGAACGGGCGATCCGGTGTTCGAGCTGAGGCTACTGATCGCCCGCCAAACGGGCGACCTGAACCGGAAATTGACCGTCCGTTCCCGGTCACTGCCTGCGGGAAGTGCCCGTATGACCCCGCTGTGTGACGGCTGACCGGCCCGGTGCGCGCGCCTGCGCGCACAACGATCCGCCCCCTCCGTGCGGTGCGGAGGGGGCGGATCTGCGGCCGTGCGCCAGGGCGGGCGGGACGATCGACCCTGGGGAGGTGATCTACTTGCCCGGCGCGCCGACCGGCTTGCCGTCGGGCGAGACGGCGTACCACGTGCCGCCCACGCCCTGACCGTTGGTGTCGCCCGGGGCCTTGTCCCCGGAGAAGGTGTAGATGGGCCAGCAGTTGACGCTCATCTGCTTGACCCCGTCGGGCCGGGTGAACGGCATCAGGCCCTTCTTCTTCACGCCCTCGGTGTCGTCGGCCTTGACCGGGCCGACGGCCGGCCACTTCTCCAGGCAGGCCCCGGTGCAGTTCGAGACGGACTTGGGCCAGGCCTGGTCCTTCAGGAAGCGGTAGACCGTCATGCCGTTCTTGTCGACGATGATGTCGCCGAGCTTGGGGTCCTTGCGGACGGACAGGCCGGGCAGGGCGGACAGCGTGGCCTTCTTGCCGTTGGGGGCGAGCGCGTACCACTTGCCGCCCACGCCCTGGCCGTTGACGTCACCGGCGTTGACGTCCTTGGCGTAGCGGTAGGCGGGCCAGCCGCCGATGGTGAGCTGCTTGCTGCCGTCGGCGCGGGTGACCTCGCCGAGCAGCGCCTTGTCGATGCCGGCGCCGGCGGTGGCGTCGTCGGCGGGGACGGGCGGCCAGGTGGTGGCGCAGTCGCCGTCGCAGTTGGACTTGGGCGGGTTGGCGGTGTCCTTGTCGAACCGGTAGAGGGTGAGGCCGGACCCGTCGGTGAGCACGTTCCCCAGGTCCGGGTTGGTGGCCACGGTGAGCTTGCCCGCGGGGACGGCCGGGGCCGGGGAGGCGGAGGTCGTGCTGCCGTCGGCGCCGTATCCGTTGCCCGCGCCGGTCGCGGTGCCGGCGCCCGGATTGCCGTAGTCGCCGGCCGGGGCGGTGGCCCCGACGTTCTGGGCCGCCGACGCGGGGGCGGTGGCGTTGTCCTGACCGCACGCCGTCGTCAGCGCCAGCACCGAAGCGGCTGTGGCCACCAGTGAGGCGGTCCGCCAGGAGGTCTTCATCGTCAAACTCCCCATATCGCCTGGATATTGCAGCGCCTGCTGCGCCGCCGCACGGCCATGGGTACGCGGCCGGGGGGCCGCCGTGTTCAACGGCGGGCGGAATTTCTTCCGGGAAGCCGTGAGGCGCCCGGGGAGCCGCCGGTGCGCACACCGGGACAGAGCGGTGCGACACGGGCGCTTCGGTCCCTCAAACCTGCGACCGCCCCATCTCCCTCTTTCGGAGCAATCTCGACGGACTGTGGGGTACGGCGGCCGGAGGCGCCTCATGATCTCCGTCGTGCATGCACCCGAAGTGACCCGACGTGCGCCCACCACCAGGGTGTTGGCGCTCGTGACGCTGACGTGGGCGCTGGTGGGCTGTCCGACGAGCAGCGCGTCGGCCGACGCCTGCGCGTACGCCTCGACGGGCCCGGACGGCACGGTGGCCGTGGCCTACGCCGGCGGCCACCACTGGCCCGACCCGCCCTGCCCGAAGCCGCCCCCTCCGTGCCCGCCGACACCGACGCCGACACCGACCCCGACACCCACCCCCACGCCGCCTCCGCCTCCGCCTCCGCCTCCGCCGACACCAACGCCCACCCCCAAGCCGACGCCCAAGCCAACGCCGAAACCGACGCCCAAGCCGCGGCCGCCCAGGCCCGCTCCCGCACCACCCGCTCCCCCGGCGCCCCGGCCGACGCCCCCGCCGGCACCCGAGCCGGTCCCCACGCCCAAGCCGGCCCCCAAGCCGAAGCCCAGGCCGACACCCAAGCCCACCCCGCGGCCTTCGGTGACCCCGGTGAGCTACCCCGCGTACCACCCGCACGCCGTCAGCCACCACCCCCGCGGCCACACCACACCCGTCACCTACGTCCTGCTCATCACCGTCCCCGCGATCGTCGCCGTCGCGGCGCTGCGCCCGCGCTGACGCGCCGGCCCCGCTCACTTCTGGAGGCACCAGTTGTCGGATTGGCTTGTTCTCATCCTCGCGATGCTGGCGGCCTGCGCCGTGGTGGTCGTCATCACGCTGCTACGGCACCGGGCGGCCCCCGAGGACGAGGATCCGAACGAGACCCCGGACGTCATCGAGTACATGACGATGTGGATCGGCGTCATCTACGCCATCGTGCTGGGGCTCGCCATCGCGGGCGTCTGGGAGGCCCGCAACTCCGCCCAGGGCTATGTCCAGACCGAGGCCCAGGCGCTGCACGAGATCTCGGAGCGGGTCCGGGTCTACCCGCCGGACGTCCGCGACCGCATCCGCACCGACGTGGACGCCTACGTGGGGTATGTCGTCCACACCGAGTGGCGGACCATGGCGGACAAGGAGAAGGTCACGGACCGCGGCACCGAACTGCTGCAGACGGTACGGGCGGACGTCACCGACTACCAGCCGCGCAGCGACTTCGAGGCGCAGGCCTACCAGCCGCTGCTGGACCAGCTGGCCACCGCCGACCAGGCACGCAACGCGCGGGCCGACGCCACCGGGGCCACCATGCCGCCGGTGGTGTGGTGGGGGCTGATCACCGGGGCGCTGATCACCATCGGCATGGTCTTCGCGCTCCAGATCCGGCGCACCCGGAGGGAGTTGGTCCTGGCCGGGCTGTTCTCCGCGACCATCGCCTTCATGCTGTTCCTCATCTGGGACTTCGACGCGCCCTACAGCCGCGGTATCGCGGTCACCGCACAGCCGTTCCTCAGCCTGTTCCCGGGCCTCGGCGGCTAACCCGTCCACCCGGCCGGCACGACGGTCGCGAACGGCCACGACAGGCCTTCGCCCTTGCTTCCTGAAGGAAGCGGGGGCGAAGGCCTGTCGACGTGCGTGGCTCGGGGAGGGGACGGGGGCAGGGGGACGGGGACGGATCCGGTGGCCTGGGCGGCGCACCAGGGACTCAGACGCGCCTCTCGTGCCGGCGGCGCAGCCAGAAGGCGCCCCCGCCGATCACCGCAGAGGCCACCAGTCCGCCGCCGATGGCCATGTCGGTGGGTGTCGCGCCGGTGGTCCTGCTGCCGCCCAGACCGCCGTTGACACCGCCGATCACGGTGAAGGCGTCCCGGCGGGTCATGGTGCGGCCGTCGCAGCGGACGGTCACGGAGTAGCGGCCTCGGCGGGCCTCGCGGTCGACGGTGGCGACTCCCCGCGCGGTGTCGTCGCGGAACGACTCCAGCCGGGTGACACCGAAGGCGTCGGAGCTGGCCGTGCCGCTGCGGCAGCCGTTGACGATGATGGTGACGCGGCCGCCGGCGGGCACGATGTCGGGCGTGACGAAGATGTCGCGGGAGTTGCCGATGCCGTCACCCCGGCCCCCGCCCCCGCCCCCGCCGAACTCGTCCCCGTGGTCCCCGCGCCCGTTGTCGCCGCGCCCGTTTTCGCCGCCCTCACCACCCCGGCCGTTGTTGCCCTCACCCCTGTTGCCCTCGCCCCCGCGGCCGTTGTTGCCCTCGCCCCCTCGGCCGTTGCCGAAGTTCTCGCGTCCGTTTCCGTTGAAGTTGCCGTTTCCGTTGAAGTTGCCGTTTCCGTTGAAGTTGCCGTTCCCGTTGGCGTGGCCGTTGCCGCCCACGTTGCCGGTGCCGGGGAGGACGCCGCCCCCGCTGAAGGTGCCGATGTTGCCGGTGCCGGGGACGATGACGGTGGTGTTGTCGGTGCTGCTCGGACCGCCCCCGTTGCCCATGCCGTCCGCGACAGCCACGGGGGCGGCGAGCCCGAGCACGGCGACCGTGGTGCACGCCGCCGCCAGGGCACGTTGGTTGCGCATGTGTTCCTCCGCGGGAGGTCACCGGGTCCCGTCCCCGGTGGATCGGCGAGAAATCACCTCCCGTACAGACCCTCGGACGCGCGGAACACGCCCGCATGTCGAGAATGGTCCGTCCTGGTGATCCGACACGCCGTCGGACAACCACACAATCCGATATTGCCGCAGGTCACAGACCGTCAGAAAATTCCTGGGAACGGCAACTCGGATGGCGCACCGGGCGCGCGGGCGGCCACCCGTTCGCCGATCGCCCCGTCGCCCGCCGCCCGCGCGGGACTTAGCGTTTTCCCATGCGCGACGGGCGTGGCGGCGACCGTGTCGAGAGGGGATGGCGAATGTCTGCGTCCAAGCTGGCCGCACTGGCCGAAGAGGAGGAGCGGCGGAGGAAGCGTGCCCCCTGGGGCGTGATAGCGCTTGTTCTGCTGACCGGCCTGGCCCTGATCCGCAACGGTTCCGGGGAGTTCGACGTCGGCCCGCCGCAGCCCGCCTCGGCGGCGGCCCCGGACAGCCGCGCCACCCTGGGCACCTTCGCGCCCGCGCCCACCGCGCTGGCGTTCTCCCCCGTGCAGCGGGTCCGCATCCCGGCGATCCGGGTGGACGCGCCCGTCGTCCAGGTCGGGCTGGACACGGACGGCTGGGTCGCCGCGCCGCCGCCGGAGAACCCGGGCCTGGCCGGCTGGTTCACCGGCGCGGTGTCCCCGGGTGAGAAGGGCACCGCGGTCATCGTCGGACACGTCGACAACAAGCAGGGCCCCGCCGTGTTCTACGGCCTCGGGGCGCTGAAGAAGGGCAACCAGATCGAGGTCCTGCGCCAGGACGGCAGGACCGCGGTGTTCGAGATCTACGGTGTCGAGGTCTTCGCGAAGGCCAACTTCCCCGGCGACCGCGTGTACGGCTCGAAGGGCACCCCGGAACTCAGGGTCATCACCTGCGGGGGCGGCTTCTCTAAGCAGAACGGCTACGAGGGGAACGTCGTCGTCTTCGCCCGCCTGGCCGCGGTCATGTGAACCGCCGCGGCCCGGCGGGAGATCGGGGTCCTCAAGCCGTCAGGTGCGCCGGGGCGGCACGGTGAGGTGGTAGCCGGAGTCGATCAGGTAGGGCAGCCACTCCCGGATCCCCTGGACGGTCTGCGAGCGGTCGCCCCCGGCGTCGTGGGAGAGCACCACGACCCCGGGGGCGGCGCCGCTCTCCACCCGGTCCACGATGGTGTCGGTGCCCGGCTCCATCCAGTCGGTGGTGTCCACCGTCCAGGCCATCGGCTCCATGCCCATCTGGGCGCCCAGCTGGAACGTGGCGCGGTTCCAGGCGCCGTAGGGCGCGCGGAACCACTGCGGGCGCTCGCCGTAGGCGTCCTCGATGGCGTCGCTGGTGCTCGCCATCTCGGAGCGGATCTCCCGGCGGGTCAGCTCCGTCAGCAGCGGGTGGGTCCAGGTGTGGTTGCCGACGACATGGCCCTCGTCGGCCATCCGGGCCAGCAGCTCCTTGTTCTCCACGACGCACTCGCCGCACACGAAGAACATCGCGCGTACCCGGTACTTGGCGAGGGTGTCCAGGATGTGCGGGGTGTACTCGGGGTTCGGGCCGTCGTCGAAGGTCAGCATCATGCGCCGGCCGCGTCCGGAGATGCGCAGGATGGGTTCGTCGCGGACCTTGAGCTTGCGGGGCGCGGCGCGCGGCGGACCGTCTCCGGTGAGCGGCTGGAGCCGGAAGGCGGAGGGTCCCAGGGCCGGGCGGGCCTGGGGTCCGGCGGCCGGCGCCGTGGTGGTCCGGACGGCCTCCCCGGCGCTGCTCGCCAGGACGGCTCCGGCGGTGGCCGCGGCTCCGAGGGCGGCGCCGCCGGCGAGGAGCATCCGGCGCCGCGTGAACAGTTGATCCTTCTGCATGACTCATCAGTCGCCCCGCCGGACTCCGGCGCACCACAACGGCACCGGTGCGGCGGCCGGAATTCACCCGTCCGGCCCAGCGGACAGGGGGTTCAGCGCCGGCGCACGAGCGGGAAGGGCAGCGTCTCACGGATCGTCAGACCGGTGAGGAACATGACGATCCGGTCCACGCCGAGGCCGAGGCCGCCGGTCGGGGGCATGGCGTAGGCGAGGGCCTGGAGGAAGTCCTCGTCCAGTTCCATGGCCTCCGGGTCGCCGCCGGCGGCCAGCAGCGACTGCTCGGTGAGCCGGCGGCGTTGTTCGACGGGGTCCGTCAGCTCCGAGTAGCCGGTGCCGAGTTCGGTGCCGAAGGCGACGAGGTCCCAGCGCTCGGCGAGCCGGGGGTCGGTGCGGTGCTGCCGGGCCAGCGGGGAGACGCCGGTCGGGAAGTCCTTGTAGAAGGTGGGCGGTCCGGTCCGGTGCTCGACCAGCCGCTCGTACATCTCCAGCACCACGTCACCGGGTCCGTCGTCGGCGGTGTACGGCACCCCGGTGCGGTCGCACAGCCGGTGCAGCCGCAGCAGTTCGGTGCCGGGGCCGATCTCCTCCCCGACGGCCTCGGAGATCGCCCCGTGGACGGTCCTGACCGGCCAGGTCCCGGAAATGTCGTACTCCGCGCCGTCCTTGCGGGCCACCGGGGAGCCGAACGCGGCGGTCGCCGCGGCCTGCACCAGTTCGCGGGCGAGGTCGAGCATGACGTCGTAGTCGGCGTGGGCCTGGTAGGCCTCCAGCATCGTGAACTCGGGGTTGTGCTTGTGGGAGACGCCCTCGTTGCGGAAGGTGCGGCCCAGCTCGAAGACCTTCTCCAGGCCGCCGACGCACAGCCGCTTGAGGTACAGCTCGGGGGCGATGCGCAGGTACAGGTCGAGGTCGTAGGCGTTGATGTGGGTGGTGAAGGGGCGGGCGTTGGCGCCGCCGTGGATCTGCTGGAGCACCGGGGTCTCGACCTCCAGGTAGCCGCGGTCCAGCAGTTGCCGGCGCAGGGCCTGTACGGCGGCGGAGCGGACGCGGAGGACGGCGCGGGCGTCGGGGCTGGTGATCAGGTCCAGGTGGCGGCGGCGGACCCTGGCCTCGGGGTCGGTCAGGCCGCGGCGCTTGTCGGGCAGCGGGTGCAGGCACTTGCCGGTGAGCTGCCAGGAGGTGCCGAAGACGGTGGGTTCGCCCTTGTCGGACAGGCCGGCGCGGCCGGTGACGGTGATGTGGTCGCCGATGTCGGTGCCGGCGGTGAAGCGGTCGAGGTCCGGACCCGAGCCGTCGCGGGTGAGGGCGATCTGGTGGTCGCCGGACCAGTCGCGCAGCACGGCGAAGACGATGCCGCCGAAGTCACGGACGAACAGGACGCGTCCGGCGACGGTGACGTCCGTGCCGGGGGTGACGTCGGCGAGGGCGTGGGTCGGGGCGGGGACGCCGACCGGGTAGGGGTCGGTGCCGGTGGCGCGCAGCCGGTCGAGGGTGCGGTACCGGACGCGGACCTGGTCGGGCAGGTCCGCGTCCGGGGCGGCGGGCCCGGTCCGGTCCCCTCCGTCGGGGCCGAGCGCCGGCGCGGACGGAGGGAGCACCGCGGTGGCGGGCCGCCGTCCGGTCCCCGGGTGCCCCTTTCCCCAGAGTGTGCGCAGGCTGGGTACGGAGACGAAGCCCTCGGCGATGCCGGAGGCGATGCCGATGCGGGCGAGGGAGCCGGTGTCGCCGTAGCAGAGGAAGCGCGGGTACCACTCGGGGCGGTACTTGGCGTTGGAGCGGTACAGCGCCTCCAGTTGCCACCAGCGGGAGAAGAACAGCAGCAGCCGGCGCCAGAGCCGCAGGACCGGTCCGGCGCCGATGCGGGCGCCCTCCTCGAAGACCGAGCGGAAGACGGCGAAGTTCAGCGAGACGCGGCGCACGCCCAGTTTCGGCGCGGCGGCGCACAGTTCGGCGACCATGAACTCCATGACGCCGTTGGGCGCGGCCCGGTCGCGGCGCATCAGGTCCAGGGAGACCCCGTGGCGGCCCCAGGGCACGAAGGAGAGCAGGGCGAGCAGCCGGCCGTCCTCGCCGAGGGCCTCGACGAGCAGGCAGTCGCCGTCGGCGGGGTCGCCGAGCCGGTCCAGGGCCATGGAGAATCCGCGTTCGGTCTCGGTGTCCCGCCAGGCGTCGGCCTTGCCGACGATCTCCTCCATCTCGCGTTCGGTGAGGCTCGCGTGGCGGCGGATGCGGCAGACGGCTCCGGTACGGCGGACCCGGTGCACGGCCTGCCGGGTGACGCGCATGTCGCGGCCCTTCAGGTCGAAGGAGGCCACGTGCACGATGGCCTCGTCGCCGAGTTGGAGGGCGCCCAGGCCCGCGCGGGCATAGGCGCGGGCGCCGGCCTCGGAGGCGCCGATCACCGCGGGCGCCCAGGCGTGCCGGCGGGCCACGTCCAGCCATGCGTCGATGGCGTGCGGCCAGGCCTCCGGGTCGCCGACGGGGTCCCCGCCGGCCAGGCACACGCCGGCCTCGACGCGGTAGGTGACGGCCGCCTTGCCGCTGGGCGAGAAGACGACGGCCTTGTCGCGCCGGGTGGCGAAGTAGCCGAGGGAGTCCCGCTCGCCGTACCCGCCGAGCAGGGCGCGGATGCGGGCCTCCTCGTCGCCGTGCAGGGCGGCCTCCAGGCGCTGTGAGCGGAACAGCGTGGCGGCGGCGTTGAGCAGGGCGAGGGCGCCGAACAGGCCGAGCAGGAAGGTGATCTCGTGCGGGGGGCGGCCGCCGAAGGAGCCGGCCGAGACCAGCCCGCCGCACACCCGGTCGGCCGCCCAGGCCAGGTGCTGGCCCGCCGGGAGCGTGCCCGGGAAGAGCAGCACCAGGCCCCAGCCGAGCAGGATCGCCAGGGCCAGCCCGGCCAGCAGCACGGCCAGGGCCCGCCGGACGGCACCGTGGCGGGAGGCGGCGTAGAACTCGTGGCGGGCCAGGACCAGCAGGAGCAGCAGCAGTGCGCACAGGCAGAGGGACGGCAGTGACGCGGCGTACAGGCCGGCGGCCGCGCCGAGCGCGTCGGTGAGGACGAGCAGGCCGAGATAGACGACGACCAGCCACCAGGCGACCTTCTTGCGGGCGGCGGTGGCGCCGGCCAGCAGGAACAGGAAGACGGCGTAGGCGAGGTTGGCGCTGATGGGGACCAGGAGGAGGTCGAGGGTGCGGACGACCGGGCGGAGCGGGCCGCGCAGCGGGGAGACGACCGCGAGCAGGGCGCACAGCAGGCCGAGGGCGGCGAACAGGGTCGCGAAGGCCTCCGGGACCCAGCCGAGGCGCCGGCCGGCGGGCGGGCGTGCCGGGGCCGTGGCGTCCCTGCCGGCGGCGGGCTCCGCGGTGGCGGTCATGGTTCCGACTCTAGGAAGCGGCGCGGCGGCTCGCCCGTCGAGCGGTCCGGGTGGCCGCCGCGTCCTGGAAGGAGGAGTTCCGATAGCCTCACGGCCGTGACGGAACAGCACGAGCGGCACTCGCCCGCACACCGGTTCGAGCGGGGCACGGACGGCCCGAAGGTCATCGTGGTCGGCGTGGACGGCTCCGACTCCTCGATGCGGGCCGCCGCCTACGCGGCCGGTCTGGCCCGGCGCCAGCACGCGCTGCTGGCGGTGGTGTACGTGCAGCCGGTGCTCGCCGCCGGGGCGGCGCTCGGGGCGCCGGTGGCGGAGACCACCGACGAGATCGCCGAGGACCTGGTCGCGCAGATCCGGGCGGGCGCCGAGCGGCTCAAGGGGATATTCGAGGTGCGCTGGGAGTTCCACACCTTCCGCGGGGATCCGTACGGCGGGCTGGTCAAGGCGGCGGACGAGCTGCGGGCGGACGCGGTGGTGGTGGGCGCCTCGGAGCAGGCCGGCCACCGGATCGTCGGCTCGGTGGCGGTCCGCCTGGTGAAGACGGGCCGCTGGCCGGTGACGGTCGTGCCGTAGGACGCCAAGGTCACCCGGCGCCCCCGGTGGCCGCGGGCGGTGCCGCCGTGCGTGGCGTCTTCCCTGCGGGTCCGCGCTGAGCCATCATGATCCGCCGTCAGCCGTTTGCCGTCGGCGAAGAGGTGAGGCGTATGGCCAAGCTCCGTGCGGGTGAGGGGATTCTCCGCCGCAAACCCATCGAGCACATCGAGGAGACCGAGGTCGGCGAGGGCACCGGTCTGGACAAGTCGCTGGGGCTGTGGCAGCTGACGGCCATCGGCGTCGGCGGCATCATCGGCGCGGGTGTCTTCACGCTGGCCGGCACGGTGGCGAACGGCACAGCGGGGCCCGCGGTGCTGGTGTCCTTCCTGATCGCCGGTGTGGCGAGCGCGTGCGCCGCGATGTCGTACGCCGAGTTCGCCGGGCTGATCCCGAAGGCGGGCTCGGCCTACACGTACGGGTACGCGGTGCTCGGCGAGTTCGCGGGCTGGTTCATCGGCTGGGACCTGCTGCTGGAGTACACCGCGATCGTGGCCGTGGTGGCCATCGGCATCTCCGGCTACTTCGGCTTCCTGGTGCAGCAGATGGGCGCGCACCTGCCCGCCTGGATGCTGGGGGCGCCCGGCACCGGCGCCGGGCACCGGGTCGACCTGTTCGCGGCCGTCCTGTGCCTGCTGATCGCGTGGCTGCTGAACCTGGGGATCCGCAGCGCGGCCCGCTTCGAGACGTTCGTGGTCGCGCTGAAGGTGCTGGTGGTGCTGCTGGTGATCGGCGTGGGCCTGATGCACATCGACTCGGCCAACTACACCCCGTTCTTCCCGTTCGGCCTCAGCGGGGCGTTCACGGGCGCCGCGACGGTGTTCTTCGCGGTGTTCGGCTACGACGCGATGTCGACGGCGGCCGAGGAGTCCAAGGACGCCCTGCGGCACATGCCGAAGGCGATCATCTACTCCCTGGTGATCTCGATGGTGCTGTACGTGGCGGCCTGCCTGGTGCTGACCGGCATGCAGAACTACAAGGACATCGACAAGGAGAGCGGCTTCTCGACGGCGTTCAAGTCGGTGGGACTGAACGCGCTGGCGGACGTGATCGCGGTCGGCGCGATCATCGGCATCCTCACGGTGATGTTCACGTTCATGCTGGGCGTGACCCGCGTGTGGTTCTCGATGTCCCGGGACGGGCTGCTGCCCCGGTGGTTCGCCAGGACGCACCCGACGCGGCACGTGCCGACCCGTGTGACGTGGATCGTCGGGGTGGCCTCGGCCGCCATCGCCGGCCTGGTGCCGATCGGCGAGGCGGCCGAGCTGACCAACATCGGCATCCTGCTGGCGTTCGTGGTGGTGTGCGCGGCGGTGATCGTGCTGCGCTACCGGCGGCCGGAGCTGCCGCGTTCCTTCCGGACGCCGGGGATGCCGGTGGTACCCGCGCTGGGTGTCGTGTTCTCGCTCTGGCTGATCACGTTCCTGCAGTGGCAGACGTGGGTGCGGTTCGCGGTGTGGTTCCTGATCGGCTGCGGGATCTACTTCGGCTACTCCTACCGGCGCTCGGCGCTGGCCACCGGGGGGTCCACCGGGGGATCCACCGGGCGGCCCGCCGGGCAGGGCTGATCACACGGGGCTGATCACGCTGGGCTGATCACTCCGCCATGACCAGGCCGTCCTGGGCGGCCCCCCGGCTGAGCACGACGTCCCTGATGCGGTCGCGCACCGCCTCCAGTTCGGCGCCCTGGTCGATGGCGTGGTTGAGGTCGAGGACGCGGCCGGCGTCGAGGTCGTACAGCTGCGGGACGAACTCGGCCTTGGTGACCCGCCATGCCTGACCCGGCCGGGCGGGCGGGGCGAAGGTGAAGCGGGCGAGGGTCGACTCGTTGCCGCGCGGGTCCTGGACGCCGTCGCTGTTGTACATCTCGCCGGCGATCTGGTCGCCCATCCCGTAGACCACCCAGGTGCCGTTGACCTTCTCGTAGGCCTGCGGGACATGGGCGTGGGTGCCGAGGATCAGGTCGATGTCCGGGTGGCCGTCGGTGGCCGAGGCGGTGAGCCGCTGGGCGAGGCCGAGCTGGAGCCGGTCCGGTTCGTCCTGCCACTCGGTGCCCCAGTGCACGGAGAGCACGACCACGTCGGCGCCGCCCCGCCGGGCCGCGCGGGCGTCGGCGATCATCCGGTCGGCGTCGATCAGGTTGACCGCCCAGGGCTGTCCGGGTGGCATCGGGTTGCCGTTGGTGCCGAAGGTGTACGACAGATGGGCGACCTTGGCCGAGCCCGCCCGCAGCATGGTGACCGAGCGGGCCTCGGCCTCGCTGCGGGCCGTGCCGGAGTGCCGGAGCCCCGCCTTGTCCATGGCGTCCAGGGTGCGCCGGATACCGGCGGCGCCGTCGTCCAGGGCGCGGTTGGAGGCGGTGGAGCAGCCGTCGTAGCCGGTCGCGGCGAGGCCCGCGGCGATCTGCGGCGGAGACTTGAAGGCGGGGTAGCCGGCGTAGTCGCCGTCGGCGCCGTAGACGGTCTCCACGTGACACAGCGCCAGGTCGGCGCCGGAGACGACCGGCGCGACGCCGGCCAGCATGGGGCGGAAGTCGTGGCCGTTGCCACCGGCGTCGTAGGCGGCCCGTTCGATGACGGAGGTGTGCGGCAGGACGTCCCCGGAGGCGACGAGGGTGAAGCCGCCGGGCGCGGCGGGCGCCGGGTGTCCCTGGGCGCCGGTCTCCCGGTTCTGGTTCTGGCAGGCCGCCCCGGCCGCGAGGACCGCGGTCAGGGCCAGCGCCACCTGCTGTCTGCGTCCGATCATCAACTCACCCCAAGATTGTCGTATATACAGACGAAGCCGTGACGGGCATATGGGTATGAATCTGATGTGCCGGATAAACAGCCCGGGTGGTGTCATTAGCCCGTCCGGTGTCCCGGCGTACCGTCCGTCCGACCGTTCGCCGACGCGATCGACCGTCCGCCGCACGACCGGCCCCGCCCCCTGTCCGCCGGGCCGCGCCCTGCGCTGCGATACGGGCCATGACGGCCGGAACCACACTCACCCACGGGACGACGACCGCCGAGCACGAGCTGGCCACGCTCCAGCGCGAGCACGGCGGCCCCCTGTTCGCCCTGCTGTACCGGCTCTGCGACGGGGACCGGCAGCGCGCCGAGGACCTCGTGCAGGAGACCCTGGTGCGCGCCTGGCAGCACCCCGAGGCACTGCACGCCGACGGCTTCGACTCGGTACGGCCCTGGCTGCTCACCGTGGCCCGGCGGCTCGCCATCGACGCCCGGCGGGCCCGGCAGGCACGGCCGCCCGAGAGCGGCGACGAGGTACCGGAGAACGCGCGGGTGACCGCCGACCACGCCGAGCGGGCCGCGGCGGCGCTCGACGTCCGGGAGGCTGTGAAGACACTCACGCCCGAGCACCGTGACGTCCTGGTACTCGTGTACTTCCTCGGGGCCAGTGTGGCGGAAGCGGCGCAGACCCTGGGCGTCCCACCCGGTACGGTGAAATCCCGCGCGTACTACGCGCTGCGCGCCCTGCGCCGGGTCCTTCCCGGTTACACGGCCGACCTGCGGTGAAACCGGAAGCCTGGTCAAACCTCGGTAAAGCGCCTTGCTGTGGCCCCCGTTCGGGCAATGGGCTGTCCTCATCCGCGTTCCGGTCGGGGGCGGTCCCGGGGGCCGGGTGACGCGCACGCACCGGAGGAAGGCAGGACGGGATGCTGCACAGAGGGCACGAGAGCACGGACGGCACCGACGGCGGTGAACTGGCCGTACCCATGGCCTGGTTGTACGCCGAGTACATCGCCGACGAACTGCTGCGCACCGGCGATCTGATGCCGCCGACGTCCTTCGAGTTCCGGGCCGGCCGGGACGCGCTGGCGCTGACCGTCTTCCTGTCCGACACCGACGGAGAGCTGTCCGGGATCCGGGTGATCTCCCAGCTGGAGAACTGGCTCTCGCTGACCGCCTACGACCAGCCGTGGCGGGACTGGGTGCGGGCGCGCATGGCCGAGCTGGCGCGGCGGGCGGCCGGCTCCGACGCCCCGGACCCCGATCTGGCGCTGGCCGCCGACGCCTGGCGGTGGCTGGAGGAGACCGAGCTGCTCGCGCCGGACCTGGACGCGGTGCCGGGCGGCGGGGTGTTCGGGGAGGACGACGGGCCGAAGGTGTGGACCCCGGCCTGGCGGCTCGGACTGCCCCTCGGGCACCTGGCGATCCACCTCTTCTGAACCAATCGGAATTCACACCAATCCGCGGGCCGGGCCGCTCCGAATCTCCTGCCGCGATTCTCCGCGCGGCTTGAGTGATTCGGCGGTCGGCTGCGTACGGGTGGGAGCAAGGAGTAACCCCACCCACACCCATCGGCACGAGGATTCGGCATGAGGTCCCTGGAACGGCATCGTGACGTCGGCGCGTACGCGCTCGGCGTGCTGAACGAGGCGGAGGCCTTCCGCTTCGAGGACCACCTCATGGAGTGCCCTCGCTGCGCGGCACACGTGACCGAATTCGGGCCCACGACCCGGCAGTTGATGCTGTACCGCCGGGCCACACCGCGCTTCGTGCACCCCATGGCACAGCCCGGTCCCCGGCTGCTGGACCGGCTGCTCGGCGAGCTGGCGCAGCGGCACCGGGCGCGGCGCCGCCGACTGCTGTACGGCCTGGCCGCCTCGGTGGTGCTGGCGGTGGCCGGCCCGGGGATCGTGGCCTTCTCCGGCCAGACCGAGGCGGCCGCGTCCCAGGTCACCGCGGCCACCGATCCGCGCACCGGGGTGTGGGCGCGGGTCACCTCCGCGGACCAGGACTGGGGCAGCGACCTGCGGCTGGAGGTCAGGGACGGCTCCGGGCGGCACACCTGCCGGCTGGTGGCGGTCGGCCGCGACGGCAGCGAGCAGGTCGTCGCCGGCTGGACCGCTTCCGGCGACGGCACCCGGCCCACCACCACGATGGGCGCAGCGGCCCTGCACCCGGACCAGATCGCGCGCTACGAGGTGCGTACGGCGCAGGGAGAGCGCCTGGTCACGGTGGAGGCGCGGTGACGGGCCCCGGGGGCCTCCGAGCCCGCGCGGCCCGGCCTCACTTCAGCAGGCGGGACAGCCGGCGGTCGGCCAGCGGCTTGCCTCCCGTCTGGCAGGTCGGGCAGTACTGGAGCGAGGAGTCGCTGAAGGAGACCTCGCGGATGGTGTCGCCGCACACCGGGCAGGGCTCGCCGGTACGGCCGTGCACGCGCAGGCCGCTCTTCTTCTCCGACTTCAGCCGGCCGGCCGCCACCCCACGGGAGCGCTCCACCGCCTCGGTGAGCGTCTCGCGCAGCGCCGTGTACAGCCGGTGGGTCTCCTGCGGGGTGAGGGACGCGGCGAGCTTGAACGGGGACATCCTCGCCGCGTGCAGGATCTCGTCGCTGTAGGCGTTGCCGACGCCCGCGATCAGCGACTGGTCGCGCAGGGCGCCCTTCAGCTGCCGCCGTTCGTCCCGGAGCAGGGCGGCGAAGCGGTCCTCGTCGAAGCCGGCGGCGAGCGGGTCCGGGCCGAGGCGGGCGATGCCCGGGACCTCCCGCGGGTCGCGGACGACGTACACGGCGAGCCGCTTCTGGGTGCCGGCCTCGGTCAGGTCGAAGCCCTCGCCGCCCTCCAGCGCCACGCGCAGCGCCAGCGGGCCCTTGCCGGGCTTCGGCGGGCCGTCCGGGAGCTGCTCCCGCCAGTGCAGCCAGCCCGCGCGGGCCAGATGGACCACCAGGTGCGGCCCGCCGTCCGTCTCGATGTCCAGGAACTTGCCGTGCCGGCGCACGGCCGTCACCGTGCCGCCCTCCACGGCGGTGAGCGGGGGGTCGTACGTCTTCAGGACGCTGACGGCGACCGGCAGCACCCGTACCACCCGGCGGCCGACCAGGTGCTCGGTGAGGAAGTCCGTCAGCGCTTCTACCTCGGGCAGTTCCGGCATACGTCCAGAGTGCCACCCGGCACCGACAACGCCCCGCGGTGGCGCCCGGCCGGTGCCTCACGGCAGCCGGAACTCGCACCACACGGCCTTGCCGCCGCCCCGCGCCTCCACTCCCCAGGCGTCGGCCAGCCGGTCCACGAGGAGCAGGCCGCGGCCGGACACCCGGCTCTCCCCGGCGTCCCGGCGCCGGGGCAGCGCGCTGGAGGAGTCCTCGACCTCGACGCGCAGCCGACGGCCGTCGCCGGACAGGGCCCGCAGGGTGACGATCGCGGAGCCCTCGGTGTGCATCAGCGCGTTGGTGATCAGCTCGTCGGCGGCCAGCTCGATCTCGTAGGCGCGTTCGCCGGCGCCCCAGGCGCGGACCGCGGCGCGGATCATGTGCCGGGCCTGGGTGAGGGCTTCGGGGTCGCCGGGCGCCACATGCTGGCGGAGCCGGCCGCCCGCGGGCGGCGTGTCGGGGGCGCGGCGGCGCAGCAGGAGCAGGGCCACGTCGTCGTCGCCGCCCCGTTCCTCGGCCAGCTGGATCAGCCGGTCGGCGAGGTCGCGCACCTCGGCCGGGCCGTCCGCGACGAGCGCGGCCAGGGCGCGCATGCCGTCGTCGAGATCGGCGCCGGGCTGTTCGACGAGCCCGTCGGTGCACAGCAGCAGGGTGTGCCCGGGATCGAGTTCGAGGGTGGCGACCGGGTACTCCAGCCGGCCGAACTCGGCGGACAGGCCGAGCGGCAGTCCGCCCTCGACGGTGACCCGGGCGCAGCTGCCGTCGCTGTGCCGGACCAGCGGGTCGAGGTGCCCGGCGCGGACCACCTGGACGACCCCGGTGGACAGGTCGGCCTCGGCGTACAGGCAGGTGGCGAACCGGTCGGTGTCGAGTTCGTGGAGGAAGACGGAGGCGCGGGCCATCACGGTGGCCGGGGTGTGGCCCTCGGCGGCGTAGGCGCGCAGCACGATTCGCAGCTGGCCCATGACGGCCGCCGCGTGCGTGTCGTGGCCCTGCACGTCGCCGATGACCGCGCCGACCCGGCCCCCCGGCAGCGGGATCAGGTCGTACCAGTCGCCGCCGATGTCCCGGCCCAGGGCGGCCGAGCGGTAGCGGACCGCGATGTCGGCGCCGCGGACGCTGGGGATGGTGCGGGGCAGCATGGCCTGCTGGAGGCCCTGGGCGAGGTCCTTCTCCTGTTCGTAGAGCATGGCTCGCATGAGGCTCTGCGCGATGCTGCTGCCCAGGGCGACCAGGACGGCGCGTTCCTCGGCGGAGAAGCCGCGCCGGTCGTCGTAGAGCAGGCCCATCGCGCCGATCGGGCGGGCCTGGGCGATCAGGGGCAGATAGGCGGCCGAGGTGATGCGCAGGTCGGTGAGGTGCGGCCAGAGGATCGGGTAGCCGGCGGCGAACTCCTCCGGGGACTCGATGAACCGGGGGCTGAGGGTGCGGACGACCTCGCTCATCGGGTACGGCTCGTCGATCCGGGTGATGCGGGTGCCGGGGACGGAGGCGCCCGCGGGCCCCTCGGCCACCAGCCGGATCCGGCCGGCCTCCACCAGGCCCATGACCAGGCTGGTCGCGCCCACGTGGCGGACGCCGTGGGTGTCCTTGAGGACGTCGATGACGTCCTGGACGCTGCGGGCGTGGGCGAGGGCGGCGGAGATGGCCTGGACGACGCTGGTCTGCTGCCGGAAGGCCTCGTCCTGGGCGGCGCGCAGGCTGCGGGCGGCGCTGTCGGCGAGTTCCCGGGTGGCGTCCCGGACGATGCCTACGACCCGGCGCGGGCGGCCGGTGTCGTCGCGCCGGATGTAGCCCTGGGTGTGCGTCCAGCGCAGGGTGCCGTCGCGCAGGCGGAGGCGGAAGTAGGTGCCGTAGTTCTCGCTGCCGTCCTTGATCGCGCGGGCGACGACCGCGTCCAGCCGGGCGGCCTCCGGCGGCGGCACCCGCGCGGCGAGGGTTTCCGGGCGCCCGTCGTACTCGTCGGGCCGCAGGTCGAACACCTCGAAGGCCTGGGCGTCCATGTGGACGAGACCGGTGTCGAGGTCCCAGTCGAAACTGCCCATGCGGTTGAGCGCGAGGATCGGGTCCGGGTGAGCGGGCCAGTCCTCCGGGAGTGACAGGGCGCTCGCTCCCCGATCGGCCATGGGGCCCAGACTGCCAGGATCCGGCGGATTCTTCGACTTGATCGGCGGGTGCGGCGGGTGCCGGGCGGCCGGGGGCGGGCGGGTCGGTCGGGGGCTCAGGCGCCTGGGCCGGCGGGAGCCGTGCCGGACGTGCCGGGGGAGGCCGCGCCGGTCGTGGCCGGGGCGGGCGTGCCCGATCCGGGGGCGGGTGGGTCGGCCGGGGTCTGGCCGGCCCCGGTGGGGCCGGTCCCGCCGGAAGGGGTGGGGTCGGGGTCGGGGTCGAGGAGCGGGGGGTTCGTCGCGGTGGTCCGGACCGGGGGGCCGGGGGGCGAGGGGGCTGGGCCGGTGTGGGTCGGGGAGGCGCTGCCGGCCGGGCTGGTGACCGTCGCTCCGGCGTCCGTCGGGTCGGGTGCGGGGACGACCCGGTCGCGGCGGACGTCGGTGCCCACCCGGCGTTCGATCCAGGTGCGGTGCGCGGTGTCGACGAGCGTGAGGCTGGTGACGGTGCGGGCCGCCGGGGTGACCACGACGACCTGGTTCGGCCGGTAGCCGGCCCACGGGGTGCCGCGGGCGCCGGCCCCGCCCTGGGTCGGCGCGGGCTCGTCGAGCGGGTTGCCGCAGGCGCAGCGCACCCGGGGAACGCCCCGGTCGTCCACGAGGACGGCGGTGCCCGCCTGGAGCACGGCCTGGTAGCGGAACGCCTCACGGTGCCGGTAGGCGTGGTTGGTGACGCGGGTGTCGGCGCCGAGGACGACCGGGGTCAGCCCGCGCAGGTAGCCGGGGAGCGCCGCCCGGGTGACGCCGGCCACCCCGGCGAAGGCGTCGGCCCTGGCCGGGTCCGCCGTCAGCCGGCGGATGTGCCGCTCGACGTCGCAGCTGGCGAGGCTCCGGGAGCCCCGGTACAGGCCGGGTGTCGCGCCGGACAGGGTGCGCGCGGCACGCAGCGGCGCCTCGACGTCGCCCGGCTGGACCCGGGCGGTGGCCCGGGGGGACGCGGGGCTTGGAGCACCGGTGTCGGTGGACTCGGTGAAGGGCTCCGGGCCCTGCTCGGTGGCGGCCTGCAGAAGGACCGGCTCCCCCGCCCTGGTCTGCTTGACGCCGGTGCCCGCGCAGCCCGCGGCCAGGAGCATCACGAAGAGCACGCAGGCCGTGCCGATGGATCGGGTGTGTATCCGCACCGCACACTCCGCATCACTGTGGGTGATTACGCCCTATTGTTGGCATCGCCCGGCTTTGCCTGGCAACTCGGGGACCGCCGTGACGAGAGCGGCGCCGGTGTCCCCCGCACAGGAGGCGCGCACAGCCGTGGACTGGTTCACCGCACCCGACTACTGGCTGAGCCGGCTGGTCCTCCAGCGGGCCCTGGCCGCCCTGTACCTGGTCGCGTTCCTGACGGCGGCCCTGCAGTTCCGGGCCCTGCTGGGCGAGCGCGGGATGCTGCCGATCCCCCGGTTCACCGCCCGGGTGCGGTTCCGGCGCGCCCCCAGCCTGTTCCACCTGCACTACTCCGACCGCTTCTTCGCGGCCTGCGCCTGGACGGGCTGCGCGGTGGCCGCGGCCCTGCTGGCCGGGGCGGACTCCGCGCTGCCGCTGTGGGCCGGGATCCTGCTGTGGCTGGTGCCGTGGGCGCTGTACCTGTCGATCGTGAACGTGGGCCAGACGTGGTACGCGTTCGGCTGGGAGTCGCTGCTGCTGGAGACGGGTTTCCTGGCCGCGTTCCTCGGCAACGACGAGGTGGCGCCACCGGTCGTCGTACTGTTCCTGCTGCGCTGGATCCTGTTCCGGGTGGAGTTCGGCGCCGGGCTGATCAAGCTGCGCGGCGACGCCTGCTGGCGGAAGCTGACCTGCCTGTACTACCACCACGAGACCCAGCCGATGCCGGGCCCGCTCAGCTGGGTCTTCCACCGTCTGCCGAAGCCGCTGCACCGGGTGGAGGCGGCCGCCAACCACGTCACCCAGCTGGTCGTGCCGGTCCTGGTGTTCACCCCCCAGCCGGTCGCCTCGGCCGCCGCCGCCCTGATGATCGTCACGCAGCTGTGGCTGGTGCTGTCGGGGAACTTCTCCTGGCTGAACTGGATCACCATCGTGCTGGCGCTGTCCGCGCTGCGCCTGCCGGCGACCGCGCCGCCCGGACCGGCGGCGCCGCCGTGGTACGAGGTGCTGGTGCTCGCGGTCGCCGCGCTGCTGGTCTTCCTCAGCTACCGCCCGGTGGTGAACATGGTCTCCCGCCGCCAGGTGATGAACCGCTCGTTCGACCCGCTGCACCTGGTGAACACCTACGGCGCGTTCGGCAGCGTCAGCCGGGTGCGCTACGAGGTGGTGGTCGAGGGCACCCTGGACGACACCCCGCGCCCGGACTCCGACTGGCGGGAGTACGCGTTCAAGGGCAAGCCCGGCGATCCCCGGCGCTGGCCGCGCCAGTTCGCCCCCTACCATCTGCGCCTGGACTGGCTGATGTGGTTCGCGGCGCTGTCGCCCGGCTACGCCGGGGAATGGTTCGGCGCCCTGATGGAACGTCTGCTGGAGAACGACCGGGACACGCTGAAGCTGCTGCGCCGCTCCCCGTTCCCGCCGGACACCCCGCCCCGCTACGTCCGGGCCCGGCTGTTCCGCTACCGGTACACGAACTGGCGGGAGTTGCGCGAGACGGGGGCCTGCTGGGACCGGACGTTCGTGCGGGAGTACCTGCCGCCGACCCGGCTGGCGGGGGTGACGCAGCGCTCGTAGCCCCAGGCGGCTCACGCCCTGCGCAGCCGCAGGGTCACGAGCTGGAACGGGCGCAGGCGCACGGTGACGCGGTCGCCGTCCGTTTCCGGCGGCGCGCCCTCGTCCCACGGCCGCTCCAGCAGGTCCGTCGCCGTGACCCCCGCGACCCGGAAGCCGGCCGTGAGGGTGGCCCGGGCGCGGCCGCCGTGGGCCTCGTGGCAGCGGACGACCACGTCGCCGGTGCCGTCGTCGGCGAGTTTCACCGCCGTCACCACCACCGCCTCGTTGTCGACCGTGACCAGCGGGGCGACCTCCCGGGCGCCGGTCAGCCGGCGTTCCGGCAGGTTGACCCGCCAGCCCTCGCGGACGGCGTCGGCGATCGCGGCCCCGGGCAGCAGGGCGTGCCGGAAGCGGTGGACGCCCTGGTCGGTCTCCGGGTCGGGGAAGCGCGGGGCGCGCAGCAGGGACACACGGACGGTCATGGTCGTACCGCGGTCCCCGTCGGTGCGGACCGTGCGGGTGACGTCGTGGCCGTACGTCGAGTCGTTGACGACGGCCACGCCCCAGCCGGGTTCGGCCAGGTGGACGAAGCGGTGGTTGCAGGCCTCGAACTTGGCCGACTCCCATGAGGTGTTGGTGTGGGTGGGGCGGAAGACGTGCCCGAACTGGGTCTCGGACGCGTACCGTTCGGCGTGCAGGTCGAGCGGGAAGGCCAGCTTCAGGAACTTCTCCGTCTCGTGCCAGTCGACCTCGGTGTCGATGAGCAGCCGCCGCTCCCCCGGCGGCAGGGTCAGCAGCTGGGTGACCCGGGACGAGCCGAAGGCCCGGACGATCCGCACCGAGGCGCCGTCCTCGCCGGCCGTGACCGACTCGGCGTCCGTGAGGTCGGTGACGGTGTTGCGGTAGAAGGAGTCGACGTCCCAGGCGTCCCACATGTTCGGCAGGTCCGGGTGCAGTTGGAGGAGGCAGGCGGCCCGGCCGGGGGCGACGGTCTCGCGGTCGGCGGCGGGGTCGTAGGCGGAGACGACCAGGCCCCGGGCGTCGACGGTGATCCGCAGCAGGCCGTTGTCGAGGGTGAACCCGCCGTCCTCGCGCGGGGCGAGCCGCGTGCTTCCCGCCACGGCGGGTGCGGCGGCACCGCCCGCCGGGACGCCGTGGCGGGAGTGCGGAGCCGCGTTGAAGAGCAGCTCGGTGCCGCCCTCCCCGGCCAGGGCCCGCTGGGCCGCGCCGATGATCCCGTTCAGCGAGGCGGCGATCCGCTCGTAGGTCGCCCGTGCCTCCCGGTGCACCCAGGCGATGGAGGAGCCGGGCAGGATGTCGTGGAACTGGTGCAGCAGGACCGTCTTCCAGATCCGGTCCAACTCCTCGTACGGGTAGGGGAATCCGGTGCGTACGGCCGCGGTGGCCGCCCACAGTTCGGCCTCGCGCAGCAGGTGCTCACTGCGCCGGTTGCCCTGCTTGGTCCTGGCCTGGCTGGTGAGGGTGGCGCGGTGCAGTTCCAGGTACAACTCGCCGACCCAGACCGGGGGTTCGGGGTACTCGGCCTCGGCCTTCTCGAAGAAGGCGCGCGGGGTCTCCCAGGTCACCGTCGGGGAGCCCTCCAGGTCGCGCAGCCGGGCGGCCTTGGCGACCATCTCGCGGGTGGTGCCGCCGCCCCCGTCGCCCCAGCCGGTGGGCGCGAGGGAGTGCCGGGCCCGGCCCTTGTCCCGGAAGTTGCGGGCCGCGTGGGCGAGTTCGCCGCCCCTCATCGAGCAGTTGTAGGTGTCGACGGGCGGGAAGTGGGTGAAGATCCGGGTGCCGTCGATGCCCTCCCAGTGGAAGGTGTGGTGCGGGAACCTGTTCGTCTGCGACCAGGAGATCTTCTGCGTCAGCAGCCACCTGGAGCCGGCCGCCCTGATGATCTGCGGCAGGCCCGCGGCGAAGCCGAAGGTGTCCGGCAGCCACGCCTCCTCGTTCTCGATGCCGAACTCGTCGAGGAAGAACCGCTTGCCGTGCACGAACTGCCGGGCCATCGCCTCCGAGCCGGGCATGTTGGTGTCGGACTCCACCCACATCCCGCCGGCCGGCACGAACCGGCCCTCCGCCACGGCCTTCTTCACCCGCGCCCACACCTCGGGCCGGTGCTCCTTCACCCACGCCCACTGCTGCGCCTGGGACATGGCGAACACGAACTCCGGCTCATCCTCGATGAGCGCGGTCATGTTGGACGTCGTACGGGCCACCTTGCGTACCGTCTCGCGCAGCGGCCACAGCCACGCCGAGTCGATGTGCGCGTGCCCGACGGCGCTGATCCGGTGCGCGGACGGCACGGCCGGGGTGGACAGCACACCGGTCAGCCGGTCCCGCGCCCGGTCCGCCGTGCCGTTGACGTCCTGGAGGTCGACGGCGTCCAGGGCGCGTTCGACCGCGCGCAGGATGTCGTGCCGGCGCGCGGAGTCCACGGGCAGTTCGGCCATCAGCTCACCCAGCACCTCCAGGTCCAGCACCAGCTGCCACACGGTCTCGTCGAACACGGCGAGGTCCATGCGGGTGAGCGTGTACTGCGGCTCGCTGCCCGCGGTCTCCTTGTCGCCCAGCGGGGTGGGCCGGAAGGGGTGGTAGCCGAGGACGACCGGGTTGGAGGCGGCCTCGATGTGCAGGCGCACCTCCTCGCCGCCCGCGACGGGCGCGCCGATCCGTACCCACTGGTTGCGCGGGTTGAGGCCCTTCACCGGGGTGCCGTCGGGCCGGTACACCAGGCCCTCGCACTGGAAGCCGGGCATGTTCTCGTCGAAGCCGAGGTCCAGCAGCGCCTCGACGGTCCGGCCGGCCCACGCCTCGGGCACGGTCCCGGTCACCCGGAACCAGCTGGTGCCCCACGGGGCGCCCCACCGGGCGCCCACCTCGATCGGCCCGGGCTCGGCGGCGAGGCCCTCCGCGACCGGCACGGGCTCGCCGGGCGCGTGCCACACCGCGACCCGGAGCGGCACGGACTCGGGGTACACGGCAGGCCGGATGCGCTCGTCGAGGACGCGCCTGAGGCGGGCTTCCACCAGAATGCGGTCGTCATGCATACGGGATGCTCCCTGCGGGTTTCCGGTGCCGACCAGGCTGGGCGGCAGGGACGGGCGGCGCTGACGGGCACCGAACCGGCGCCGCCACCGGCGCCCCCGGTTCGGCCGCCGCCACCGCCGGCCCGGCGTTCACACCCCCAGCCTCGCTCCCGGAGGCCGGACCGACAACCGTGCCCACGCGCCCTGTTCACCGGGCACGGCCTCTCGACGTACTCCCCCGCCTGCGTGCAGAGTTCTCCTACCCGACGTCCGTACCGATGAGTAACGAGGAGTGCCCGTGAGCAGCTGGGCCGGCCGCAGTGCCGTCGAGATCGCCGCCGCCGTCCGTGAGAAGCGGGTCACGCCCCGGGAGGTGGTGGCCGAGCACCTCGCACGGATCGAGCGGCTCGACGGCCGGATCGGGGCGTTCAGGAAGGTCCGGGCCCAGGCGGCGCTCGCCGAGGCCGACGAGGTGGCCTCCCGTGCCGATCTGCCGGAACTGCCGCTGGCCGGCGTGCCGTTGGCGGTCAAGGACAACCTGGCGGTGCGCGGTGAGGCGGCCCGCAACGGTAGCGTCGCCACCCCGGACGCCCCGGCCGGCGAGGACCATGTGACGGTGGCCCGGCTGCGGGCGGCCGGTGCGGTGGTCGTCGGCCTGACGAACGTGCCCGAGCTGTGCGTCTTCGGCACCACGGAGGGCCCGTACGGCATCGCCCGCAACCCCTGGGACCCGGCCCGCACGGCCGGCGGCTCCTCCGGCGGCAGCGCGGCGGCGGTCGCCGCGGGCCTGGTGCCGCTCGCGCTCGGCAACGACGGGATGGGCTCGCTGCGCATCCCGGCCGCGAACTGCGGGCTGGTCACGCTGAAGCCGGGGCACGGGGTGGTGCCGGCCGGGATCGGCAACGGCGACTGGTTCGGGATGTCGGAGAACGGGCCGCTGGCCACGACGGTCGCGGATCTGCGGCTGATGCTGGCTGTCCTCGCGGACCGGGAGTTCGAGCCCCGGACGGAGCGGCCCCGGCTCAGGATCGCCGCCGCGGTGCGCAGCCCGCTCGCCGGGGTGAGCGTGAGCCGGCCGTATACGACCGCGGTCCGGCAGGCGGCCGGGGTGCTGGCCCGGGCCGGGCACCGGGTGCGGCGGGCCGAGCCGCCGTACCCGCTCTCGCTCGGCGTGACCGCGCTCCAGCACTGGACGGCGGGTACGGCGGTGGACGCGGAGGGCCTGGACCGGGCGCTGCTGGCCCGCCGGACCCGGGTGCACGCGGCCGTGGGCCGCCCGTTCGTCCGCCGGGTCCGCACCGGCGGGGCCCGGGACCGGCTGCGGGCGCGGCTGACGCCTTTCCTCACCGAGTACGACGTGCTGCTCACCGCGGCGCTGGCCCGCCGCTCCCCGCAGGCCGGCCCGTGGCACGAGCGCGGCTGGCTGCCCAACGTGCTGGCGAACACGGCCTATTCGCCGTTCACCCCGCCGTGGAACCTGACCGGCTGGCCCGCGATGTCCGTCCCGGCCGGCACCCTGCCCTCGGGCGCGCCCTGCGCCGTACAGCTCGTGGGCCGGCCGGGGACGGAGGCCGTTCTGCTGGAGCTGGCGGAGGAACTGGAGGAGTTGAGCCCGTGGCCGCGGACGGCCCCCGCGACCGGCGGGGCCTGAGGCGGGGGCCGGTGCGGGCCGCGGGGCGGTGCGGCGCTCAGTCCACGCTCGGCAGGATGTGCGGCTCGGCGAGGTCCTCCTCGTAACCCGCGAGGCGGATCGGGGCGGACCGGGCCCACACGTCGAGACTGCCGAGTTCCCCGGGCCTGCGGCCCGCGCGCTTCGTCTGCTCCTCGGGGCGCTGTTCGCGATTCGTCTTCTCCGGTGTCACCGCGCACTCCTTATGTGTCGGGTCACCCTTGGGGCGTACCGGACAGTCTGCGCTCCGGCGCATGACGCCCGCTCGGGTCTGCATGGAAGGCCAGTTCGGACGCGGTGGCGCCGGTGTCGCTGTCGGAGCAGGCCGTTGTCGACCGGCTCACCCCAGGACGGACGTTGGGTGCGGGTGGGACCCCTTGCTGCTGTCCGTCTCCTCCAGATTAACCAAATGAGCGGGCATACGCTCGATAGGGAATGCAAACAAGCGGTAACCGATGCCCTGCATTCAGCCGCTCAATACCCCCTAATATGGGGCTTTTTGAAACAAGCTGCTTACTCGTACGACCCGGTGAATCACCCATGTGGCCTACAGCGGCGAACACCTCTTCGCGTGCTGTCGGCCGAGCGGCGTCACGCGCCGCTCGGCGCGGTCGGCTGACGGCCGGCCGCCGCGCCCCGCGCGTCACCCGGGCGGCGGCTCACCACTTGCCGGGCGCGTAGTCCTTCAGAAAGACGCCGTACAGGTCCTCGCCCGCCTCGCCGCGCACGATCGGGTCGTAGACGCGGGCGGCGCCGTCGACCAGGTCGAGCGGTGCGTGGAAGCCGGCCTCGGCGAGGCGCAGCTTGTCGTAGTGCGGGCGCTCGTCGGTGATCCAGCCGGTGTCGACCGAGGTCATGAGGATGGCGTCGGCCTCGAACATCTCGTGGGCGCTGGTCCGCGTCACCATGTTCATCGCGGCCTTCGCCGCGTTGGTGTTGGGGTGGCCCGCGCCCTTGTAGCCACGGCTGAAGACGCCTTCCATGGCGGAGACGTTCACGATGTACGCCCGTCCGCTCGCCGCCTTCCGCGCGGCGTCGGCCATGGCCGGGCGGAGCTTGCTGATGAGGATGAACGGCGCCGTGTAGTTGCACAGCTGGGTCTCCAGCAGCTCCACGGGGGAGATCTGGTCGATCGTCTGCACCCAGGTGTTGCTGTCGACGACGTCGGGGAGCAAGCCGCCCGCGTCGATGGCGGTGCCGTCGAGGTGCCGGGCGACGCTGGCGTTGCCCGCGACCAGGGCGAGGTCGGCGACCTTCTGGGCGTCCAGGCCGCTGGTGCCGAGGGGCAGCGCGGCCAGGCCGTCGACCGCGCCGGAGTTGAAGGCGCCGATCACGTGGTGGGCGGGCAGTTCACCGGCGGGCAGCGGGGCGCTCTCGCCGTCCACGAGGGCGGCGTAGGCGGAGGGCAGGCGGCGTACGGTCTGCGTGGCGTTGTTGATCAGGATGTCCAGCGGGCCCGCCTCGGCGACCTGGTCGGCCAGGGCGACGGCCTGGGCGGGGTCGCGCAGGTCGATGCCGACGACCTCCAGGCGGTGCATCCAGTCCGCCGAGTCCTCCATCGCCTTGAAGCGGCGGATGGCGTCCTTGGGGAACCGGGTCGTGATCGTCGTGTGGGCGCCGTCGCGCAGCAGGCGCAGCGCGATGTACATGCCGATCTTGGCCCGGCCGCCGGTGAGCAGGGCGCGCTTGCCGGTCAGGTCGGCGCGCACGTCCCGCTTGGCGCGGTTGACGCCGGCGCAGTCCGGACAGAGCTGGTGGTAGAAGTAGTCGACTTCCACGTACCGCGTCTTGCAGGTGTAGCAGGACCGGGGGCGCTGGAGTATCCCCGCGATCCTGCCGGTCTCGACCTTGGAGGAGGGCAGGATGCCCTCGGTCTCGTCGTCGATGCGCTCGGCGGATCCGGTGGCGGTGGCCTCGGTCACGGCGCGGTCGTGCGCGGTCTTGGCGGCCCGGCGCTCCTGGCGGCGGCGCTGCTTCACCGTCCGGTAGATGTGCGAGGTGGCCCGGCGGACCGCGATCGCGTCGGGGTGGTCGACGTCGATCCGGTCCAGCTCCTCCAGCACGCTCAGGCAGACGGCCAGCCGCTCGGGGTCGATGCCGGGCCCGTGGACCAGCTCGTCCACGGAGGTGTCCGTGGGCATGTCCATGGACGCCGAGCCGTCCTCTGTCACCGTCATCGCGCTGCCGTTTCCCTGGTCACCCGCGCGGCGCTCGACACGCGCCCGCTATCGAACAGCGGATTTTACGGAGCGTCGGCCCAAGGCACCAAACCGCACGATGATCCCGGCCCACCGAAGCGCTCCGCCGGCCACCGGCCACCGGCCCACGGCGCCCACCACACCACCGGCCGACCTGCGCCCGGCGAGGGGGGTGTACGGGTGGCGCGGGGACGGATCCGGGTCCGGCCCGGGGCTGGGGTCAGCGGGCGGTGGCGCGGGCGAGGACCACCGTCCGACCGGGGGGCGGGATCAGCGGGCGGTGGCGCCGGGCAGGCGCCCCCCGCCCGGCGCCGGTGGCCACGGTCAGCGGTCCCCTACCCCCAGCAAGGGCTCCACCTGGGCCGACACCGCGTGGGCGAACCGGTCCAGGCCAGGAGGGGCCCGGCCGCCGGTCACCGGTGTGTCGCACATCGCCGGCCGGCCCGCCCCGCGCACCGCGTGCGCACCGGGGCGGGCGTCGCGGTCAGTGGTCGCACACCTCCAGCAGGGTTTCCACCTCGGCTGACACCGCGTGGGCGAACCGGTCCAGGTCCGGTACGGCGCGGGCGTCGGCGACGAGTCCGTAGTGGACGCGTCCGCGGTACGTCGAGATCGCCACTGCCAGCGCCTGCCCGGGCGCGAGCGGAGCCAGGGGGTAGACCTCGGTCAGCTCGTGGCCGCCGAGCCGGAGGCCGAGCCCGGGCAGCGGCACGCTGGTGACCAGGATGTCGAACCACAGCCGGGCCGCCTGCCCGACCAGCGGTCCGCCGAGCCGGTGGCCGAGCGCCGGCACGTGGTCGGCGAGCAGCGCCACCGCGCCGGCGCCCCGGTTCGGCCCCGCGTCCTTGTTCCGGATCATCGCCGTCCGCACGGTCTCCAGCCGGCCGAGCGGATCGGGCTCGTGCACCGGGAGCCGGGTCAGGTATCCGGAGAGCCGGTTCCCCGGTCGCTGGGCGGTGCGCTGGCCGCGCCGGGAGACGGGGATCAGCGCGCGGGGCGCCACACCCCTGCTGCCGTCGCCCCGCTCGTCCAGCCAGCGCCGCAGCGCACCGGCGACGACGGCGATGAGGACGTCGTTGACGGTGCCGCCGGCGCTCTTGCGCACCCGGTGCACGTCGTCGATGTCGACGACGACCCCGGCGGTGCGGCGGGTGCCGCTGGGCGCGCAGGCCAGCGCGGCGGTCGGGCGCATGCCGAGCGTGGACAGGGCGAGCGAGGCGCCGATGTCCAGGGCCCGGCCCACGTCGGACAGCGCGCCCCTGAGCAGCCCGGGCACGCGCGCGGGCAGCGCGCGCACGTCGGACAGCAGGCCGCACGGCGGCTCGATGGCGCGGGGCGCGCGCTCGGGCAGGTCGACCGGGTCCAGGACGCCCGCGGCGAGCTTCAGCGCGCGCAGCCCGTCGGCGAGGGCGTGGTGGAACTTGAACAGCACGGCGAAGGACACCCCGTCCGCGCCGGGCAGCACATGCGCCTCCCACGGCGGCCGGCCGCGCTCCAGCGAGCGCTCCATCAGCCGACCGGCGACCGCGTGGAAGTCGTCGGTCGGGGCGTGCAGCCGTACGTGGTTCAGCGGGTCGAAGTCCGGGTCGCTCTCCCGGGTCGCGCCGCCGAAGGCGAGCGGCTGCCAGCTGTCGCGGATGCGCATGCGCAGGCCGGGTACGGCGGCGGCGCGGGCGGCGAGCAGGTCGGCGGCGTGGGCGCCGGCGGTGGGCGAGTGCGCGGCGAAGACGCCGAGCGCCCCGAGGTGCATCGGGTGCCGGTCGGACTCCATGTTCCAGAAGGCCAGGTCGAGTGGAGCGAGCGGGTCGGAAGTCAAGGGCTTGCCTCACGCGTCGGCGACGGGCGGATCAGCAGTCAATCCCGGCGGAGCGATTACGGTCAAGTACGATCAGGCTACGCTCAGTTAAGGTCAGGTTAAGTCCCGCCCTCCGTGAGGACGGCGGGACTCAGGTGCCACCTGAGGTCACCTCAGAACGGGCGGCGCCGCTTCGGGTGACGTACCCCACTCCGACGGGCGCGGGCCGACCGTGAACGCCAGCGAGCGCATGGAGCGCAGCGCACGGGTGGTCAGGTAGGTCCGGTCGTGCGGTGTCCCGTCCGTGTGCACGGCCTGGACGTAGCGGTCGGCGGCCGAGGTGCCGGGCGCGGTCACCGTGAGCCGGCCGCCGGGCCAGTAGCGGCGGTCCAGGGTCAGGTCGACCCGTTCGAAGACCGGGGTGGTCAGGCCCCAGGTGTCGTAGCCGGGCTGGACCGGGAAGAGCCCGATGGACGACAGGACGTTCCAGGCGGACATGGTGCCGAGGTCGTCGTTGCCGGTCATGCCGGTGGGGCTGTCGGTGAACAGGGTCAGCGCCGCGTGCACCACGTCCGTGGTCTTCCAGGGCTGGCCGGTGGAGAGGTAGGTGTAGGGCGCGATGAGGTCCGGCTCGTTCATCGGGTTGTACGTGGCGGCGTTGTAGTAGGCATACGGGTCGCCGTGCACCCACACCTCGCGGGCGGTGCGCTCCGGGTCGGCGAGCAGCCGGTCGTAGGCGAAGAAGGTGTCCAGGCGGGCGTTGGCGGCGCGGGTGCCGCCGATGAGGTCGACCATGCCCGGCACGTCCTGCGGCACCAGCCACTGGTACTGCCAGGCCGTTCCCTCGTGGAAGCCGGTGCCGCGGGCCGGGTCGGGCGAGCCGGTGAAGGCACCGGCGGCGTCACGGGCGCGGAAGAAGCCGGTGGCGGGGTCGAAGACGTTCCGGTAGTTGCGCGAGCGGGCGGCGTAGCGGGCCGCGTCCTTTGGGTGCCCGAGGTCACGGGCCATCTGGGCGAGCATCCCGTCGGCGAGCGCGTACTCCAGGGTGACGGAGGCGCCGTGGTGGTAGTCGGAGTCGCCCATCTTGCTCAGCGGGCGGTCCTGGATGTACGGCGCGAAACCGTGCGCGAGGTACTCGGCGTTGGCCTCCCGGCCGATCCCCGGGTACGCGGCCGGCGGCACCCCGTCGGCGTTCTTGCGCAGCGCGCGGTAGGCCCGCTCCTCGTAGCCCTTGAGCAACCCCATCCGGTAGGCGGTGGTCAGGAACGGGGTGACCGGGTCGCCGCTCATGACGTTCGTCTCGACCGGGCCGTAGCCCCACTTGGGCAGCCACCCGCCGTCCTCGTCGATCGCGACGACCGACCGGGCCATGTCCCGGGCCTCGCGCGGGGCGAGCAGGGCGAGCAGCTGGGCCTGGGTGCGGTAGGTGTCCCACAGCGACCAGTTCTGGTAGTACGTGAAGCCCCGGGCGCGGTGGGTGCGGCGGTCCCAGCCGAAGTAGCGGCCGTCGGCGTCGCTGCCGATGTTGGGCGCGAGGTAGGACCGGTACAGCGAGGAGTAGAAGGTGCGGCGCCGCGCGGGTGTGCCGCCCCGCACCCGGACGGCGGCGAGCCGGTCCTCCCACTCCTGACGGGCCCGGTCGCGCACGGCGTCGAAGGACCGGCCGCCCTCGGCGCGCAGGTTGCCGGCGGCGCCGCGCGCGTCGACGTACGACAGGGCGGTGGTCGCCTCGACCGTACGGTCCCCGGTGGTGTCGAAGCGGACGTAGGCACCGCCGGACCCGCTCCGGGCGCCCGGGGTGACGGTCCCGCCGTCCCAGGTGCCGTAGGCGGTGAAGGGCCGGCTGAAGCGGGTGATCGTGTAGACCGTGTAGGGGCCGGTGTCCCGGCAGAAGCCGTGGCCGGTGATCTCGGTGCGCACGGTGCGGTCGTCCAGGATCCGCACCGAGCTGCTCACCGGTCTGTGCAGCGACTGGGCCGCGTTGAGCAGGACGTTGGCCTTGTCGGTGGCCGGGAAGGTGTAGCGCTGCACACCGGTGCGGGCGGTCGCGGTCAGCTCGGCGCGGATGCCGGAGTCGAGGCCGACCCGGTAGTAGCCGGGGGTCGCCTCCTCGTCGTCGTGCGAGAAGGCCGCCGCGTACCGGGTGTAGTCCGTCTGTGTGACGTCTCCGGTGGTGGGCAGCACCGGCAGGTCCCCGCCGATCCGGCAGCCCACGCCCGAGAGGTGGACCAGGGAGAAGCCGCGGACCCGGTTCTGCGTGTAGTCGTAGCCGGTGTTGTGCCCGGTGTCCGGGGAGAGTTGCACCATGCCGAAGGGCACGGCCGCGCCGGGGAAGGTGTTGCCCTCGTTCTGGGTCCCGATGAACGGGTTGACCAGGTCGGTGAGGTGGCCGTCGGTCCGCTCGGCGGCCCGTGCGGCGGGGGTGGCGATCAGCGTGGACGCTGCCATCACCCCGGCCAGGCACAGCCGCGTGCGCCGGGTCCCTCTCATGTCGGATGACCTCCGCAGATTGGACATCGTTGTCTGCATCCTGGACGGCGGAGTCCGAAAACCCGGGCATTCGTGCATATTTCCATGGAACGCGTCGCGCTCGGCAGAACGCTGACGCCCTGCCCGTCAGGGCACCCGCTGTCCCTTGCCCAACGCGATGACCCCGCCCTTGGAGACGGTGTACAGCTCGGCGTCACGCTCCGGGTTGACGCCGATCGTCGCGCCGGGCGGCACCTCGACGTTCTTGTCCAGCACGGCACCGCGCACCACCGCGCCCCGGCCGATGTGCACGTTGTCGTGCAGCACCGAGCCCTGCACGACCGCGCCCGGGTCGACCCGTACGCCCGGCGACAGCACGGACCGGGTGACCTGGCCGCGGATGAGGCAGCCCGCGCTGATGATGGACTCGCTCGCGATGCCGCTCGCGTTGAAACGGGCCGGCGACAGCTGGTAGGAGTGCGTGTAGATGGGCCACTGGCGGTTGTAGAGGTTGAACGCGGGGCGCTCGGCGATCAGGTCCATGTGCGCCTCGTAGTAGGCGTCCAGGGTGCCCACGTCCCGCCAGTAGCCCCGGTCCCGGCTGGTCTCGCCGGGCACGTGGTTGTCGCCGAAGTCGTACAGCTGGGCCTCGCCGCGCCCGGTCAGCTGGGGCAGGATCGAGCCGCCCATGTCGTGCACGGACTGGCTGTCCTCGGCGTCCCGGTGCAGCGCCTCGATCAGGACCTTGGTGGTGAAGACGTAGTTGCCCATGGAGGCGAAGACCGTCTCCGGGTCGTCCGGCAGGCCCGGTGGATCGGCGGGCTTCTCCAGGAAGCGCTCGACGGTACGGCCGTCCGGGCCGGGCGTGATCACCCCGAAGGAGGAGGACTCCGCGCGGGGCACCCGGATGCCGGCCACCGTCACCCCCGCGCCGCCCTCGATGTGCTGCGCGAGCATCTGCCGCGGGTCCATGCGGTACACGTGGTCGGCGCCGAACACGGCCACGTACTCGGGCTGTTCGTCGTGCACGAGGTTGAGTGACTGCAGGATGGCGTCGGCACTGCCCAGGTACCAGCGCGGGCCGAGGCGCTGCTGGGCGGGGACCGGGGTGACGTAGTTGCCCAGCAGGCTGGACATCCGCCAGGTGGTGGTGATGTGCCGGTCCAGCGAGTGCGACTTGTACTGGGTCAGCACGCAGATGCGCAGCACGTCGGCGTTGACGAGGTTGGACAGCACGAAGTCGACGAGCCGGTAGGTGCCGCCGAAGGTGACGGCCGGTTTGGCACGGTCCGCGGTCAACGGCATCAGGCGCTTGCCCTCACCGCCCGCCAGCACGATCCCCAGTACGGAAGGCCCTCCCCGACGCATGACCGCTCCCCTCACCGTGGTTGAACCATGGTTGCCCCGAGCAGAGCGGACTAAGCCTGCTTGAGGATCTCCTCGTACAGCCCCGCCGTGCGGCGGGCCACCGCGTCCCAGCCGAACTCCCGTACCGCGCGCTCCCGTCCGGCCTCCCCCATCCGCCGGGCCGCGTCCGGATCGCCGAGGACGGTGTCCAGCGCCCGGGCGAGCCCGGCCTCGAAATCGTCGTCCATGTCGACCAGGAGACCGCTGTCGCCGTGCGCCACCACCTCGGGGATGCCGCCGACCCGGGACGCGACGACCGGTGTGCCGCAGGCCATCGCCTCCAGGTTGACGATGCCGAGCGGCTCGTACACCGAGGGACAGACGAAGACCGAGGCGTGTGTGAGGAGTTGGACGACCTCTGCGCGCGGCAGCATCTGCGGGATCCAGAACACGCCCGCCCGCACCCGGCGCAGCTCCTCGAACAGCTCCTGGAACTCGCGCTCGATCTCCGGGGTGTCGGGCGCGCCCGCGCACAGGACGACCTGGGCGCCGGGGTCGATGTCCCGTACGGCGCGCAGCAGATGGGGCACGCCCTTCTGCCGGGTGATGCGGCCGACGAACAGGACGTACGGGCGGGCGGGGTCGATGCCGTGCCGGGTGAGCGCGTCGGTGCCGTGGTCGGGGCGGTACAGCCGGGTGTCGATACCGTTGTGGATGACGTGGACCCGGGCCGGGTCCAGCGCCGGATAGCAGGCCAGGATGTCCTCCCGCATGGCGCCGGAGACGGCGATCACCGCGTCGGCGGCCTCGGTCGCGGTCCGCTCGGCCCAGCCCGACAGGGCGTACCCGCCGCCGAGTTGCTCGGCCTTCCAGGGCCGCAGCGGCTCCAGCGAGTGGGCGGTGACGACGTGCGGGACGCCGTACAGGAGCTTGGCGACGTGCCCGGCGAGCTGGGCGTACCAGGTGTGGGAGTGGACCAGTTCGCGGCCTCCGAGGGCGGCGGCCATGGCGAGGTCGACGGAGAAGGTGCGCAGCGCGTCGTTGGAGCCGTCGAGGACGGGCCAGGGCCGGTGGCGTACGACCCCCACGCCGCGCCCCTCGCCCCAGCAGTGCACCTCCAGGTCCACCAGGGCGGCCAACTCGCGGGCGAGGAACTCCACATGGACACCGGCGCCGCCGTACACATCCGGGGGGTACTCCCGGGTCAGCAGTCCCACTCGCACCCGGCAACCCCCTGGTCTCGGCGGTACGACCCCCTCATGGTCACCCAGATGCGCCGCCCGGGGAAGAGCGCGGAGAGGAAGGCGGGGTGGAGCGCGGGTCGGGGCGAGGGCCGGGGTGCGGCGGCCGGGTGAAGCAGCAGTCGCCGCAGAGGCCGCCGCCGGGCACCCGGTAGTACAGGCAGCAGCTGCGGCGCCGGAAGGCCGTGCCGGTGCGGGTGCCGGTGGTCTCCAGCAGGGGGTGGGCGAAGAGTTCGGCGGTGAGCGCGCGGGTGCGGGCCGCCACGTCGGTACGACCGTGGGCGCGGGCCCAGCGGCTCAGTTCCCGGGCGGTCGCGGCGAGCGCGGAGCCCGCGTTGCCCCACAGCAGACCGGCCGCGACGCCGTAGCGGGCGTGCAGGGTCACCGCAAGCGGCTCCAGATGGCCGTGCAGCACGGCCGCGGCGAGCGTGGCCGCGTCCCCGGGCAGCGGGCGCGGCTCGGTGAGCCACAGGTCGTCGGGGGCACTGGCGCGGGCGTCCCAGCGCAGCAGGCGCGGGTCCAGGTCGGGCACGTGGCCGTACAGGACGGCGCAGCCGAGGGCCGCCGACCACAGCCTGGCGGCCAGGCCCTGATGGGCGAGGGAGGCGGCGACGCGCGGCTCGGCGGTCCGCAGGCGTTCGGCGACGGTGGCGACCCGCAGCGCCACGGGATCGCGCCCGGGATCCGACGTGCCGCCCGCGTGGCCGTCCCCGCATCCGCCCGCGCAGCCGTCCGTGTTGCCGTCCGTGTAGCCGTCCGCGAGGGTCGGCAGCCGCCACGGGTCGGCGCCGGCCGTGCCCGCCGGCGTGCGCAGCACGAAGAAGCCGCCGAGCGGGCGCAGCGCGGCGAGTTCGGGGTCGAGGTCCACGGCACGACTAGTACCAGGCGGGTCACCGGGACGAGCGGGCGGGTGTCCTCCCTGCGTCGCCCCACCAGGGGATGATCACCCGGCCGGTGTACTCCATCGGCAGTAGGACGCATTGCGTGCTCAGGTACGACGACGGCGGGGGCGCGGGCGGGCAGAGTGTGCGCCATGGAAGCCGACCGCCCGCCGCACCCCGACGATCACCCCCGGGGCACGCAGAGGAGACACCGATGAGCGGCCTGGCGTTGGCCGTGCTCCTCTCGGTCGTCTCCGCCCTCGCCTACGCGGGCGGAGCCATCGCGCAGGAGCAGGTCGCGGTGTCCTCCCCCGGCAACGGATACCTCCCGCTACGCCGGCCCGGCTGGTGGGGTGCGCTGGGGCTGAACGGCCTCGGCGGCGTGCTGCACGTCGTGGCGCTGGCCTGCGGGCCGCTCAGCCTGGTCCAGCCGCTCGGCGCGCTGACCATCGTCTTCGCGCTGCCCCTGGCGGCCCTGTGCGTCGGCCGCCGGGCCGGCGCGGCCGCCTGGCGCGGCGCCCTCATGGCCACGGCGGGTCTGGCCGGCCTGCTGTCCCTGGTCGGCGCCTCCGCCGCGCACTCCCTCACCCCGGCCCAGCGGCCGGCGGTCGCGTTGGTCACCGGCACGGCGGTGGCGGCGCTGGTGTGCGCGGGCCTGGCCGCGCACCGGCACCCCGCGGTACGCAGCGTGCTGCTCGCCACCGCTGCCGGGATCGCCTTCGGCATGTCGTCGGTGTTCACCAAGACCGTGGCCGTCGACTGGACCCACGGCATCGGCCTGGGCGAACTGTCCTCGCTCGCGGTGATCGGCCTGTTCACCCTGGCCGGCGTCCTGCTGTCCCAGGCCGCCTACCGGGGCGGCGGCCTCGCCGCCCCGCTCGCCACCCTCACGGTGGTCAACCCGGTGCTGGCCGCCGCGGTCGGCATCCTCATGTTCGGCGAGACGTTCCGCTACGACACCACGGGCACGGTGCTCGCCCTGGGCTGCGCGGTGGTGGCGGCGGGCGGGCTGATCATGCTGACGACGGAGCGGATGGAGGGGACGGCGGACGGGGACGCGGCGACACTGGATGCGGTGCCGGCGGACGGTCGCACACCGACGGCCCTCTCACCGGCGGCCTCTTCCCCGGGCGCCGTCTCGCCGGTCGGCGTCGGGGCGCGTCCGGGAGTGCCACGGCAGCGAGGAGCCGCGGGCACCGCGGAGCCCACTCGCACCGCGGAGACCACTCGCACCGCGGACACCGCGGCGGAGCCGGACGGGCCCGCGGAACCCGCCGAACCCGTCGGAGCGTCCGGTGCGGACGCCGACCGTGGCGGGCCACCGGCCGAGGGCGCGCTCCCGGCGTCGTACAGCGCGCCGTCCCCGACCGTCCCCGCGCCGCTGCCGGTCCTGGACCGCCCGTGCTGCCGCGTCAGATCCTGACGCCACCGGCCCGCAGGTAGGCGAGCGGGTCGATGTCCGAGCCGAACCCCGGCCCCGTCCGCACCTCGAAGTGCAGATGCGGGCCCGTGACGTTCCCGGTGGCGCCGGAGCGGCCGATGCGCTGGCCGACGGTGACGGTCTGGCCGACCCGCACGGAGATGGCCGACAGGTGGGCGTACTGGGTGTAGCGGCCGTCGGCGTGCCGGAGCACGACCTGGTAGCCGTACGAGCCGCCCCAGCCCGCGGTGACGACCCGCCCGGTCTCCGCCGCGTGCACGGAGGTACCGGTCGGCACCAGGAAGTCGACGCCGGTGTGGTAGCCCTTCGACCAGTGGGAGCCCGCCACGTGGTAGCCGGTGCCGATGGACGCGGTCACCGGGGCGACGAGGGCGTGCCGGGCCGGAGGCGTCGTGTGGTGCGTGCGGGGATGTGTGGTGTGGTGCTCCGAAGGCGCCTTCTTCTTCGGCGACTTGGGGGGTGCGGGGCGGGTGGGGGTGCCGTTCAGGCTGATCCGCTGCCCCGGCATGATCAGGTCGGGGTCGGTGCCGACGGTGGCACGGTTGCCCGCGTACAGCGCGTGCCAGCCGCCCGGCACATGGTGGTCGACCGCGATGCCGGAGAGGGTGTCGCCGTGCACCACGGTGTACAGCTCGGCGCGGCCGGCCCGGGACTGCGGGGTGACCTGCGGCTGCACGTCCTTGGCGGAGCGGGAGTGGGTGGAACCGGAGTGGGCGGGGCCGGAGTGGGCGGAACCGGAGTGGGCGGGGCCGGTTCTCGTGGAGCGCGCGGTCTCGGTGTGCACGTCGGGAGCGGCTGCGCCCCGAGTGAGTCCGGCCCGTACCGAACACACCGGCCACGCGCCCGGCCCCTGCCCGTCCAGGACCTTCTCGGCGACGGCGATCTGCTCGCCCCGGGTGGCCAGGTCGGCGCGCGCCGCGTACCGGCCGCCGCCGTACGCCTCCCAGGTGGACTGGGTGAACTGCAGCCCGCCGTAGTAGCCGTTGCCGGTGTTGACGCTCCAGTTGCCGCTGGACTCGCAGGCGGCGACCTTGTTCCAGGTGGCCGCGTCGGCGGCGTGCGCGGTGCCGGCGGCGACCAGCGGGAGCGCCAGGCCGGCGCCACCGGCCGTGACGGTGAGTGAGGCGCGGTTGATCCTGTTCGGCTGGTACCGGCGGTGCCGGCCGCGTACGGCCATGTCCGAATCCCCTCGGCATGCGTCAGGAGCGGCAAAAGTTAGCGCCGCGAACTGGCCATGACAAGACGGAAATCCGGCCTCCCGTCCGGCCCAAGTGGCCGGGAACGGCCTCTGCTTGGGTCAGTGGGCCGGTGGGTGAGGCGGAGGGGGGCCTCGGCGCGTACCCATGCGTGGCGGGTCGGATGTGCGCTCGCCTGAGCGGCACGTCAGGATGGGCGAGGACCCGTACTGACGGAGCCGTAGTACACGAGGCAATCAGGGAGCAGGCGGTATGAGCACTTCAGCGCAGATCGGCGTCACGGGCCTGGCGGTCATGGGCCGCAACCTCGCCCGGAACTTCGCGCGCAACGGCTACACGGTCGCCGTGCACAACCGTACGGTGTCGCGCACGAAGGCGCTGGTGGAGGAGTTCGGGCAGGAGGGCGACTTCGTCGCGGCCGAGACGGCCGAGGAGTTCGTGGCGGCCCTGGAGCGCCCGCGCCGCCTGGTCGTCATGGTGAAGGCGGGCGAGCCGACGGACGCGGTGATCGAGGAGTTCGCGCCGTTGCTGGAGCCCGGCGACATGATCATTGACGGCGGTAACGCCCACTTCGCGGACACCCGGCGGCGCGAGCGGGAGCTGCGCGAGCGGGGCATCCACTTCGTCGGCACGGGCATCTCCGGCGGCGAGGAGGGCGCGCTGCACGGGCCGAGCATCATGCCGGGCGGCTCGAAGGAGTCGTACGAGTCCCTGGGCCCGATGCTGGAGAAGATCTCGGCGAAGGCGGCGGACGGCGCTCCCTGTGTCACGCACTGCGGCCCCGACGGCGCCGGGCACTTCGTGAAGATGGTCCACAACGGCATCGAGTACGCCGACATGCAGCTGATCGGCGAGGCGTACCAGCTGCTGCGCGATGTCGCCGGGTACGAGCCCGCGCAGATCGCGGACATCTTCCGGACCTGGAACACCGGCCGGCTGGACTCGTACCTGATCGAGATCACCGCCGAGGTGCTGTCCCACGTGGACGAGGCCACCGGCAAGCCGTTCGTGGACGTGGTCGTGGACCAGGCCGAGCAGAAGGGCACCGGCCGCTGGACGGTGCAGATCGCGCTGGACCTGGGCGTTCCGGTGTCCGGCATCGCCGAGGCGGTCTTCGCCCGCTCCCTGTCGGGCCACGCGGCGCTGCGGGAGGCCTCCCGGGGCCTGGCCGGGCCGAAGGCGTCGCCGCTGGGCGAGGCGGAGGCGGCGGCCTTCGCCGACCGGGTGGAGCAGGCGCTGTACGCGTCCAAGATCGTGTCGTACACGCAGGGCTTCCACGAGATCGCGGCCGGCAGCGAGGAGTACGGCTGGGACATCGACCTCGGTGCCGTCTCCGCGATCTGGCGCGGCGGCTGCATCATCCGCGCGGCCTTCCTGGACCGCATCCGCGCCGCGTACGACGCCCAGGCCGACCTGCCCAGCCTGCTGTCCGACGAGACGTTCGCCCGGGAGATCGCGGAGGCGCAGGACGACTGGCGCGAGGTCCTGATCGCCGCGACCCGGCAGGGCGTACCGACGCCGGGCTTCGCCGCGGCCCTGGCGTACTACGACGCCCTGCGGGCCCCCCGGCTCCCCGCGGCACTGACCCAGGGCCAGCGGGACTTCTTCGGTGCCCACACGTACCGCCGGGTGGACCGGGACGGCTCCTTCCACACGCTGTGGGGCGGGGACCGGTCGGAGGTGTCGGCGTAGGCGAAGCGGTTGCGGTGGGGGCGCGAGAGCGGGCGTGTGGCTCTTGTGCCCTTGTGCCCGTGGGCGTGCGGGGGCTTGTGTGCCCTTGGGCGTGCGGGGGCTTGAGCGGCGGGCCGTACCCACGCCGGAACCCGGCCGTCCGGGCCGGGCCACCCCGGCGTGGGCCTGGGTGCGGGGTGAGCCTCCCTTGGCTGCGGCCCGCTGTCTCAGGTGAGGGGCGGGCCCGGTTCCGGGTCGGGTACGGGCTCGGGGCCCGGCGGGATCGGGGACGGGGAAGGCCCCGGGGGGCCCGGGTGGGGCGGGGCCGGCGGCGGGGTCGGGTCGGGGCCCGGCGCGGGTGGGGTGGGCTGCGGGGCCGGATCCGGCGGCGGGACCGGGCTGGGGTACGGATCCGGCGGGGTGGGTGTCGGGCCCGGACCCGGTGTCGGGCCCGGCGGGACCGGGTCGGGGTGCGGGTTCGTCATGGTGTCCTCCGGGCAGTCACGGCACGTCGCCTCTGGACTTCTCCCCCGCATACCCCTCGTCCGCGCGACCACTCACCCGACGGCAGCACCGAAGGGGACCAGGCGGGTGGTCGTCGAGGGCAGGGAACGGACAGCCGGGCCGGCCGGGGCGTAGCCGGTCCCCACCACACCCGCGCCGGGCAGCGAAGCCGCCTCGCGCACCGGACGGACGGCGAAGCCCCCTGCGGAAACGGTCGTCCCCTCAGAACCGGTCCGGGTGGGCCCGCAGCCAGTCCTTCGCGGACGACAGCAGGGCCGGGTCGGCCGGCGGGGCGACGTCGGGATGGCGTTCGGCCCACTTCACGACGTACGGGCACAGGGGGGCCACCGGGATGCCCTCACGCTCGGCGAGGGCGTACAGCTCGCGGGCGAGCGACCCGGCGATGCCCTTCCCCTCGTGCGCGGGCTCGACGACCGTGTGGACGGGGACCAGGGCGCGTGCGGGCGCCTCCAGTACGAAGTACTCGATGCGGCCGACGACTTCACCGTCGCCGACGGCCTCCAGGCGGCCCGCCGCCCGGTCGTCGCGGATCTCGGTCTCGCTCATGGGCTCGCACGCTCCTGGTCCTCGGTCCTGGTCCGCCGGTCAGGCCTCCACGGCCTGCGGGCTGCGCTGCTGGTCCGAACCGGGCACCGGCTCGGAGGGGTCGGCGCCGAGGGACACGATCCGGTTGCCGGCGTCGACGTGCACGACCCGGGGCCGCAGCGCGCGTGCCTCCGCGTCGGTGACCTGAGCGTAACTGATGATGATCACGAGATCCCCGGGTTGCACCAGGTGGGCCGCGGCCCCGTTGATCCCGATGACCCCGGACCCACGCTCCCCCTCGATGACGTACGTCTCCAGCCGGGCCCCGTTGGTCACGTCGACGATGTGCACCAGTTCCCCGGGCAGCAGGTCGGCCGCGTCGAGCAAGTCGGCGTCGATGGTCACCGATCCCACGTAGTGCAGGTCGGCCTGGGTGACGGTGGCGCGATGGATCTTGGACTTGAACATGGTGCGCAGCATGTCGGACTCCTGGAAGACGGCTCCCTGCCTGCTTTGTGCAGGTCAAGGGCGGCCAACACCGTACATGGTCATGCCTTCGACTCCAAGACCTTCAAGAAGATCGTGCATTGCTGTGACCTACCTTCCCGCCACGTCTCGCTCGTCGTCGTGCCGCTCACGGAGCACGGCCACGTCGCCGACGCGCGGTGCGGTTCGTCCTGCTCGGCTGTACGCGGCCCCGCGCCGCACGCAGGGGAAGGTGCATCGGCCGTACGGGCGGGGCGGCGACGCGCAGGTCGATGCCCCGGCGTCCGCGAGGGCTACGGGGGTCTTGGTGCTTCACGTGCTCGCGCACGGCGCCGTCCTCCGCCCCTTGAACGGCGGGGGCCGGACATGGATCGTCAGCGACCGCACCGGTCCCCTGCCCTGCTCAGAGGCGGATCCTGACTTGCAGGTTGCCGACGAGGTCGACCGAGGCATCCGCGCTGACGGTCGCGGTCTCACCGGTGTCGCTGACCGCTTGCACCGAAACCAGCAGATGGTTCGTCACAGTCGTGGTCGGCGGTCCGAGGAGACGTACGGTCTCCTCGAGGAGAGCGGTCCGTGCTCACGTCGGCGCGTACCGCGTGGGCAAGGCCGCCCGTGGAGCGGATCGCCTCGACGACACGCTCCAGCCTGCTTGTTGCCGGGACGGTCCGAGGAGTGGTTGCCGGCCGGCGTGGCGCCCTCCGCGGCGAGCCGCATCGCGATCGCTGCACCGAAGCACCAGTGACCACCGCCACTTCACCCGTGAGCCGTGCGGGCGCGTCATTCAGCCTGGACAGCTGTCCCCCTCGTTCCGGTCGGCGACACGAGGCGGCGGTTGGCGCGGCCTCGTGCCGGGGCCGGGGTCGGCCGGTGGAATGTTCCAGTTGCCCCGGAAGGTGTTCTCCGGGTCGTAGCGGGACTTCACCTGACGCAGTCGGGCGAACTTCTCCGGTCCTCCGTACGCTTCGGTCAGCATCCGGACGTCGTCGCCTTCGTCGGCGTTGCGCATGTTCAGGTAGGTGCCCGCAGCCACGCAGGCCCCGAGCCGACCGACGGCTTCCCGGGCCCGTCGTGCGTACGGGACGTCGCACCGCGGGTCCTGCCAGTGCAACAGGAACTCCAGCCACCACGGGCAGTCACGGTGGGAGAAGGCGCTGTCCGCCTCGGGCACGTCGCACAGCGCCCCTCCGAGACCCAGCAGCACGATCTCCCCGTCCATCGGCATCTCGGTCCAGAAGCGCACGATCTCGGATATCGCCTCGTCGTGGAGGCCCCGAAGATGCGCTTCCTTGGTGTAGTAGCGCCTTCCATCGGGGAACTCGGCGTCCATGAGCCGCTGCACCCGGTCCGCGAATGGAAGCACGAGACACTCCCGTGCGCAGGGTCGGCCCACCTGGGTCAAGGACCGCACCTGTGCGGCCGCGGGGTCGGCGGGGTCGCCGAGCCACATGGCGATCAGCAGCAGCCCCGGTCGGCCCACGCGATCGGCGGGCACGAAGGGATAGGGTGGCAGCCGCTTTTTCAGTGACGCGTGCCAGCCGATCGTCCTGGGCAGTCCCGGGGCGAGGTCCGCGTACGCGGCCAGTGCCTCGTGCGCTTCCTCCGGCCGGTACAGGGACACGGCGACACGCATGCCGGGACCGAATCGGTGCGCGCGGAGAGTGAACCGGGTGACGATCCCGAAGTTGCCGCCGCCGCCCCGCAGCGCCCAGAACAAGTCCGCTCGCTCGGTCGCGGAGGCTTCGACCACCCGGCCGTCGGCGAGTACCACTTCGCACGCCACGAAATTGTCACAGGTCAGCCCTTGGGCCCGGGTCAGCCATCCGGTACCGCCGCCGAGCGCCAAGCCGCCCAAGCCGGTCTCGGACACCGTCCCGGTCGGCACCACCAAGCCGTGCGCGGCGGTGGCCCGGTCCAGGTCGGCGAGGCGACAGCCGCCCCCGGCCTCGACCAGGCCCTCGTCGGCGCGCACTGTCACCCGGCGCATGCCCGAAAGGTCGATGGTGAGGCCGCCGTCGCACAGCGCCTGGCCCGAGACGGAGTGACCCCCGCCGCGCACCGACAGGGGCAGGTTTTCCGCCCGGGCGGCGTCGACGGCGTGGACCACGTCGAGGGCTGAGGTGCACACAGCGATCGCCGCGGGCCGGCGGTCCACCATGGCGTTCCAAACCGTGCGGTGCTTGTCGTAGTCGTCGTCTCCCGGCACCAGTAGCCTTCCGCGGAACTCAGGAGCGACGGTGGCTGGCACCCGGCGTGCGCGGCCCGCCTTCATCGCGGTGAACCCGGATGGTGCGAGGTCCGGCCGACCTGGCCGGTACCCGGCATCTGATAGACAGCGATCAGGAGTTCACGCACCGTCAGGTTCGGTTCCCGGACGGTTGCGACAGGCGTGTCGAATCCCGAGAGGAAGGAGCCGAGCCGTTCCCCGCGCCGGGGATCTGGATGCCGGCCGACGAGGCGACCGGTGCCGTCCCGGCCGGCGGGGGCGGACGTCTCACTCATGGGTGCCGGCCGGGCGGGGTGGTGCGAGGAGCTGATGGAGTGCGTGAGGGGCATGGGCGTTCTCCCAGTGTTCGATGATCAGCCCGTCGGCGAAGCGCCAGAGTCCGCAGAAGGGCATGGCGAAGGTCCGAGGGCGGGAGGCCCGCAGTGTGCCTAGGACGGCACCGAAATAGTCGTTGGCGACGATGTGTTCGGTGTCCATCACGAGGGTGCCGCCGGTGGCCCGGACGAGGTCGCGTTCATGGGCCAGGACGACGTCCCTTCCCCGGACCACCCGGCCCTCGTCGTCGCCCCGGTACGCAGGGTGGAGGACGATGTCCGGGTCCGCGAAGTCCACCAGGCGCGGCAGGTCGGCGTAGACGGTTTCCAGGATGCGTACGTGCGGATGGACGGGGGCGGTCATCGGGTGGCCTCCTGGGCGTCGGGGCGCCAGGGCGTGGCTTCGGCACACAGCTTCTCGATCTCGGCCCACTCCCGGTCGCTGAGCTGGAGGCGGGCCGCCGCGACGTTCTCCTCGAGGTGGGACACAGAAGTGGTCCCGGGGATCAGCAAGGTGTTCGGGGAGCGGTGCAGAAGCCAGGCCAGGCCGAGTTGGGCTGCGGTGGCACCGTAGCGCCCGGCCACGGCGGTGAGTACGCCGTCGGGGCCGACGAGATCGCCGTGCCCCAGTGGGAACCAGGGGATGAAGGCGATGCCGTGCCGGTTCGCGTAGTCGAGGACGTCCTCGCCAGCCCGGTCCGCGATGTTGTAGAGATTCTCCACCGCTGCTATCTCGGTGATGCGCCGGGCCCGCTCCAGCTGCTGCACGGTCACCTCGGGCTGGCCCGACAGCCCGAGGTGACGGATCTTTCCCTCCTTCTGCAGGTCGGCGAGGGTTCCTATCTGATCCTCCAGCGGCACTGCGTCGTCGATGCGGTGCAGCATGTAGAGCTCGATTCGCTCCAGACCGAGCCGGAGGAGGCTCACCTCGACCTGCTGGCGCAGGTATGCGGGCCGGCCGAGCGCCACGATGTACGGAGAGCGGTTCTCCGCCCTGACCCAGTCGTCGGGTCCGCTGCGCAGCATCCCGCCCTTCGTGGCGATGACCAGGCCCTCCGGGTAGGGGTGCAGCGCGGCGCGGATGAGTTCCTCGTTGTAGCCGGGCCCGTAGGAGTCGGCCGTGTCTATGAAGTCGACGCCGAGTTCCACGGCGCGCCGCAGGACCGCCATCGCGTTGTCCGGGTCGGCGGGCGGGCCCCACATGCCGGGGCCGGTCAGATGCATGGCGCCGTACCCCATGCGGTGGACGCGCAGGCCATCGGCGAACGTGAAGTCCGTGGGAGGTGTGGCGGTTGGCGTACTCATGCCGTAGCGCTCCTCTCGGCTGAGCTGATGGGGGATTGTTCGGTGTCGGAGGCCGATGTCCCTCCGGCCATAGGCCTGTCCTCGTCGCCCAGCCAGGTGCCCATGCTGATCTCTGCGGTGATCCCGGGTCCGAACCCGGCGACGATGCCGCGGTGCCCGGGGCGCAGGGTTTCTGAGGTGATCACCCGCCGGAGCACGTCCAGGACGACCGCGGAGGCGATGTTGCCGCGGTGGGTGAGCGTGGCGCGGCTGAAGGAGAAGAGGTCCGACGGCACGCCCAGAAAGTGGGACAGGTCATCGAGGATGCGGGGGCCGCCGGCGTGGATGACGTAGAAGTCGAGTGCCGAGGCGTTCCAGCCGTGGGCGGCTGCCACGTCCCGCAGGGCGGGCGCGAGTTGCTCCATGGTACGGGGGACTCGGCGGTCGAGACGGAAGTGGAACCCGGTGTCCTTGACGGCGTAGGAGATCCAGTCCTCGGTGTCCGGGACCAGCCGGGAGCCGTTGGCCTCCAGCCGCAGGCCGTACGTGGAGTGGGACTTGACGACGGCGGCGGCGACCGCGTCGCCGAAGAGGCCGTTCGACAGCAGGTTGCCGACTTCCAGGTCGTCGGGCTGGTAGCACAGCGAGCAGAACTCGCAGGAGACGACGAGGACGTTGGAGCCGGTGTGGGACGCGCAGAAGTCATGGGCGCGGTTGATCGCGGCGCCCCCGGCCGCGCAGCCGAGCTGTGCGATAGGAATCTGGCACGTGTCATGCCGAAAGCCCAGCTCGTTGATCATCCATGCGGTGAGCGACGGCATGGTGAACGCGGTGCAGGACACGAAGACGATGGCATCTATGTCCGCGACCGTGAGTCCTGCGTTGTTCAAGGCCCGGTCGACCACGGCGGGGATACGGGCCTTCGCCTCACGCACGTAGACCTTGGTGCGCTCCTCGACGCCTGGGTGACGAAGGGTGCGCTCAAGGGGCTGGATCAGATGTCGCGTGCGCACGCCTGTGTTGGAGATGAGTTTGAGCGCAAGGGGCAGCTGATCGTGGTCCCCGTGCAGACGCTCCGCGAGGTGCAGGGTGTCCTCGATGGTGATGGTGTACTCCGGGACGCATACGGCGGGGCAACATATGACCGCCATGGCACTCCTCCGGTGTTGTCGGTTGGGGGTTCGGGGCGGATTTGGACGCAAGGGGACGACGCCGTCGCGTGACGTGCTGGTCGGCCGCCGTCAGCAGCGGTGCCTCGCGGATGTGAAAGCCCAGTCAGGTGCTGCTCGTCAGTTCCGCACCGGGACTGATAACCGGTTAACCGCAGTGCCGCAATCCCTAACAGCCGTTGAGGACTCGTGCTGTGAACACGTTGAACGGGCCCGAATGAGGTCGCCGCCGCCCGGTGCGGGGGCAGACGGGTCCCTTCGACGGTCCACCATCGCCCCTGGTGCCAAGCACAAACCTTGTGCTCGACACGGGATCAGCCCCCTCGGCGAGGCCTCCCTCGTGTCGTCCCGTTGGGCCTACGGCGCACAGTGACGCTCATGAGCCGTGCAAAGGATTCCTGGCGAGCGCCATGAGCCCACGGGCCTGTTCGCATACTGCGGCCGCTTTGGGGTGGCGTGGGAACGCGCTGAGAGTGTCGATGAGGTCCGCAAGAACGCGATCCGCCTGAGCGGAGCGCAGCAAAGGGTAGAGGTCGAGGAAATGCTGCCAATGGCTGCACGCCTCCCCCAGGCGCCCGGCTTCGAGTAGAAGGTGCGCGAGACGCGCGTGGGTGAGCGCCGCCGGCCGGTGTTCCCTCGATGAGCGCCCGTGCACAGCGGCTTGGAAAGCGGCGACTGCCTGGTCGCGCCGCCCCAGGGCATAGAGGGCCCGGCCCTGCTGGTAAGCGAAGGCCGCAGCCGGATAGGAGGTGAACGGTCCCTCCTCGCCGGACGACTGCCGAAGAGCGTCCTCGGCCGCAGCCAGATCGGTATCCGCCTGACGGGAATCGCGCAGTAGGGCGCTGGTCAGGGCGCGCTGGCTCAGCACGTACGCACGGACTGCCGCAGGTGCGCCGGGTGGCGCGTGTCTGAGGGCCGCCGCGGCGAGATCTGAAGCCTGCCGGATGTGGCCGAGGTTCGCGGCCTGGGTGCTCATAGCGCGCAGGACAATGGCACACGTCAGTCGATCACCCGCTGCACGCGCCAGGCCGAGGCTGGTCCTGAAATAGTTCTGGGCGAGCCCCTGATGTCCTGCGTCCGCAGTCATGACGGCCAACACGTGGGTCAGTTGGGCGACCGCCGTCAGGACCTGTCGGCGCAGCTCGTCCGGCGCCGGTCCGGCTATGAAGCCCATGCCGTCGTCGACGAGGTAGATGGCGAGCGCGCTCCGCGCATGGTTGCCGCCGTGCGCGTCAACGCTGGCCGCGAAGAGCCGTGTGGCAGCTCCCAGCAGAGTCAGATCTGTGCGAAGGACCGGGCGTCCGACGGCAGAGCCGAGAGATTGCAAGGGGATCGCACTCGGGGGCACGGACTCGCCTGAAAGGTCGAACACGGTCTGAGTAAGGAAGACGCGTTGTTCTGGATCGGCTTCCGCCCTACACAACCGGGTGAGGCGCCGTACGGGGTCCGGCTCCTCCTGTGGCGGCGCCGCAGAGCCACGGGCGTCGTGCCGCCGTTCGTCGGGGCCGGCCACGAGTCCGGTGTCCTCGGCAGTGATCAGCCGACCGCACCTGCGGCTCAGTACCTGACCCACCAGATCGGCTACCGGACGACGGGGGCGTGAGCCCTTCAGCCAGTGCGCGACCGCCGTGCGGTCATAACGAAGCGGGTACCCCTGCTGGCTGCCCAACGTGTTCAAGGCCCTGGACAGTTGGGCCCCGTTCCAGTCGGCTTCCACGAGAAGGGCGGCGAGTCGTCGGTTCGGCTGCTTACGGGACATCTGTTCTCCGGCTCACGGAACCGAGCGATCCAGCAGACGCACGTGCTTGGCGCAGGACGCCTGCTCCGATGCATGTCGTTGGCCGACGTCCGCTCCCTCAAGGGAGACATTTACCACGCAATCGGCCCCGAATCCCTACTCGGCGGACGATACCGGCGACTTCTGGCCAACGGGCCGCCGGAACGCAGCAAGGGTGCACGTCCGAAGTCGTTCAACGCGTTCACGTGTCCGGTACTGTGTGCAGCTTCTCATTCCGCTTGTTCGGCACTGTAATGGAGAGTCACCGCACCGGTGCGGCACCGTCGCCCAAGGCCGAGCCCCGGCCAGAGGCCCACCGAGGCCGCCTGTCAGGCTCCGGTCGCTGCCCTTCGGGGGGCCGGTATCGAGGGGCAGGACAAGAGCGAACACCGCGTCCGTGCGGCTGAAGCTGAGCGCGTCGCAGGTTGTCGCCGCCATCCCCACAGCAAAGGTCTGCAGAGTGTGCATCATGCAGGATCCATTCATCTTCGAAGCACTCGTACGGTCCGACGACCGAAGCCGTTCTGATCAGCCGGATACCGGTCCGCGAGGAGCCGACCGCCGCCGGACCGAGGCACTCGGCAGCGACCTGTCGCTGGGGTCGGCCCCGATGGACCAGGCGTTGATCGCGCAGGCGGCGGACGCATGAAGTCACTGCTGAGCGACCTCGACGAAGCGGCACCGACAAAGGGTCGGTCCATGCCTGTGCATCACTCGCTGCCGCCTGCCGTCGTATCCGCGACACGTCCGGACGCCTCCTGGGCCCAGCTCGCCGTGTCGCCCCTTCGGTGTGTGAGGTCACCATTCACCGTCACCAAGCACCCGCACCACCCGCTCTGACAGTCAGGAGCACCACATATGGGCATCAACGTGTCCCCCTACGCCGACAGTTGGGAGACCTACTGGGCCAAAACAGCAGCCCAGGGGGAATCGTCGTTGTGGGACTGCGACCCTGCGTACGCCAGTGCCCGTGACCTGCCGCACTTCGCGTCCTACCTCGACCCCGAGCAGACGCTGATCGACGTCGGGTGCGGCAACGGGACACAGACCCGCTACCTCGCCCAGCACCACAGACGGGTCATCGGAACCGACGTTTCCCCCTCGGCCATCAGTCAGGCGCGCGCCCACGATCCCAACCACACGTACCTGGTGCTCGATCTGCTCGATTCCTCGGCCGTGAACACCCTGTACGGAATGCTTGGCGACGCCAGCATCTACATGCGCACCGTCCTTCACCAGATCCGGCCGGAGCACCGCCGCGCCTTCGCGGCCTCCCTGCGCACCCTGCTGGGCGCCAAAGGGATCCTCGCCTTGGTCGAACTGGCGCCAGGCTCCGAGGACTACCTGCGTCAGCTCACAGCAGCGTACGGCCCTCCCCCCGCCCTCACCCGAGTCCTCGACACCGGTGTCCACCCCGGTAGCGTCCATCGTGACGAGGCGCTTGCCCTTCTGGGCAGGGACGAGTTCACAGTTCTCGCCGAATCGGACACCACCGTCCACACCACCTACACCCTGCCCACTGGCCGGCGCGCTGACGTCCCCGCGTACTTCATGGCCCTGCGCCGCACGTGAACGAAGCAGGCGGGCAACTCCAGGAGCCGGAGGCGTTCAGCCCTGCGAATACTCTGCCGCGGGCTCACGGAAAGCCGACCGTCTCCTTCACGACCGGCGATGCTCGTCGACGGCATCGACGGACTCCCTGCGCGACCGGTCCGACGGCATGCGGCGTCTCACCCGGCAGGCCCTCAGCGCATCATGGCCCACCCCTGCAGCTCCTCCCGGCGGCAGGGCAGCCGGCTGCCCTGCCAGCCCAACTACGGAGGCAGCGGTCCCCTGGGCACCTTCTTCTGCAACGACCACACCCACTTCGACACCTACGGCGCCCAGCGGGTCGCGGGACTCGTCGCCGATGACGTGCGCCGCCAGAACCTCCCGCTCACCGCCTATCTCAGGTAGCACGCGGCGGTCGGCGCATACCGAGGCCGGTAGGTTCGCGGGTGGCCTCGATGACGGCGGTACCTCAGCCCGACGACGCCGTCGACCCCACCTTTCGGTGGCGCACGCAAGCGGCTCGGCCGGGCCGCTCGCGTGCGCCGAAGGCGGAGCCGGAGGCCCCGGGCGAGGCAACGAGTCGCCTGTCCGGGCAGCCGTCCCCAGGTTGTTCAGGACTCACACCGACCGCTGGCCTACTTTCCTGACACCCTGGCAGATGTCCGGAGGGGGGCTTCGCTCACTCTCGCGGACCCCGCCGTGGCGACCGCCCAAGCCTACGCAGCACCCCCGACGGACGTCCGTGATCGCCGTCCCACGTTGTGGTCGTTGACCGCGCTCGGGGAACATCGCGGGATGAGCGAGATCATCTTGATGTCGGATCCACGGGTGGCAGCTGTCCCCGTACACGAGTGCGGTGAGCGGCTGGTCGACGTCCGGAGGGGGCCACTCCTCGTGGACCTGCGGAAACAGAACGACTCGGACGCCTTCTTCTACCTGCGGAAAGGCGTCCTGGAGCGTCTGCTACAGGCACAGGCGCACTTGCCGGCCGGCCTGGGGCTCCTGGTGGTCGAGGGCTATCGTCCTCCGGCGTTGCAGCGGCGCTACTTCGAGACATACGCGGCCGGACTGCGAGCCGAGCAGCCTGGATGGACCGATGAGCAGATCCGGTCGGCGGCGAGCCGTTTCGTGTCGCCACCGGAGATCGCGCCGCACAGTGCGGGAGCGGCGGTGGATCTCACGCTCGTGGATGCGGACGGCCGTGAGCTGGAAATGGGTACGCCTGTGAACGCGACTCCAGAGGAGAGTGCCGGCGCCTGTTACACCGACGCTGCCGGGATCGGCGTGCAGGCGCGCGCCCACCGGGAGATCCTGGGGCGCGCACTGAAGGCCGTGGGCCTGGTGAACTATCCGACGGAGTGGTGGCACTGGTCGTTCGGCGACCGCTACTGGGCGTTGGCCACGGGAGCGGCAAGCGCCTGTTACGGACCGGACCCGCACGGCGTCCCCGAATGACGTCTCCGCAGGCGCCGTGACGCCTCGCGGCCGATCCGGATCACGCGGCCGTGCACCCGGCGCGGGTAGGCGGCGAGTCTGCGGAGGGACCAGCGGGTAAAGGGCCGGCCCAGCCTGGTCGGGTGAGCGGTGGCCGTCTGGACGACGAAGTCCTCGTCATCAGGGCTGAGAAGGCGGGGACGGCCTCCCGTCCACCGAGGGTTTAGAAGGCCAGGCCGATCTCTCCGAATCGGTGGATCACGCCCGGGCGGTGTCCTCGTCGGCACCGGATTGGCGCTTGGGAATACAAGGCGAACGAGCAGGTCAACGGGGAGCAAGGAGGCCGTCCACCAGGGCTCGGAGGCCGTCCAGGTAGGTGTCCTCGGCAGTCAGTGGTGCCCAGTGGTCCGCGACCTGTGCCAGACGGGGCAGCTCGCTCGGGTCGAGATCGGCGAAGACGCGCTCCCGGTAGGTGGGTCGGTCGTCGTCTTTGCGCCGCCTGGCTGCGGTCAAGCGCACGACGATTTCTCCGGCGGTGTAGTACCAGATCGCGCGGTAGCCGTGTACTGCCCGCTCGGGTGACAGGCCGCATTCGACCAGGCCGTCAACGATCTGCTCGACGAACCAGAGAGCGGATGTGGCCATGAGGTCGTCGGCGGTCAGCACCTCCACGATCCACGGGCAGGCGGCGAGCGCCTCGTGGATCGTGGCCGCTGCGACGACGATCCGCTCGCGGGGCTCAGCGGGCAGTTCGGGTCGCCGCAGCGCCCGCGCGGCGTAGTCGTCCAGCAACAGGACGAGCAGTTCTTCCTTGTTGCGGACGTGGTGGTAGAGCGCCATCGGCGTACTGCCGATCTCCGCGGCCAGCCGCCGCATGGTCAGCCGGTCCACGCCTTCCGCGTCCACGATCCGACGGGCGGCCTGGACGACCTCCTCGCGGGAGATGCGGGGAGGTCGGCCGAGGGTTCTGCGCGGCACGGACGGTTGCGGCATGCCCTCATCATCCCCCAGGTATCGACAACGCCAATTCGCTGACGCTACTTTCCTTACATGTATAGAAACTCGCGAAGGCGACCCGGAACGGTGCTGGCGGCCGTGGCCGTCGCCCAGTTCGCCGTCGCCCTGGACTTATCCGTGGTCAATGTCGCCCTGCCCGCGATCCGCTCCGCGCTGGGGTTCGCACCGCTCGACCTGTCATGGGTCGTGCACGTCTACGCGCTCACGCTTGGCGGCTTTCTTCTGCTGGGAGGCCGCGCATGTGACCTCTACGGCCGACGGCGGCTGTTCGTGCTCGGCTTGGCCGTCTTCGGGCTGTGCTCACTGGCGGGCGGGCTCGCCCAGGCACCCTGGCAACTGATCGCCGCCCGCGCCGGCCAGGGCCTGGGAGCCGCCGCGGCCACGCCGGCCACGCTGGCGATGCTCACCACCACCTTCCCCGAGGGCCCGCAGCGTGTACGCGCGCTCGGGGTGTGGAGCGGGGTGAACGCCGCGGGGGGAGCAGTGGGCGTGCTGGCGGGTGGGTTGCTGACCCAGTACGCGGGCTGGCGCTGGGTGATGCTGATCAATCTGCCCATCGTCGCGGTGGCTCTCGCGCTGGTCCGCACAGGCGTGCCCGTCGAAGCACGCCCCGCCCGGCGCGAGAGGCTGGATGTGCTCGGTGCCGTCCTGGCCACCGGTGGAGTCGGGTTGCTGGTGACCGGTGTCGTGCGCACCGACGCCCAAGGGTGGGACTCCCCGGCCACATGGACGATGCTCGTCGCCGCGGCCCTGCTCCTGGCCGCCTTCGTCGTCACCGAATCCCGGGCTTCCGCACCGCTGTTGCGCCTGGGCCTGCTGCGCAACCGCTGGGTCGCCGGCGCCAACGTGCTGGTCTTCTTCTCCACGGCCGGGCAGTTCGCGGCGTTCTACTTCGTGTCCCTGTACATGCAGCAGGTTCTGGGCATGAGTGCCGCGGCGACCGGTGCCGCGTTCCTGCCCTTCTCCGCAAGCCTGGTCGCGGGCACCCTCGTCGCGACCCGTGTCACCGCCGCACGCACCCCCCGTGCCTCCCTGGTGCCCGGCGCGCTGCTGGCCGCCGCGGGCCTGGCATGGTTCGCGTTCATCAGCCCCGACGGCGGCTTCCTTACCGACGTGCTCGGCCCCTGCGTCATCACCGGCATCGGCGTCGGACTGGTCATCGCTCCGATCGTCGCCGCCGCGACCACCGGCGTCGCCCGCCATGAGGCCGGCATGGCCTCCGGCCTCATGAACAGCTCCCGCCAACTCGGCGGCTGCGTCGGCCTGGCCGCCCTGGCCACCGTCGCCGCACACCGCACCGGCACGGCAACCGACCCCGCCGCGCTCGACGACGGCTACGCCCTGGGCCTTGCCATCGCCGCCGCCCTCTTCGTGATCGCGGCCGTCGTGGCGATCACCGTGCTGCCCCGCCGCCGGGCCGGAACACCTGCCCCGCAACGCGCCACCACCGCGGAGAACCGACTGGAAGGAACACCGTCATGACGACAACTCCCCTTTCACCCGTCGACCTGTTCGCCTCGGCGCTGCACATCCACCCCGACGGCGATATCCGAGCCACCGAACGGCGGGTGACGCACGGCGACTTGGGCGCCTGGCAACTCGCGGCGTTCCACGTGGAGACGGACGCGGACGTGCACGCAGATCACTGGGAGATGCACCCGCAGGCCGAGGAGGCGGTGTGCTGCCTGACCGGCGGCGTCCGCCTTTACCTCCGTCCCACCAGGCCCGACGGCACCGAGGACATGGTGCGACTGAAGCCGGGGACCGCCGTGATCGTCCCCCGTGGCCGCTGGCACCGCCTGGAACTGGACGCGCCCAGCGACCTGCTGTCGATCACCCTTCGCCACGGCACCCGCCTCGAGAACCGTACCGGCACTCACTGACAGCGGGATGGCCCGGCACAGCTAGGCCCTCTCTTTCGGATCTTGCCGGCGTCGCGGGGTCTGGCACGCACATCTGCGGCGTTGTCGTCGGTCGCCGACGCTCCGCGTCGACTCCCTCCTCCGCCTTGCAGCTGCACGCACCAGACCCCGCTCGG